>NZ_CP082322.1:3053220-3379830 GCF_019884725.1 Leucobacter tenebrionis | reverse complement strand
GTCGGCTCCTTGCTGATGGGAAGTTCGTCGGGTCAGGCGGTGCGGATCGGCTGGGCGGGGTCCTCAGCCGACTCCCGCGATGCCGATGACGCTGCATCGAAGGGAACGGCCGGGGCGTCCCCGTGGGGGAGAACGTGGAAGAACTCCTCGGGGTCGGCGGTGTCTGCGAGCACCGAGTCGGCGGGGTTGCGGCGGCCCGGCAGGTAGACCGAGCGCTCGAGGCCGATGTGGCGCCTGCGCTGCACCAGCAGGATCACCACGCCCAGCACGACGGCGAGGAACGCCGCGAGCACATTGGTGCGGATGCCGAGGAAGAGGAGGCTCGGATCGACGCGCAGCGACTCGGTGAAGGTGCGGCCGATGCCATACCAGATCAGGTAGAGCGCGAAGAACTTGCCCCAGCGAGGACGCCACTTGCGCTCGATGGCGAGCAGCACGATGATGCCCAGCAGATTCCAGACCGCCTCGTAGAGGAACGTCGGGTGGAAGAGCGTGCCCTCGGGCAGGCCGATGGGGAACGCCGGGTTGCTCGACTCGATCTCGAGACCCCACGGCAGGGTCGTCGGCCCGCCGAAGAGCTCGTGATTGAACCAGTTGCCGAGACGGCCGACGGCCTGCGCGATGAGCAGACCGGGCACGAGGGCATCGGCGAAGGACCAGAAGCGGATCCCGGTGATGCGGGAGGCGACCAGCACACCGATCGCTCCGCCGAGCAGGGCGCCGAAGATCGCGATCCCGCCGTTCCAGAACGCGAAGATCTCGAGCGGGTTCTTGCCGGCCCCGAAATAGTCCCCCCAGTGGGTGACCACGTGGTAGAGGCGCGCCCCCAGGATGCCGAGCACCAGCGACCACACCATGAAGTCGAGCACCGCGCCCTTCTCGCCTCCGCGCTGCGACAGGCGCCGGCCCGTCCAGATCGCGGCGAGAATGATGCCGACGATGATGCACAGCGCATAGATGTAGATGCGCAGCGGCCCGATCTGGAAGAACTGCATCTCGGGACTCGGGATACTCAACGGATGGATCATGCTCTGCTTTCTCGCAACTCACACAGTGCCCGCGGGCACACGATGAGCCTCAGTCTATCGTCGTTGCTTCACTTACCGCCGCGTGCCCGCAGCGATCTCCCGCACCACCTCGGCGAGCCGCTCGACGCCGCCGTCGCGCAGCGCGCGCACGAAGGCCGTGCCGACGATGGCGCCGTCGGCGTAGTCGAGGGCCGAAGCGACCTGCTCGGCGGTCGACAGACCGATGCCGACGCATGCCAGGTCGACGCCCTGCTCGCGCAGGCGCGCGGTGAGGGATCGAGCCGCGGCGTCGAGCTGCGCGCGCTCGCCCGTGATGCCCATGGTCGAGACGGTGTAGACGAAGCCGCGCGACGCCTCGACGACGAGCCGAAGGCGCTCGTCGGTCGAGCTGGGAGCCGCGAGGAACACGCGGTCGAGCCCGATTCGGTCACTCATCTCGATCCAGTCCCCCGCCGCATCGGGGGTGATGTCGGGCGTGATGAGACCAGCGCCTCCTGCCTCGGCCAGCGCCGTCGCGAAGCGCTCGACGCCGTACTGCAGCACCGGGTTCCAGTAGGTCATCACGAGAACGGGAATGTCGACCGCCTCGCGCACGCGACGCACGGCCTCGAAGACGTCCGCGACGCGGAACCCGCCCGCGAGGGCGGTCTGGGTCGCCTCCTGGATCACTGCACCGTCCATGACGGGGTCGGAGTACGGCAGTCCGAACTCGAGCACGTCGACGCCGCTGCGCGCCATCGCTATGGCCGCGTCGACGCTCGTGTCGAGATCGGGGAACCCGACCGGCAGGTATCCGATCAGCGCACCGCGACGCTCCTGCTTCGCGGCGCGGATCGCACCCGCGACCTGTGATTCGTGCGCGCTCATCCCTCGAGCTCCGTTCCGCCGTCGAGCAGGCCGAAGTATCGGCCCGCGGTCGCCATGTCCTTGTCGCCGCGGCCGGACAGGCTCACCGCGATGATCGCGTCGGGGCCGAGCTCGCGGCCGATGCGGATCGCGCCGGCGAGCGCGTGGGCCGACTCGATCGCGGGGATGATGCCCTCGGTGCGGCTGAGCAGGCGCAGCGCCTGCATCGCCTCGTCGTCGGTCGCGGGGATGTAATCGACGCGGCCGATGTCGGCGAGCCAGGAGTGCTCGGGCCCGACCCCGGGGTAGTCGAGGCCCGCCGAGATCGAGTGCGACTCGATCGTCTGCCCGTCCTCGTCCTGCAGCACATAGGTCTTCGCACCGTGCAGCACGCCCGGGCGTCCGCGCTCGATGGATGCCGCCTGCCGCTCGGTCTCCACCCCCTCGCCCGCCGCCTCGACGCCGTAGATCTTCACGCCCTCGTCGTCGAGGAACGCGTCGAACATGCCGATCGCGTTCGAGCCGCCGCCGACGCACGCGACGACGGCGTCGGGCAGACGCCCGGTGCGTTCGAGCAGCTGCGCGCGGGCCTCTTCGGAGATGATCTTCTGGAAGTCGCGCACCATCGCCGGGAATGGGTGCGGGCCGGCAGCCGTGCCGAAGATGTAGTTCGTGCGGTCGACGCTCGCGACCCAGTCGCGGTAGGCCTCGTTGATCGCGTCCTTGAGGGTGCGGGAGCCCGCCTTGACGGGCACCACCTCGGCGCCGAGCAGCCGCATCCGAGCGACGTTGAGCGCCTGCCGCTCGGTATCGACCTCGCCCATGTAGATGGTGCACTCGAGCCCGAAGAGGGCGGCCGCGGTGGCGGTGGCGACGCCGTGCTGGCCGGCGCCCGTCTCGGCGATGACGCGGGTCTTGCCGAGACGCCTCGTGAGCAGGGCCTGGCCGAGCACATTGTTGATCTTGTGCGAGCCGGTGTGGTTCAGATCCTCGCGCTTCAGGAAGATGCGCGCCCCGCCCGCGTGCTCGGCGAAGCGGGGCACCTCGGTGATCGGCGAGGGGCGCCCGGCGTACGAGGCGAGCAGCTCGAGCAGCTCCGCCTGGAACGAGGGGTCGTTCTTGGCTGCCTCGTACGCCTCGGTGAGTTCGTCGATCGCCGCGATGAGCGACTCGGGCATGTACCGCCCGCCGTAGTCGCCGAAGAACGGCCCGTGCTGGTCGCGGAGACTGGTAATCCCGCCCGTTTGCTCTGTCATATCGACCTACTCGGTTCGGATGCTCGGCCTGCCGAGCATGGGATCGGATGGGGTGGGGATCGCGCGACCGGTCAGACGCTGAGGTAGGCCTGCAGCGTCGCGACGGGATCGCCCGTGACGAGCGCCTCGCCCACGAGCACGGCGTCGGCGCCCGCCTCCCGATAGCGCTCCACGTCCGAGACGTCGAGCACCGCCGACTCCGCGACGCGCACGACGCCCGCCGGGATCTGGTCGGCGACGCGGCCGAACAGCTCTCGGTCGAGCTCGAAGGTGCGCAGGTCGCGAGCGTTGACGCCGATGAGCTGCGAGCCGAGATCGACCGCGCGTGCGACCTCATCGGCCGAGTGCGCCTCGACGAGCGGGGTCATGCCGAGCTCGCGGATCATGTCGTGCAGGCGCTCGAGGCGGTCCTGAGGCAGGGCAGCGACGATCAGCAGCACCAGATCGGCACCGGCCGCGCGGGCCTCGAGCACCTGGTACTCGTCGCCGATGAAGTCCTTGCGCAGCACCGGGATGCTCACGGCCTTGCGCACGGCCTCGAGGTCGGCGAGCGACCCCTTGAACTTGCGCTCCTCGGTCAGCACGCTGACCGCGCTCGCTCCGCCCGCCTCGTACTGCGCGGCGAGAGCGTGCGGTTCGGCGATCTCTGCGAGGTGACCGCGAGACGGGCTCGCGCGCTTGACCTCGGCGATCACCTTCATGTGCTCGGCGGGAGCGAGCGCTTCCAGCGCGTCGAGAGCCGCAGCACGTTCGAGCGCCTCCGCTTCGAGCTGGGCATAGGAGCGGAGTTCTCTGCGGGCCTTCGCGTCTTCGAGCGAGCCCGCGAGCAGGTTCTCGAGCACCTCAGTCGTGCGACTTGGGGCTGAACCGCGGGCCGTTCACGCCGAAGCCGGCCTTGGAGAGGATCCAGCCGAGGATCCAGCCGACGACGACCACACCGGCGCACACCCACACCATGGTCGCATTGTGCAGGAAGAAGAAGACGGTGCCGGCCGCGATGCCGATCAGCATCACCACGACCGCCGTCCATGCGGCCGGCGAATCACCGTGACCAGGGTCTCCGTGCTGGGTACTCATGAATCTCCTCTGAACAGACTTGAACGGTCCCAGCCTACCGGATATCTCCGTCGGGTTCGGGCGTGGTTTCGCCCCCTGCGTCTGCCGAGAGGGATCCCCACCCCGTATTTCGGAGCTCGCCCGTATTTCGGATCAGATCACTAGGGTTCGGTCCGAAATACCGGTGAGCTCCGAAGTTGCGGCCGGGGACGAACGGCGCTCAATCCGACGAAGTCGGGTCACCGCCCGGCCGGCCGCTCGGGGAAACGCGAAGCGTTTCGCGGCCACGCCGCCGCGAGCGCCCCCGCTCGCGGTGCAGGATGACTCAATCCGACGAAGTCGGGTCACCGCCTTCGGAGAGCGAGTCCCAGTCCGAGATGCGGTCCGGCGCGCCCTCAGCCCGCGTCGGCTTCGCCGCGGAGTCGTACTTGCGGCCGGCGACGCCCCAGCGACCGCCGGTGACGATGACCGCGATCCCGAGCACCGCCGCGAGGACCCCCGCCGCCGCGCCCGCCCAGGCCCACCCCGAGAGGCTGCTCCAGATCACTCCCGCCCCGTCGTCGCCGGCGATGCCGGTGAGCTCGGTCACACGACCGGAGATCGCGGCCGCGGGCGAGACGACGGCAGTGGCGGTGAGCGCGACGAGTCCCGCGCCGAGCAGCGCGACGAGCCCGCCGAGCACGCGCCGGAAGACCGGGCCGGCGATGGTGAGCGCGAGGGCGGCCGCGATGATCGCGATCGAGACGGGCGACAGCGCCGCATTGATCTCGTGACCGGTCACCGTCTCGACGGAGTGCGTGCCGTCGAGCATGAATGAGACCCAGGTCTGCGATCCGGCGAGCAGCGCGAGGGCTCCCGAGAGAGCGATCCCGCCGAGGGAGAGGGGCTTAGCGCGCATCGGATCCGCCTGTCGCGGCGGGCGCGAGCTCGCGCAGCGTGTTCGCGATCGCGATCGCGCGAAGCGGTGCGGCGGCCTTGTTGCGCGACTCCTGCTCCTCGAGCTCGGGCACCGAGTCGGCCACGATCCCGCCTCCCGCCTGCACCATCGCGATGCCGTCGCGAATCGTCGCGGTGCGGATCGCGATCGCGAGATCGGCCGCGCCACCCAGGCCGAAGTAGCCCACCACGCCGCCGTAGACGCCCCGCTGCACCGGCTCGAACTCGTCGATGATCTGCAGCGCCCGCGGCTTCGGCGCCCCGCTCAGGGTGCCCGCGGGGAAGGTCGCGCGCAGCGCGTCGACGGGGTTCTGCCCGTCGCGCAGCACGCCCTCCACGGTCGAGACGATGTGCATGATGTGGCTGAAGCGCTCGACGCGCATGAACTCCGTCACGCCGACGCTCGAGGGGTCGCACACTCGCAGCAGGTCGTTGCGCGCGAGGTCGACGAGCATGAGGTGCTCGGCGCGCTCCTTGTCGTCGGCGAGCAGCTCGCGCTCGTGCTGCTGATCCTCGTCCACCGTCGCGCCGCGCGGTCGCGAGCCCGCGATGGGGTGCGTCATCACGTGCCCGCTCTCCTGCACCGTCACGAGCGCCTCGGGGCTCGAGCCGACGACGGCGAACGGGCGCCCCGCGGCGTCCTCGCACTGCAGCAGGTAGAGGTAGGGGCTCGGATTGAGGTGCCGCAGCACGCGGTAGACGTCGAGCGGGTCGGCGGTGCACTCCTGGTCGAAGCGCTGGGAGGGCACGACCTGGAAGATGTCGCCGTCGACGATGTACTGCTTCGCCCGCTCGACCGCAGCCTTGTAGCCGTCGATGCCCCAGACCCGGCGAGGCTCGGGCATCGCGCCCCGGTCGAGCTCGCCGAGCGGCGAGGCGACGGGAGTCGCGAGCGCGCGCTGCAGCCGGTCGAGTCGCGCCTGCGCATCGGTCCACTGCTCGTCGGCGGTCGCGGTCCGAGACTCGGGATCGCCGAGCGCGCCGTCGTTCAGCACGTTCGCGAGCAGCACCACGCTGCCCTCGCGGTGGTCGATGACCACGAGCTCCGAGACGAAGCTGAGCCCCTGCGTGGGCAGCCCGGGCCCCTCGCTCGGGCCGTGCTCGAGGCGCTCGAACTGCCGCACCGTCTCCCAGCCGAGATAACCGACGAATCCGCTCGCGAGCGGCGGAAGGCCATCGACCTGGGGGGCGCGCCAGCGCTCGTAGACGGCGCGCAGCGCCTCGACGGGGGCGAGTCCGCTCACCCCTCCCGGCAGCAGGCGCTGCTCGTCGATCCCGCAGATGTCCCCGTCGATCCCCGCACCCGGGGCCCAGTGAGCGCGCCCGTCGCGCTCCCCCAGCACCCCGAAGCTTCCGGCTCCGACGAAGCTGAAGCGCGTCCAGACGCCGCCCTGCTCGGCCGATTCGAGCAGGAACGTGCCCGGGCGAGAGGCGGCGACCTTGCGGTAGATGCCGACCGGCGTGTCTGCATCGGCGAAGACCTCGCGGCAGACGGGGATCACGGCGTGGGAGGCGCGCGCGGCGTCGAAGGCGGCGCGCGTGGTCGTCAGTGTCACCGCTCCAGACTACCGCTGCTCTCGCCGGGATCTCCGACGAGAGCCGGAACATCGCGTCCGGTGAAGCAGCTGCGCGTGCCCGTGTGGCAGGCCGCCCCGAGCTGGATCACGCGCACGAGCAGCGTGTCGCCGTCGCAGTCCATCGCGACCGAGCGCACGTACTGCCGATGGCCCGAGGTGTCTCCCTTGCGCCAGTACTCCTGCCGCGACCGCGACCAGAAGGTCACGCGGCCGCTCGTGAGGGTGCGGCGGATCGCCTCGCGATCCATCCACGCGAGCATCAGCACCTCGCCCGACTCGTCGTCCTGGATGATCGCGGGCAGCAGGCCGGCGTCGTCGAACTTCAGATCGGCGGGCACCGGATCGATATGCGTCATGCGGCGACTCCCTCCAGCCGAACGGTGACCCCCGCATCGCGGAGCGCACGCTTCACCTCGCCGACCGTGAACGTGCCGTCGTGGAAGACCGAGGCCGCGAGCACCGCGTCGGCACCGGCCTCGACCGCGGGTGCGAAGTGCTCCAGCGCACCGGCGCCGCCCGACGCGATGACGGGCACCTCCGAGAGCTCGCGCACCCTGCGGGTGAGCTCGAGATCGAACCCGGCGAGCGTGCCGTCGGCGTCCATCGAGTTGACGAGCAGCTCGCCGGCTCCGCGGTCGAGCGCCTCCCGGCACCACTCCAGCGCGTCAAGGTCGGTCTCGCGCTTGCCGCCGTGCGTGGTCACGACGAAACCGCTCGGCGTGCGCGGGGAGCGCTTCACGTCGAGGGACAGCACGAGCACCTGCGACCCGAAGCGATCCGCGATCTCCCCGATCACCTCGGGTCTCGCGATGGCTCCGCTGTTGATGCCGACCTTGTCGGCCCCGACGCCGAGCAGCCGCGCCACATCCTCGACGCCGCGCACGCCGCCGCCGACGGTGAGCGGGATGAACACCTGCTCCGCCGTGCGCTGCACGACCTCGTAAGTGGTGGACCGATCGTCGACCGTCGCCGTCACGTCGAGGAAGGTGATCTCATCGGCCCCCTGCTCGGCGTACTTCGCGGCCAGCTCGACCGGGTCCCCCGCGTCGCGCAGGTTGAGGAAGTTCACGCCCTTCACCACGCGGCCCGCGGCCACGTCGAGGCAGGGGATCACGCGTGTTGCGATGCTCATGCCGTCCCCTACAGCCGCGCGGCGTGGATCGCGGTCACCAGAATGGCGCGCGCGCCGAGATCGTAGAGGCGATCCATGATCTGGTTCGCCTCGTCGGAGGGGACCATCACGCGCACCGCGACCCAGCGCTCATCCTTCAACGGCGAGACCGTGGGCGATTCGATGCCGCCCGCCACCCGGGTCGCGGCCTCGAGCTGATCGACCGGCAGGTCGTAGTCCATGATCACGTACTTGCGTGCCACCAGTACGCCGCGCAGGCGGCGCAGGAGTCGCTCGACGTCGGCGTGCTCGGTGGGGCCGCCGATGAGCACCGCCGTGGACTCGAGGATCACGGGTCCGAAGATCTCGAGGCCCGCCGCGCGCAGCGTGGCCCCGGTCGACACCACGTCGGCCACCGCGTCCGCGACGCCGAGCTGCACGGCCGACTCCACGGCGCCGTCGAGCTTCACCAGCTCGGACACGATGCCCCGGGCGCGCAGGAAGTCGTCGACGAGCTTCGGGTAGCTCGTCGCGACCCGCTTGCCGTCGAGGTGCTCGAGCTCGGTGATCCCGCCGCCCGACGGCGAGGCGAACCGGAACGTCGAATCGGCAAAGTCGAGTGCCTCGATCTCCGACGCGGCCGAACCCGAATCGAGCAGCAGGTCCCGCCCCGTGATCCCGACGTGCAGCGCGCCCGACCCCACGTAGGTGGCGATATCGCGGGGGCGCAGATAGAAGAACTCGACGCCGTTGCGGGCATCGGTGTGCACGAGCTTCCGGCTGTCCCGGCGCCCCGAGTACCCCGCCTCGGCGAGCATCTCGGCGGCGATCTCGGAGAGCGATCCCTTATTGGGAACGGCGATGCGCAGCATGGGGTTCCTTCGTGTGTCGCGCGACCGGTCGGGGAACCGATCGCTGAGTGTGCTGGGGAGACCCCTGCCGACCCGGTCGGGTCGGCGAGGTCGCTCACAGATACTTGTAGACGTCCTCGAGCTTCAGGCCCTTGGCGAGCATCAGCACCTGCAGATGGTAGAGCAGCTGGCTGATCTCCTCGGCGCAGGCTGCGTCGCTCTCGTACTCGGCCGACATCCACACCTCGGCGGCCTCCTCGACCACCTTCTTGCCGATCGCATGCACGCCGGCATCGAGCTGCTGCACGGTGCCGCTTCCCGCCGGCCGCGCCGCGGCCTTCTCACTCAACTCGGCGAACAGGTCCTCGAACGATTTCACACGACTACACTACAGTGCCGCTCAGTGCCGATGAGCCGCTGCGGCGAGCCTGAGCTCCGCGATCCGCTCCTCCGGCACACCGCCGTAGACCGCCGAACCCGCCACGAAGGTGTCGGCTCCGGCCTCCGCCGCGATCCCGATCGTGTCCTTCGAGATACCGCCGTCGACCTGCAGCCAGACGTCGAGGCCCGATGCGGCCTTCGCCTCGGCGAAGCGGCGCAGCTTGGGCATCATGTCGGGCATGAACGACTGGCCGCCGAAACCGGGCTCGACGGTCATGACCAGCACCTGGTCGAACTCCGGCAGCAGTTCGAGATAGGGCTCGGGGTCGGTGCCCGGCTTCAGCGCGATGCCGGCGCGGGCGCCGATATCGCGAAGGCGGCGGGCGAGCCCGACCGGATCCTCCGCGGCCTCCGCGTGGAAGGTGACGGAGTATGCGCCGAGCTCGGCGTACCCGGGGGCCCAGCGGTCGGCGTCCGAGATCATGAGGTGCACGTCGAGCGGGATCGGCGACACCGCCTGGATACGCTCGACGACCGGCGGCCCCATGGTGAGGTTGGGCACGAAATGGTTGTCCATGACGTCGACGTGCACGAGATCCGCCGAGGCGATGGCCTCGAGTTCGGCCTGCAGATTGACGAAGTCGGCGGACAGGATGCTCGGGTTGATGCGCTGCGCGGTCACGGCTCCCAGTCTAGAGGGCGAGCGCCCATGCCCTCCCCCACCTCGTTATGGTGGAGTCATGAGCGAAGCGAGCGGGGATGCGGGCGCCGATGCGGGTGGCGCGGAGCCGGTGAGCCCCGAAGCCCCGCGCACCGAGCCGGGAGAATCGGCGTCTCCGCCCGCGCCCGAGGAGCCGAGGCTGTTCTCCGACGCTCCCCCGGGGCTCTCGCTTCCCGCCGGGCTTCCGCCGTCGCCCGGCATCCTGCCGCCCGAGATCACCCTCCCGCCGGGGTTCACATTGGGGCAGGATCCGCTGCGTGCGACGCAGCCGACGGACGGCTCCTTCGCGGCTCCGCACGAGGGCGGTTTCACGTCGGTCTTCGAGACGCCGTCCGTTCAGGCCCAGGCCACGCAGCAGGAGCAGCGTGAGGCGCAAGCGCAGCACCAGGCTCAAGCGCAGGCACAGCAGGCTCAGGCAGCGCAGCACGCTCAGGCGCAGCAGCCGCCCCAGCAGCCCCAGCAGCCCTTGGAACCGCGTCAGCAAGCACAGCAGGCGCCGCAATCGGTCCAGCCGTCGCCGCAGGCCCCGGCCGCGTCCCCTTCGACGACAATCGGCGGCGCGCCGTCGAAGGGATCCGGCCTCTCACGAGGCGCGATCATCGGCATCGTGGGCGCCGGTGTGCTGGCCGTGGTGCTGTTCTTGCTCGTCTTCGTGGCGCCGTCGCTCGCGGGAGACGGCTCGGACGCCGAGCCGTCTCCCGACGCGGCGCAGACCGCAACCGCGGAGGATGCGGTGGAACTGTTCCTGACCGCCCTCGCCGACGGCGACGCCGACACGGCCGTTCGCCTCGCCGGGGCCGACGCGAGCGACCCGCTGCTCATCGATGACGTGCTCGCCCGCTCGCGGAGCCTCGCTCCGATCACCGTGACGGCGGTCAAGACCATCACACCCGACGAGCCAACGCGGGCCGTGGTGAATGCGACCTTCAGGCTCGGCGACCGCTCGGTGAACCGAGACTTCACCGTGTGGCGCACCGACGACGAGTGGATCCTCTCCGACGCGCTCGTCGCGCTCCCCCTCTCGGCGTTCGACGAGCTCGACCCCTCGGTGAACGGAGTACCCCCGGGCAGCGATCAGCCGCTCGTCTTCCCGGGCGCCTACGAGATCGAGCTCGGCGTCGATTCCTTCGACCTCGCCGTCGAGGGTGAGCCGCTCGATGTGCTCTCCGTCGCCGTGTCGGAGGACGCGGCCCCGCTGCACACGGCGGAGCCGGCGCTCACGGAGGCGCGCACCGAGGAGTTCCGGCGGCTGGTGCGCGCCTCGCTCGAGGAATGCCTCGCGATGCCCGCGCTGAGCACCCCCTGCGGCCTCGACGTCTCGGCACCGCTCGACGACGGAGCGATCCCGATCGAGGGCAGCGCGCAGCGCGCACTCGCCGCCGAGGGCGAACGCGCACTCGACGAGCTGACCCCCTCACCCGACTACGCCGATCCCGCCCGCGTCACGACCTACGACTACATCTACATCTCGACCCGCATCGAGGCCGACCGCGGGGGTGAGCTCATCAGCGGCACCCTGTACTCGAGCGGAGACCTGCTGCATCCCTACGTCGACTTCTCAGATGAGGAGCCCCGCGTCACCTGGGAGTGATCCTCACCGGCTCCCCGCGGGCTCACGGATCCTGAAGACCGATTCGCGGCGCGGGCCGAAACACCCTCCGAGGGGTGAGCGGTCGCGCCCTCGTGAAGGATGCGACGCCACGGCTTCTCACGTTCGCCAGTGCCGCTGCGTCTACTGTGTGAGACGCTTCTGGCACTGGAGAAGGCAGTACGAACGCACGAGCGAGACGTGGAGGAGCATCCGATGAGCGCCCTGTTCGGAGACGACATGATCGACCGACCCGCACCGGAGCTGCCCGAGGGCGCGCACTACGTGCCGGGCTGGCTGACCCTGGAGCAGCAGCGCTGGATCGTCGCCCGCTTCCACGAGTGGACGAACGGGCCCGTACCGATCCGCGCGGCGAAGGTGCGCGGGCACGAGATGAGCGTGCGCACGGTCTGTCTCGGCTGGCACTGGAGGCCCTATGAGTACACCCGCGAGGCCGTCGACGTGAACGGCAACCGGGTGCTCGACTTCCCCGACTGGATGGTGCGCCTGGGGCGCAAGGCGCTCGTCGCGGCGACCGGAGACCCGCACGCGGGCGACGACTACACACCCGACACGGCTCTGGTGAACTTCTACGACGACACCGCCCGGATGGGCATGCACCAGGACAGGGACGAGCGATCCCTCGCCCCGGTGGTGTCGCTGTCGATCGGAGACACCTGCCGGTTCCGCTTCGGCAACACCGAGACTCGCAACAAGCCCTACCAGGACATCGATCTCGCCTCCGGCGACCTGTTCGTGTTCGGCGGCCCCTCCCGGCTCGCCTATCACGGCATCCCGAAGGTCTACCCCGGCACCGCCCCCGAGGGCTGCGGACTGGAGTCCGGGAGGATCAACATCACCATGCGGGTCACCGGCCTCGATGGCTGACAACCCGCCCCGTCGCCGCGACTGCACCGAATGAACACTGCACCGCACGAACGAAGGATGTCAGATTTGACCCCCACGACTCCCACCGAAGCACCCGCCGCGACAGACGATCCCGGCATCGTCATCGGCGAGGACGGGCTCGCACGCCCTGCCTGGGCGAGCGTCGACCCGATGCTGCGCGACTACTACGACACCGAGTGGGGCATGCCCGTCCGCGACGAGCAGGGGGTGTACGAGCGCGTCAGCCTCGAAGCGTTCCAGGCCGGGCTGTCGTGGGCGACGATCCTGCGCAAGCGGCCCGCGTTCCGCGCCGCGTTCGACGGCTTCGACCCCGAACGGGTCGCCCGCTACGGGGAGGCGGAGATCGAACGACTCATGGCCGATGCGGGGATCGTGCGGAACCGTGCGAAGATCCTCGCCGCGATCACGAACGCGAACGCGACGATCCGGCTGCGCGAGAAGGGCGGGCTGGCCGAGTTCATCTGGTCATTCCAGCCGTCCGAGACGCCCGCACCGCGCACGTTCGCGGAGATCCCCACCAAGTCGCCCGAGTCTTCGGCACTCTCCAAGGCGCTGCGCAAGGAAGGGTTCGCGTTCGTCGGCCCCACGACGATGTACGCGCTGATGGAGGCAATCGGGATCATCGACACCCACCTCGTCGGCTCGCACCGCCGCGGCTCCTCCGGCGTCTGGCCCGCATGAGCGCCGAGGCCCGCACGAGCGCCGTCTCGCAGATCAGGATCGACGCCGACGGCCCATTCGACCATGACGCGGCGCTCGGCACCCTCGCCGCTCACGCCGTCGACGGTCTGCACCGGGTCGACCTCGGCGCGGCGGGGCTGACCCGCTGGATCGACGTCCACGGCGACGCGCACCGGGTTGTCGTGCGGCTCGACGCGGACGGCGCGACCATAGCGACAGCGACCCATGACACGGGCGTCAACGCCGAGATCGCCTCACTGGTGCGGCACTGGTTCGATCTCGATACCGACCTCGCGCCCGTCAACGCCCGCCTCGGCGTGGACTCGGTGTTCACCGAGCAGGTCGCGTCGCGGCCGGGCATCAGGATCACCCGATTCCACGCCCCGTTCGAAGCGGTCATCCTCACCGTGCTCGGCCAGCAGGTCTCCCTCGCCGCCGGGCGACGCTTCGCGGCCCGGCTCGTCGCCGCCTACGGCACCCCCGCCTACGGCACCCACCCGACCGCGGGCGACCAGAACTCGGGGCTCCGGTGTTTCCCCTCGCCGGCGATCCTCGCAGCCACGCCCGTCGAAGAGTTGCGTGCGGCGGTCGGGCTCACCGGGGCCCGAGCACGCACCGTGCACGAGGTCGCCGTGCTCTTCTCCGAGGCGGACGACAGCGCAGCGCTGCCGGCACGAGCCGATCTGCGCAGGGTCCGCGGTATCGGGCCGTGGACGCTGGACTATCTCGCGATCCGTGCGGGCGGTGACCCGGACGCGTTCCCGCTGACGGACGCCGTGCTGCGCCGCACCCTGGCCGTATCCGGCCCAGGTGCCGACGCTGCGCGCGTCGAGTCGTGGAGTCCGTACCGCAGTTACGCAGCCTCGCGGCTCTGGGCGCGATCCCTCTGATCCCGGATCTCGCATCCGCTCTGACCGGGGCGTCTGCCCGGTGGGGGTCGGATCCCGCCGGAAGGAGCGCCGGGGTCAGGAAGGTGGTGCGCTCGACGCGCCCGGCAGATCCGACGCCCCCTCCGGATGCTCGACGTAACTGCGCGACAGCATCCGATACGAGCGCGTCAGCGCCGCTCCGACGGCGAGCGCGATCGAGAGCAGCCCCGCGAAGAGGAAGATGAGTGCGATACCCCGCGCGTCTCCCTCGCCGAGGAGCCACCCCCAGCGGTCCTGCCCCGCGGAGCGTTCCATGTAGGGCACGATCCAGAACTCCGCGACGGGAGCGATGAGGAACGAGGTGATGGGCGCCGTGGCGGCCTCGAAGGTCATGGCGAACCCGAACACGCGACCCTGCTTCTCGTAGGGCACGACGCGCTGGATCACCGTCTGCTCGGCCGCCTCGATCGCGGGCATCAGGATCATGAACAGCCAGATGCCGACGACGAAGAGCCAACCCCACTCCCGCAGCGTGAAGAGTCCGCCGATCACTCCGGTGAGGGCGACGAGGACGAGCATCGTGCGGATCGGGTTCCTGCCGAGCCCCCACTTCGCCACGATCGCGCCGCCCACGACGAACCCCGTTGAGGCGAGGCCGAACAGGATGCCCCACGCCTCGACCGGGAACAGCGTCAGGCCGTACGGATCGAGCAAGGCCATGAAGACGCCGCCCGTGAGGTTGTTGAAGGTGGTGAAGATGATGAGGGCGAGCAGCCCGGGCACGGCGAGGACCGCGACGAAACCGCCGCGGAAGTCGACGGCCTTTCGACCGGGTTCGCTCACGATCTCGGGTTCGGCGACGCGGATCAGATGCAGGTGCGCGAGCGGGATCGCCGTGCACACCGCGGCGATGAGCATGGTGGGCCCCATCCCCAGCATGCCCACGGACAACCCGCTGAAGACGCTCGTGGCGATGAACGCGAGCCCCTGCACGGTGCCCACGAGACCGTTGGCGTTGGCGTGGCGCTCTGTCGGCACCAGCAGCGTCACCGTGGTCGAGAGTGCGAGGTTGCGCAGCAGTTCCACGACGCAGCCGATGAGCACGATCACCGCGAACACCCAGAAGCCCGGTCCCGCGAGATCGAGCAGTGCCGCCTCGCCGAGCGCGAAGAACATCACGCAGGCGATGACGAACGCGGTCAGCGATATCCACGCCGAGATCCGCATGACGCGCAGCTTGCGGAAGCGATCGACCATGCTGCCGAAGTACATCGAGCTGAGCGCGATGATGAGCATGTAGGCGCCGCCCAGCACACCGGTCGCGAGGATGCTGCGAGTCTCGATGAACACCCAGAACACCACTGCGAACCACAGGAAGTTAGTGGTGAGGTTCGCGACCGCCGTGTTCACGAGCAGGTGCAGGAAGACTCGCATGATGCGGTTTCAGGACCCGCGCTCGAAGAGCGAGACGAACATCGCGTCGGTGCCGTGCCGGTGCGGCCAGAGCTGCGCGCTGAGCCTCTCGCCCGCCAGGTCGAGCGGCGCGCGTACAACGCGGCCGAGCACCGTTCCGGCGTCGAGCTCGCGGAGTTCGGAGTGGCGGCGCAGCAGCCGATCCACCACCACCCGCGTCTCCGCGAGGTGCGGCGAGCAGGTCACATAGGCCAGCAGGCCGCCCTCGGCGAGGTGTGCGACGGCCGCGTCGAGCAGCTCGGCCTGCAGAGAGGTGAGCTCGGGAAGATCCGAGGGACGCTTGCGCCAGCGCGCCTCGGGTCTGCGGCGCAGCGCGCCGAGGCCGGAGCACGGCGCGTCCACGAGGATCCGGTCGAAGCGGGCGTCCGAGCCGCCGTACGCCGCGTCGTCGCGTCCGTCATGAGAGACGATCTCCACTTCGTCGGCGTGCGCCTCGACCGAGCGCCGCACGAGCTCCGCTCGGTGCTCGGAGACCTCGTTGGCCCGCAGACCGGCTCCTGAGAGTGCGGCCTCGGCCGCGAGCACCGCCGTCTTGCCCCCGGGGCCCGCGCAGAGGTCCAGCCACCGCTCCCCCGCCCGGGGCTCGCGCGCTCGGCTGAGCGCGAGCGCGGCCAGCTGCGATCCCTGATCCTGCACCCGCACGACCCCGGCCGGGAGATCGAGGGAGTCGATGGCGCGCGCGGGATCGCCTCCGGTCAGCTCTAGCCCGAGCGGAGACGGCCCGCTCGCGGTGAGCGCCGCCTCCTCTCTGCGCGTATCGATGCTGAGCGCCTCGGCGGTCTCGGCGTCGATGTCGGCTCCCGGCAGCAGCGCGAGGCTCACGCGCGGGGAGGCGTTGTCGGCGGCGAGCAGATCGTCGAGCTCGTGCTGACGCCCCTCCGCACGCAGTGCGTCGCGCAGTGCGCGCAGCACCCAGGCCGGGTGCGAGGTCGTCGCGGCGAGCGCGTCGTCCTCGCTCCGGGAGGCCGCGGTGATCCGCTCGTCCCACTCGGCGTTCGACGCTCGGCCGATCGCCCGCAGCACCCCGTTCACGAAACCGGCGGCTGCTCGGTTGCCCACGCGGCGCTGCAGCTCGACGCTCTCGTTGACGGCCGCGTGATCCGCGGTGCGCATCGAGAGCAGCTGGTGCGCCCCCAGACGCAGCACGTTCAGCGTGCGGGAGTCGATGCGCTCGGCATCGCGGTCGGCTGCGAGCTCGACGATGCGGTCGTAGCGCCCGCGCCAGCGGAGCGCCCCGGAGGCGAGTTCGGTGGCGAGCGCGGCGTCGCGGCCGTCGAGACGGGCCTCGCGGATCCTCGCGGAGAGCGCGAGGTTCGCGTAGGCGTCGCGGTCGTCGACATCGCGCAGCACGTCGTAGGCGACCATGCGGGCCGGGCTGACCCGGGCCGGCGGCGTATGCCTCTGCTGCCCCCGCCGGTGGTGATCGCGGGAGCCGGATCGGGGCCCGCGTCGCGGGCCCTGCGTTCCATTCGCGTTCATGCCAGTTCCGCCTTTCCTCCGCGGCCGCGCAGCCAGGCCGCGCCCTCCATCGCTGGTTTGCCCGCGGGCTGCACGCGATCGAGCACGAGCGCACCCTCAGACAGGCGCAGGATCGCGCGCCCGTCGATGAGGCTGACCGATCCGACGGGCGTCGGCGGTTCAGCGGCCGCCCACGCGATCTCGTGGAGCTTCAGGGGCAGGCCGTCGTGCATCGCGAAAGCCCCCGGTTCGGGCGTCACCCCCGCCCAGTGCGCGAGCACCTCGCGCGCGGGGCGCGCGAGATCGAGCCGGCCGTCGTCGCGCACCAGCTTGTGCGCATAGGACGCTTCGCCCGCCTGCGGTTCGCCCGCCTCCGGATCCGCCGAGAGCGCGTCGATCCCCGCGAGCAGCGCGCCCGTGCCGAACTCGGCGAGCGACGTGAGCGCGTCGCCCGCAGACGTGCCCGGCTCGAACTCACGGGCGTCGCGGCTGAGCACATCGCCGGCGTCGAGCGCCGCGACCAGCCGGAAGACCGTCACTCCCAGCCGCTGCTCGCCGGCCTGCAGCGCTCGCTGCACCGGCGCTGCTCCGCGCCACCGCGGCAGCTCCGAGAAGTGCAGGTTGATCCAGCCGTGCTCGGGCAGGCTCAGCAGCGGCTCCCGCACCAGACCGCCGTAGGCGACGATCACCCCCAGCTCCGGGGCGAGGCGCCGCACCCACTCGGTCGCGGTCTCGTCGAGGCGGTTCGCCTTGAGGGTCGGGATCCCGAGCTCGGCCGCGGCGACCGCGACCGGCGAGGGGGTGAGCACCCGCTTGCGCCCGAGGGGCGCATCCTCGCGCGTGATGACACCGGCGACCTCGTGCCCCGCTTCCGCGAGAGCGTGCAGGCTGGGCACGGCGAACTCCGGGGTTCCGGCAAAGACGATCCGCATCCGTCCATTCTCTCATCCCGGCGGCATCCTCACACTCGAAGCGCCCCGCTCGGTACCCTTCACCGCTCAGGGCCCAGCGCCCTCCAGCGCCCTCCACCCCCAGTGCCCTCCACCACTCAGTGCCCAGCGCCCTCCACCACTCAGGGCCCAGCGCCGTCCAAGTAGGAGTTCCTCATCCACGCGGGCGTTTCCACCGGGAATCACCCGCGCAGATCGCGATCTCCTCCCTGAACGACGGAGCCGGCACACCCCTACCCGTCGAACACTCCGCGGTCATCGAAGCGGAGCCTCAACGCCTCGGGCCGGGCCCTGCCCGGCGCCCGCCCGCGAGTGCGCGACGAGGACCCCGCGGCGTCGGCCACGAGGGCGCCCCGCAATCGACTCGCGGCCTCCGCGCCCTGCGCATAGTCGAAACGCACGATCGCGCGCACCAGGCCCGGGGGCGTCTTCGCCGCGCCGCCGGGAGGGATCGGCGTCGGGCCGAGGTGGTCCACGCCCGGCAGGTCGGCGATCTGCCGCAGCGCGCGCTCGACCTCGTCGGGGCCGCCGCTGACGCTCGCCACGCGCACGGCGGGCGGGTACCGGAGGGCATGGCGATCCCGCAGCTCGGTCCGCAGCCACTCCTCGGTGCGTCCCGTGACGAACGCGCGCACAACGGGTCCGCCGCCCGAAGCCATGAGGCAGATGCCGTCGGGGGCCGCGAGCGCGGCCGCGTTCTCCCACCAGCGCAGGCAGTCCTCGCCGGCCCGCAGCGTCTCGAGACTCAGCAGCCGTTCCGCGTCGAGCAGCACGACGGCCCGGTATCCGCCCGCCGCGAGCGGCTCGGCACCGCGGGTCGCGACCACAAGTGCGGGCCGCGCGTCGACGAGCTCCCTCGGGTGCTCACCGTCGCTGAGGATCACGCGCGCGCCCTCGAACTGGCGCTCGAACTGCTCGACCGTTCGACCGGATCCCATGCCGCGCTCCTCGAGACGACGGCCGTCGCAGGTCGTGCAGCGCCACCCCTCGGCGTGCTCGCCGCACCAGCGGCAGGACGCCCGGCCGACCACGCGGAATCCGATCGGGCCGCCGCACGCGTTGCAGCGGGCGAGGTCGCCGCACTCGGTGCACACCGCGACCGGGGCGTATCCCGGAGTCGCCACCTGCACGAGCACCGGGCCGTGGCGCAGCCCCTCCCTGATCGTGCGAGCCGCGAACTCGGGCACGCGCCCCGCGAACGCGTCGGGGGTCATCGATGCGTCGGCGTGCACGATGCGGGTGCGCCGCGGCGGGTTCTGCTGAGCGCGCACGTAGCCGATGTCGACGAGCCGCTGCACCTCGGAGCTGCGGGCGTGAGACGCGAAGAAGAGCCCCGCGCCCGACTGCCCGGCGCGCACGAGGGCGGCATCGCGGGCGTGCACGTAGGGGGCGAGCGGTTCAGCGAGCACCGGATCGCCGTCGTCCCACAGGATGATGGCGCCGAGCCGGTGCGCGGGCGCGTAGACGGCCGAACGGTTGCCGAGCACGATGCGAGGCTCGGGGTCGAGCGCCCTGAGGAATCCGGCGTAGCGCTCGGCGTTCGACTGTCGCGAGTCGACCCGCACCGCATCGGTGTGCCCGAGCGCCGCCAGCGCGTCTCGAACCTGATCGAGATCCCGATAGTCGGGTACGACGAGGATCGCGCTGCGCCCGCGAGCGTGCACCGCGATCGCGAGCCGCGCCAGCTGGGCGGCCCAGCCCCCCACCCACTCACCCGTGTGCAGGCGCTCGGGACCGTGAGACGAGGTGAGCGCGAGCCTGGCGCCGTCGATCAGAGCCGCTGCGATCCCGTCTTCCGGCGCGGGCTGGGTCGGCTCCAGGGCCGGATCAGCGGGGGTCGGCGCCACGACGGCATCTGCGGGCGCGGCTTCTGCGGGGGTCGGTACCACCGCGGCTGCTGCAGGCGCGGCTTTGACGGGCTCGGACGGTGCAGTCCGGGCCAGGTGCTTCTTCTCGACCCGTACCTGGCGCGTCGGGATCGCGAGGCGAAGGATGTCACCAGCCGAGCCGCCCGCGCGATCCGCGACGGCCCTCGCGAGCCGCCACACCTCCGGCGTCAGCTGCGGAACCGGCGTGACGATGTCGGCGATCGCCGACAGCTCACCGCCGAAATCACTGCGCTCGGCGAACTCGATGACGTAGCCGAAGCTGCGGCGGTCCTTCGACCGGAAGGGCACCCGCACACGTTGGCCGACACGCAGTTCGTCGGCCAGCTCTGGCGGCACAGCGTAGTCGAAGAGGTGGTCGAGCTGCGGCAGCGCCGAGTCGAGCAGCACCCTGGCGACCGGGCGGCCGTTCGCCGCCTCGGCGCGCTCGAACGCCGCACCCCGCTCGGCGGGTGCGGCGGCTTCTTCGCCCGCATCTGCCGCGCTCACGACGGCCTACACCCCGGCAGCGGCCCGCAGTTCGGCCACCCGCGGCGTCGCCTCCCAGGTGAACTCGGGCAGCTCCCGCCCGAAGTGCCCGTAGGCGCTGGTCTTCGCGTAGACGGGGCGCAGCAGCTCGAGGTCGCGGATGATCGCGAGCGGACGCAGGTCGAACACCTCGCGCACCGCGGACTCGATGCGCTCACGTGGCACCGTCTCGGTGCCGAAGGTCTCGACGTACAGACCGACCGGGTGGGCCCGGCCGATGGCGTATGCGACCTGCAGCTCGGCGCGCTTCGCGAGGCCGGCGCGCACGACGTGCTTCGCGACCCAGCGCATCGCGTAGGCGGCCGAGCGGTCGACCTTCGACGGATCCTTTCCGCTGAACGCACCGCCGCCGTGACGGCTCGCGCCGCCGTAGGTGTCGATGATGATCTTGCGGCCGGTGAGCCCGGCATCGCCCATCGGGCCGCCGACCACGAAGGGGCCGGCGGGGTTGATGAACAGATTCGCGGCATCGCTCGCGAGCTCCACGCGCTCGAGCACGGGGCGAACCACAAGACGCTCGACCGCGTCTTGCAGCGCCCGCTGCGAGATGTCGGCGTGATGCTGGGTCGACACGACCACGGCCTCGACGCTGACCGCGCGCTCGCCCTCGTAGCCGATCGTCACCTGCGTCTTGCCGTCCGGGCGCAGTTCGGGCAGCGCGCCGCTCTTGCGCACCTCGGTGAGGCGCTCGGCCATGCGGTGCGCGATCCAGCTCGGCAGCGGATGCAGCTCGGGCGTCTCGTCGGTCGCGAAGCCGAACATGATGCCCTGATCGCCCGCACCCTGACGGCTCAGGTCGTCGCCGTCACCGGCGACCTCGCCGCTGCGCACTTCGAGCGAGGAGTCGACCCCGCCAGCGATATCAGGGGACTGCTGGCCGATCGACACCGAGACCCCGCACGAAGCGGCGTCGAACCCCATCTCCGAGCTCGTGTAGCCGATCTCGCGCACGGTGTCGCGCACGATCTGGGGGATCTCGACGTAGCCCGAGGTCGAGACCTCGCCCGCCACATGCACGAGCCCCGTGGTGACGAGGGTCTCCACGGCCACCCTGGCCCCGCGATCCTGCTCGAGCATGGCGTCGAGGATCGAATCGGAGATGCGGTCGCAGATCTTGTCGGGGTGCCCCTCGGTGACGGACTCGGAGGTGAACTGGCGCAGGCTCACGGTGGGCCTCCTTCTCGTGGGATGGTGTGGGCAGGGATCGCCGAACATGCCAGTGGCGTCGGATGCTCAGGCTGCTGCGCTGAGGCTATCCGACGCCACTGACATTGATGCGGGGATGTCGCCCGGTTAAGAAACGGACGGGGTCTCGCGATCGCACCCGCCGCGTCGTGCTCTACTCCGCCGGGGAGTCCGCCGGGTCGATCGTCTCGAGTGCCTGCTCGACCGTGGCGGCAGCATCGGCCGAGGCCTCGTCGAGCATCTCGACGGCGCTCTCCGAGCGCTCGTTCATGACGATCTTGCCCTCGACGATCTCGTGCAGCGCGATCGACAGCGGCTTGTCGTCGACCGACGAGTCGACGAGCGGCCCCACATTGTCGAACAGATTGCCGTCGTGCAGATCCGTGTAGTAATCGTTGATCTGGCGGGCGCGCTGCGAGGCGAAGATCACCAGAGCATACTTCGAATCCACCTTCTCGAGCAGATCGTCGATGGGCGGATCGATGATGCCGTTGGGGTTGGCCATGTACACACTCCTCTAGTTGACCTGATCATCTTAGCCGAGGAACGTGATTTTCGCTGAGAGGACGGGGCGGTCCGGACTGCTGGAGACTCAACCGAGCAGCGATCGGACGAGCACGTGCCCCCTACCCGACGTGAGCCTCGTCCAGGTGAGCGAACGCGACATCAGGACGCGATCCTCGTCTCGCAGAAACCCCATGACCTCGGCCGCGAACGCCGCGGCCGCCGGAAGACCGGGCGCGATCTCCGCGCCCCATACCGAGGCCCGCACGCGCTGCACGACGGCCTCTCCCGGGTCTTGCGGCAGCGCCGCGCTCACTCGCGCGATCCCCTCCTCAGCCGCCCTCGCGAGCGATCCCGCGTCGAGCGCAGCCGTGGGCGTCCACCCGGCGACCGGCGGCAGCACGCCCGCCCAAGCCGCCATGGCAGTGACATCGGGCACGTCGAGCGCGAGGCCTGCGATCCCGAGCCTCGCGATGCGGTCGAGCAACGCCCTCGCCTGGACCGTGGCGTCGACGGCGGCCTCCGGCTCCTCCGCCAGCGCGAATGCCCGCATCACGAGCACGACAGGAACCGGATCGGTGATCCCCCTCGGCGCCTGCGTGCACCCGTATACGGCGAACGCGCTCCCCCGCGAGGCGATCCGCACCTCCGCCTCCCCTGCACGCAGCAGGCGCTCCAGGAAGATGCGCAGGTCATCGCGAGTCGCGTGGTCGGCGAGGGAAAGCAAGGCAGCCATTCACCCCAGCCTAGCGGGGCCGATAAGGTGGAACAGACCCGCAGCTGAGCTGCCGACAGGAGGAACCATGACTGCCTTCCCAGACCTGCTCAACATGCTCTCGGTACTCGACTCCGGGGCGCGCACCCGGGAGGACATCCTCACGGGCCCCGCCTTCCCCACGCCGCACGGCCGCTCCTTCGGCGGCCAGGTGCTCGGCCAGGCCATCGCCGCTGCCGGCGCCACGGCCCCCGAGGATCGGCTGCTGCACTCCATGCACGGGTACTTCCTGCGGCCAGGGGAGAGCGAGGAGCGCATGACCTTCGAGGTCGCCCGCCTCCACGACGGCCGCTCCTTCTCCACCCGCCGCGTGCAGGCGTATCAGAACGGCGAGGTGCTGATGTCGATGATCTCGTCGTTCCAGAGCCTCGACACCGGACTCGAGCATCAGGAACCCGTCGATCTCACAGGACTTCCCGAGCCCGAGTCGCTGCCCAGCGTATGGGAGAGGTACGGGCACCTCAGCGGCAGCGGCCGGGCGTCGTGGATGCTGAACCGCCCCTTCGACTTCCGCTACATCGAATCCGACATGGTGCTCGAGGTCGCCGAGCAGGTGAGCCACCAGCGCGTGTGGATGCGCAGCCGCGACACCTTCGACGCGCCCGCCCTGCTGCAGAGCGCGGCACTCGCGTTCGCGAGCGACTACCTGCTGCTCGAGCCGATCGCGCGGCGGCACGGGATCCCGTGGGCCACCCCCGGGATGCGGGCCGCCAGTCTCGACCACGCCATGTGGTTCCACCGGCCGTTCCGCGTCGACGAGTGGCTGCTCTACGAGCTCGAGTCACCCACCTCTCAGGGCGGGCGAGGGCTCACCCACGGCCGGTTCTACAACCGCGACGGCGAGCTGGTGGCGAGCGTTTCGCAGGAGAGCATGATCCGGCTCCCCGAGACGACGTAGGAGAGCACGGGATCCGCGGTTCAGCCCCGCCGCATCCGCAGCGGCTCGTCGGTCCAGGGCTCCACCGAGGCGCGCCCCTCGTCGCTCAGGCGCACGGGCTTCAGAGTATTCCCGTCGACGACCACGAGCGTGGTGATCGCGCGCGCCGCGACGGTACGCTCCGCGTGCGAACCGTCGACGATCTCGTAGTGGATCTCCAGGCTCGACCCCCCGAGCTTCCCCACCCACAGCTCGACCGTGATGGGCTGCGCAGCATACTCCAGAACACGCAGGAACTCGATCTGCTGGTTCGCGACCAGCGTCTTCAGGGGCTGAGGCCCCTCTCCGCGGAATTGATGCTCCATGCCCGTGCGCTCGCGCGCCGAGCCGAGCTCGAAGGTGCGCACGCGCGCCTCCTCGAGGTACCGGGCGTAGGTCACGTTGTTGATGTGACCGTAAGCGTCCTGGTCGCCCCAGCGAAGCTCCATGTCGACGTGCACGCGTGCCATGATCGTTCCTCTCGATAGGGGCCGAGAGGCGGACCTCACCGCCGATCCGGGGATCGAACGCGGGAGATCCGCCTCTCGAGGCAGATGCTAGTCGCGCGTCAGCTTGCGGTAGGTGACGCGCGAGGGCTTGGCGGCCTCGGCGCCGAGACGCTCGATCTTGTTCGCTTCGTACGCCTCGAAGTTGCCCTCGAACCAGTGCCAGTTCGCCGGGTTCTCCTCGGTGCCCTCGTAGGCGAGGATGTGCGTCGCGATGCGGTCGAGGAACCACCGGTCGTGCGTGATGACCACGGCGCAGCCGGGGAACTCGAGCAGCGCGTTCTCGAGCGACTGCAGGGTCTCGACGTCGAGGTCGTTGGTCGGCTCGTCGAGCAGCAGCAGGTTGCCGCCCTGCTTCAGCGTCAGCGCGAGGTTGAGGCGGTTGCGCTCACCGCCCGACAGCACTCCGGCCTTCTTCTGCTGATCCGGGCCCTTGAAGCCGAACTTCGAGACGTAGGCGCGCGAGGGGATCTCGGTCTTGCCGACCGTGATGAAGTCGAGCCCGTCGCTCACCACCTCCCAGAGGTTCTTCTCGGGGTCGATGTTGGCGCGGTTCTGGTCGACGTAGCTGATCTGCACGGTCTCGCCGATCTTCAGCTCGCCGCCGTCGAGCGGTTCAAGGCCGACGATCGTCTTGAACAGCGTGGTCTTGCCGACGCCGTTCGGGCCGATCACACCCACGATGCCGTTCGGCGGCAGCGAGAACGAGAGGCCGTCGATGAGCTTGCGATCGCCGAAGCCCTTCTCGAGGTTCTTCGCCTCGATGACCACGTTGCCGAGGCGCGGACCCGCCGGGATCTGGATCTCCTCGAAGTCGAGTTTGCGCGTGCGCTCGGCCTCAGCCGCCATCTCCTCGTAGCGTGCCAGACGCGCCTTCGACTTGGCCTGGCGGCCCTTCGCGTTCGAGCGCACCCACTCGAGCTCCTCCTTGAGGCGCTTCTGCAGTTTCTGGTCCTTCTTGCCCTGGACCTCGAGTCGCGCGGCCTTCTGCTCCAGGTAGGTCGAGTAGTTGCCCTCGTAGCCGATGAGGCGGCCGCGGTCGACCTCGGCGATCCACTCGGCCACGTTATCGAGGAAGTACCGGTCGTGCGTGATCGCGATCACGGCGCCCGGGTACTTCTGCAGGTGCTGCTCGAGCCACAGCACGCTCTCGGCGTCGAGGTGGTTGGTGGGCTCGTCGAGCAGGAGGAGGTCGGGCTTCTGCAGCAGCAGGCGGCACAGCGCGACGCGGCGCTTCTCACCGCCCGAGAGATGCTTCACCTCGGCGTCGCCCGGAGGCGTGCGCAGCGCGTCCATCGCCTGCTCGAGCTGGTTGTCGAGATCCCAGCCGTCGGCCGCGTCGATCTCCTCCTGCAGCACGCCCATCTCGGCGAGGAGCGCGTCGAAGTCGGCGTCGGGCTCGGCCATGAGCGCCGAGATCTCGTTGAAGCGGTCGACCTTCGCCTTGATGGCGATGCCCTCCTGGATGTTCTCGAGCACGGTCTTCGACTCGTCGAGCTCCGGCTCCTGCATCAGGATGCCGACGCTGTAGCCGGGGGCGAGCGCGGCGTCGCCGTTCGACGGGGTGTCGAGACCGGCCATGATCTTCAGGATGGTCGACTTGCCCGCACCGTTCGGGCCGACCATGCCGATCTTGGCGCCGGGCAGGAACGCCATCGTCACGTCGTCGAGAATGAGCTTCTCGCCCACCGCCTTGCGGGCGCGAACCATCTGGTAAATGTACTCAGCCATATGCTTTCTCGGGCGCGAGAGCGCCCCGAACTCCTTGCGTCCTGAGGATGAAACGGATCGCCACTACTCTACCGCCCGCCTCCGACACGCGGGCGACCCGGCGTTGCGGTAGAGCACTGAGACGTGCTCCGCTGCCTCGACTGCCTCGACGCGCGATCACCAGTCGATGGGGCGCGTGTTCCCGATCAGGCAGATATCCTGGGCGGGGCCGACGGCCGGCTTCGCCTCCGCGACGAAGCTGCGGTCCTCCGCGACCACCTGCCCGATGAGGCAATCGACGCCGATGCGCACCGACACGAAGATGCTGTCGGCCGCCAGACCGGTCTTCGACTCGTCGAAACTGACCTGCATGAGGCTCTTGTCGAAACCCGCGTCGACCACCGCGTCCACGACCGGCACGCCCTGCACGGGCTGGTCTCCCGCCGAGAAGGCGCGGAGCACCTCGGTGAAGTAGGGAAGGTTGTCTGCCGCGCTGCCGTCGGGCACGAGTTCCGGGGCCGAGGGAGGCGGCTCCGGCGCCTCCCGTTTCGGGGTTTCAGGGGTCGGCCCCTCGAGCAGCGAGCAGCCCGTCAGCACTACCGAGCTGAGTGCGATCGCGCCGAGCACCGCGGCGAGGCGGCCGGAGGATGGCAAGGGAAAAGGCACTCCCTCAGTTTATGCAGCGCTCCCTGCGCACTCGCCGAGTCGAACGGACGTCCGAGCAGGCGAGCAGCCGAGTGGCCGAGCAGCCGAGCGATCGAGCGGCCGACTTGGCCCGAGTGCTTCGCTCACATTCGCGTGTTCTCAGCGAATCGCGAGCACTTCTCCACAAATTGCCCGAACGGCCTCCCTGCGCCCCAGCCATGCCCCAGGCTGGATGCCGAGAGGCGGATCAGATCGCTGCACCGGTCCGATTCACCGACTCGTCCACGCACTCGCCCGAATCGGGCCTCACGAACGGAGCACATCATGTCCACTCCCGTCAGCGTCGTCGGCACCATCGCGACCGACCCCCGCCTCACCAAGTCCCCCGCGAAAGCCGCGTTCTGCACTTTCCGGGTTGCGAGCACGGAGCGCAGATACGACCGCGAGAAGAACCAGTGGATCGACGGCGAGACGAACTGGTTCACCGTCAACGCCTTCCGCTCGCTCGCGGAGAATGCCGAGCGCTCGTTCGAGAAGGGAGATCGCGTCGTCGTCAACGGCCGCATGCGCGTGCGTCAGTGGGCGACCGAGGAGAAATCGGGAACGTCGGTCGAGATCGATGCCGACGCGCTCGGCCACGATCTCCGCTGGGGCGTTTCCAAGTTCGAGAAGCAGCCGCGCTCGAGCGCCGGTGCCTCGGTCGAGAACTCCCCCGATCGGGAAGAGCCGACCCTATCCGCTTCGGCCGGCGACTCGGATGAGAACCCCCTTCGGACAGATGCGGAGGGATCGCGGGGTGGGTCCTCGGGCGATCCGGATGCGACAGCGGAGACCGGTGGGAACGACGCCTCTCAGAGGTTCGGCGAGGACGGGTTCCTACCGCTGGCCGCGTGACAGCCATCGTGTGCCCGGGGTGCCGGCGCCGTCAGCTCGGGCACCCCGAGAAAACGCCGGCACTCCGGGTCAGCGCAGGTATTCCGAGAACGCCGCGCGCACCTTGTTGACCTTCGGGGCCGCGACGGCGAGGCAGTATCCCTGCGTGGGATTCTTCGCGAAGAAATCCTGGTGATGCTCTTCGGCGGGATAGACCTCGCCGAGCGGTTCGATCGTGGTCACCACCTCGCCGGGCCAGATCTCCGAGGCCCGCTGCCTCGCCGCCTCGAAGAGTCGGCGCTGAGCCTCGTCCGCCGGGAACATCGCAGATCGGTACTGCGTACCGACGTCCGCACCCTGCCGATTCAGCTGCGTCGGATCGTGCATCGTGAAGAACGCGTCGAGGATCACGTCCGCCGGGATGACGCTCTCGTCGAAGGTCACGGCCACGGCCTCGGCATGACCGGTGGTGCCGGTGCAGACCTGCTCATAGCTCGGATCGGAAACGGTGCCGCCCGTGTAGCAGGAGACCACCTCGGTGACTCCCCGCAAGGCGCGGTAGGCCGCGTCGAGGCACCAGAAGCAGCCGCCGGCGAGCACGAAGGTCGTGGTACTCATGATGCGTTCCCTCCATCCGACTCGCTCCACCAGGTGTCCTGCGGGCCGACCGGTAAGCGACGCTTGTGCTCCGTGCCGCGGTACCGGCCCTCGAGGTTCTCCGCTACCGGCGTCGGCACCGCCTCGCCGCGCAGATAGGCGTCGATCTCGGAGTAGGTCACCCCGAGGCTCGACTCGTCGGACTGACCGGGTTCGCTGTCGAGCAGATCGGCGGTCGGAATCTTCTTCCAGAGGCGCTCCGGCGCGTCCAACTGCCGCAGCATCTCGGCGCCCTGTCCCTTCGTGAGTCCGGACAGCGGCACCACGTCGGCCGCACCGTCACCGAACTTCGTGAAGAAACCGGTGATGGCCTCCGCAGCGTGATCGGTTCCGATGACGAGCAGCCGGCGGTCGCCGGCGATCGCGTACTGCGCGACCATGCGCATGCGGGCCTTCACGTTTCCCTTGTTGAAGTCGCTCACGGGCTCCCCCGCACCGGTCGACACCGCTGACGACAGAGCGTCGACCGCGGGTGCGACGTCGACCGTCACCGCGCGATCCGGCTGAATGAAACGCAGGGCCAGCTGCGCGTCGTCCTCATCCTGCTGCACTCCGTAGGGCAGTCGCACCGCGATGAACTCGGCGTCTCGGCCTTCCGCACGCAGACGCTCGACCGCCGACTGCGCCAGCTTTCCAGCCAGCGTCGAATCCTGTCCGCCCGAGATGCCGAGCACGAAGCCTCGAGAGCCCGGCACCGACCGAGCGTAGTCGGCGAGGAACGCCACCCGGCGCTCCACCTCCGCTGCCGGATCGATCTCCGGCACCGCCCCGAGCTCACGAATGATCTGCTGCTGCGTATCGCCCATGCTCCCCACCATACTCCGCGAGTGTGACGGCTACATGACGAGTTCCTCGAATGGCACGAGGCAGCGCGGACCGAGCAGACCCTTCAGCTCGCCGAAAAGATCGGAGGTGATGCGCACCTGCTCGCGGAGCTCGAAGATCCTCACTGCGTGGGGCGTGATCAGGCTGAGCCGCACCTCGCTGTCGCCGGGATGGCGCCGCAGCGTCGACTTCAGCTCGTGCATCAGCGGCTCCGTCGCGCGCGCCTCCGAGAGCGTCAGCGCAAGAGAGGTCGCGTCATCCTGCACACCGGCATCGATCGGCTTCACTCCGTAGGCGTGCATCGACATGCCGTCGTCGCGCGAGTTCAGCTTGCCTCGAATCGCCACGATGCTGTCGGGCTGCAGCAGGCTGCCGAACTCCTGATAGGACTTGCCCATGAACAGGGCCTGCACCTCACCCGTGAAGTCCTCGATCGTCACCATGCCGTAGAGGTTGCCCGACTTCGCGGTGCGGTGCTGCACGCTCGTGAGCAGCCCCGCGACGGTCACGATCTCTCCGTCGTAGGTCGCGCTGTTCTCGGGGTTCGTGATCTGCTGCACGGTCACGCTCGCCTCCTTCGCGAGGGCGACGTCGAGCCCGCGCAGCGGATGATCCGAGACGTAGAGACCGAGCATCTCGCGCTCGAACGACAGCTTGTCCTTCTTGGTCCACTCCGGTCGATCCGGCACCTGCGAGACCGTGTCGACCGGCTCCCCCGCGTCCTCGGCGGCCTCGGCGAAAAGACTGTCGAAATCGAAGCCGACGTCGCCCTTCTCCTCGGCGCGCTTCTCCTTCACCGCGCTCTCGATGGCCTGCTCGTGGATCTCCACGAGGGCGCGGCGCGTGCCTCCGAGGCCGTCGAAGGCGCCCGCCTTGATGAGCGACTCGATGGTGCGCTTGTTGAGAGCGGCGATCGCGACCTTCTTGAGGAAATCGTGGAAGCTCTCGAAGGCCCCCTTCGTCTCTCGCGCCTCCCTGATCGCGTCGACCACGTGACCGCCCACGTTGCGGATGGCGCCGAGGCCGAAGCGGATGTCGTCCCCCACGGCCGAGAAGTTGGCGAACGACTCGTTGACGGCCGGAGGCAGCACCTTGATGCCCATGCGTCGGCACTCGTTGAGGTAGAGCGCCAGCTTGTCCTTCGAGTCGCCCACGCTCGTGAGCAGAGCGGCCATGTACTCCGCCGGGTAGTGCTCCTTGAGGTAGGCGGTCCAATAGCTGACCACGCCGTAGGCCGCGGAGTGCGCTTTGTTGAACGCGTAGTCGGAGAACGGCAGCAGAATGTCCCACAGCGCCTTGATCGCAGCATCGGAGTAGCCGCGCTCCCTCATGCCGCCGGAGAAGCCCTCGTACTGCTTGTCCAGCTCCGCCTTCTTCTTCTTGCCCATGGCGCGGCGCAGAATATCTGCCTGGCCGAGCGAGAACCCGGCCACCTTCTGCGCGATCGACATCACCTGCTCCTGGTAGATGATGAGGCCGTAGGTGGTGCTGAGGATCTCCTTCAGGGGTTCCTCGAGCTCGGGGTGGATCGGCGTGATCTCCTGCAGGCCGTTCTTGCGCAGCGCGTAATTGGTGTGGGAGTCGGCACCCATCGGACCCGGCCGGTACAGCGCCAGCACGGCCGAGATGTCCTCGAAGTTATCGGGCTTCATGAGGCGCAGCAGACCGCGCATCGGGCCGCCGTCGAGCTGGAACACGCCCAGCGTGTCACCCCTGGCGAGCAACTCGTATGAGGCGGCGTCGTCGAGCGGCAGCCGCTCGAGATCGAGCTCCTCGCCGCGGTTCAGCCGGATGTTCTCGAGGGCGTCGGAGATGATCGTGAGGTTGCGCAGCCCCAGGAAGTCCATCTTGATGAGCCCGAGGCCCTCGCAGGTCGGGTAGTCGAACTGCGTGACGATCTGGCCGTCCTGCTCGCGCTTCTGCAGCGGGATGATGTCGATGAGCGGATCGCTCGACATGATCACGCCGGCCGCGTGCACGCCCCACTGGCGCTTCAGTCCCTCGAGGCCGAGCGCGGTGTCGTACACCTTCTTCGCGTCCGGGTCCTCCTGCAGCACGGCGCGGAACTCGGCCGCCTCCTTGTACCGCGGATGGTCGGGGTCGGTGATGCCCGAGAGCGGGATGTCCTTCGCCATCACCGCCGGCGGCATCGCCTTCGTGAGCTTCTCCCCCATGCCGAAGGGGAAGCCCAGCACGCGCGAGGCGTCCTTGAGCGCCTGCTTCGACTTGATCGTGCCGTAGGTGACGATCTGGGCGACGCGCTCGTCGCCGTACTTCTCGGTCACGTACTTGATGACCTCGCCGCGGCGGCGATCATCGAAGTCGACGTCGAAGTCGGGCATCGAGACGCGATCCGGGTTGAGGAAGCGCTCGAAGATGAGTCCGTGCTGCAGCGGATCGAGGTCGGTGATCCTCATCGCGTACGCGACCATCGAGCCCGCGCCGGAGCCGCGGCCCGGGCCCACGCGGATCCCGTTGTCCTTCGACCAGTTGATGAAGTCCGCGACCACGAGGAAGTACCCGGGGAACCCCATCTGGGTGATCACGCCGATCTCGTACTCGGCCTGCTTGCGCACCTCGTCGGGGATACCGTTCGGGTAACGGTAGTGCAGGCCCTTCTCGACCTCCTTCACGAACCAGCTGTCCTCGGTCTCCCCCTCGGGCACCGGGTAGCGGGGCATGTAGTTGGCGGAGGTGTTGAACTCGACGCTGCAGCGTTCGGCGATCTCGAGCGTGTGGTCGCATGCCTCGGGGTAGTCGCGGAATATGTGCCGCATCTCGGCGGCGCTCTTGAGGTAGTAGCCCGAGCCGTTGAACTGGAACCGGTTCGGATCATCGAGTCGCGAACCCGACTGCACGCAGAGCAGCGCCGAGTGGGCCCCCGCATCGGCCTCGTGCACGTAGTGCAGGTCGTTCGTGGCGACGAGCGGGATATTCAGGTCGCGCGCGATCTTGATGAGGTCTGACTGCACCTGGCGCTCGATGTCGAGGCCGTGATCCATCAGCTCGCAGTAGAAGTTCTCCTTGCCGAAGATGTCCTGGAACTCGGCGGCGGCCTTCACCGCCTCGTCGTACTGGCCGAGCCGCAGACGGGTCTGGATCTCGCCCGAGGGGCACCCGGTCGTGGCGATGATGCCCTTGCCGTAGGTCTGCAGCAGCTCACGGTCCATGCGGGGTTTGAAGTAGTACCCCTCCATCGAGGAGTAGCTCGAGAGCCGGAAGAGGTTGTGCATGCCCTCGGTGTTCTCGGAGAGCATCGTCATGTGGGTGTACGCCCCTGCGCCGGACACGTCGTCGCCCGCGCCGTCGCCCCACCGCACGCGCGTGCGATCCGAGCGATGCGTACCCGGAGTCAGATAGGCCTCGATGCCGATGATCGGGTTGAGGCCGCGATCCCGCGCCTGCTTCCAGAAATCGAAGGCGCCGAAGGTGTTGCCGTGGTCGGTGACCGCGATAGCGGGCATCCCCTGCGCCACCGCTGCGTCCATGAGCGGCCCCACTCGCGCCGCACCGTCGAGCATCGAGTACTCACTGTGCACGTGCAGGTGTACGAAACCGTCTTTCTCAGACACCGGATGAGCCCCTTTCGCCGACCCATCCAGGGTACCGCGCACCGCTGACGGTGAGCACCACGCCCTACGCCAGGAACCGGCCCGCGACAGGCACCCGTCGCAGCAGCGCCGCGACCGCGAGGCTCGGGATCATCACGAGCGTCGCCAGCAGAGGCACCGACACGAGCACCGGCGCGATATCCGTGGTGAGGCCGAACTGCTTGTAGACCCACTGGAAGAAGGGGTGCACCAGATAGATCCCCATCGAGTTCGCGGCGAGCGCTCCTGCGACCCGCGGCAGGCGCCCGCGCGAGTCGCCCCAGCACGCCCGCGCGAGACAGAAGACCGCCACTGACACGAGCGCGACGCCCGGCGTGAGGAAGTCGAAGAACAGCTCGTCGGAGGTTCCCTCGGCACGCGAGACGAGCGATGTGCCGATGCCGATGCCGAGCGCTCCGACGGCGCCCGCGGCGGCGATCCACCAGAGCCGCGCGCGCCTCGGCTCGACGGTGCTCAGCAGATAGCCCAGCACGAAGTAGGAGGAGTACCCGAGCACCAGCTGCACGCGCATGGTGCCGAGCACCTCGCTCAGCACCTCGCCGGCACCCGGTACGAGTTCGAGGAGCGGGAAGAGGAAGGCGAAGGGTCCCGCCAGAGCGACGAAGTACCAGGCGATGGCCCGATCCCTCGTAATCGCTCTCAGCAACGGCAGCACCATGTAGAGCCCGATGAGAGCCAGTAGGAACCAGAGGTGGAAGTGCCCGGTGAAGAAGCGCCGGGCGAGCTCGCCCGGATCCCGGCTGCCGTTCGGCCCGTAGACCTCGATCAGGGCGAAGAACAGCGACCAGCAGGCGAACGCGACGACCAGCCGGGGAATGTTCTTGCGCCAGAGGGCGCGAAGGCTCAACTCGCGCTCGGGTGCGAGGAACAGGGCTCCCGAGATCATGAAGAAGACCGGCACGCAGAAGCGGAGCAGGCTGTTGATCCAGTTCAGCGCCTCCCATCGGGGGCCCTCCGGAGGCAACTGGTGCCACTCGGTGATGGAGGCGTGGATCACCACCACCGCCACGATGGCGATGGCCCGCAGCCACTCGAGATAGCGGATGCGTCCGGATCGATCGTTCGCGCTCCTCATCCACCTCATGCTAACCAGGCCGAATCAGCGTCTCCTCAGCGCCCCGCTGCGGCGTACTGAGGCGGCGGCGCTGGCACGTCGGGCCCGACCCGCCGGAAAGCACGCTGTCAAGGCCCTGAGATTCCCCAGCATCCGGCGGCTCCCACGCGATACAGTGACGTCGACGGCGCCTCTGGGGAGGAGGCGGACGTCGAGGAGGAGAGCCGCTGTGACTGTTTCCGCCCCGCTGGTGAGCGTCGTGATTCCGGTGTACAACTCCATGCCGTACCTCACCGCCACACTGGAGTCCGTACTGGCTCAGGACGTCGAGTCCCTCGAGGTGATCGCCGTCGACGACGGCTCGACCGACGGTTCGGGCGAGGAGCTTGATCGCTTCGACGAGCTCGACGAGCGGCTCACGGTGATCCACCAGGAGAACAGCGGCTGGCCCGGTGCGCCTCGCAATCGCGGGCTGGAGCGGGCCCGCGGCGAGTTCGTCTTCTTCATGGACTCCGACGACACGATCGCGCCTCACGCGCTGAGGACCATGGCCACGATGGCCGAGGAGCGCGGAGCGGACGTGGTGATCCCGCGCATGCAGGGCGTTGCGGGGCGCGGAGTCCAGAGCCTCTTCCAGCGGTACCCGCAGGGCGACATCGGCCTCTCCCGTGCCATGGAGACGCTGTCTCCGCAGAAGCTCTTCCGCCGCGAGCCGCTCGAGCGCGACGGGCTTCGCTTCCCCGAGGAGCACGTGCGCCTCGAAGACGGGATCTTCGTCACCCGCGCCTATGTGCTCGCGCGCAAGATCCTCTTCTGCGGGCAGGATCCCCTCTACTTCATCGCGCTGCGCGATGACGGGCAGAACATCTCCGCCCGCAGCATCGACCCCGAGAACTACGTCTCCTCCTGCCGCCGCATCGCGCAGACGCTGCTCGAGGGCGTGCCCGATCCCGAGCGCGCCGCCAGACTCGTGTGGCAGTTCTTCACCCGGAAGGGGCTGCGGTTCTACGCGCCCCGGCGCTGGCTGGCGATGGACGCCGACCGGAAGCGCGAGTGGGTCTCGCTGCATCGGGCGTTCCTCCGGGACCTGGTCCCGCCCGAACTCGACAGACGCGCCCCCAACCCCACCGATCGTCGCAAGGCGGCTCTCATCCGCTCAGGCGACGTGGAGGGCCTCGACCGGCTGATCTCGGCCGCCGCGGGGCTGGATCATCACTCCCGCGCAACCGCGGTCGTCCGTGTTCCCGAGGGGATCGAGCTCACGATCACGCTGGCCGGCGCCGAGCCGGGTGCCGATGCCGCGGCGGGCGCAGTCGAGGGCATGGGCAACGGGACTGGCGCGGATGGATCCGGCTCAGGATCCCTGATCCGCTCGGGAAGAGCATCGGATCTGCGGCTGAGGGTCGCGGACCGCCTGCACCGCGCGCTGCGCCCGGTGCTGGGATCCCATCTCGGCCGCGGCCTCAGCCGGCGTCTCACCGACGCCGTTTCGATCGGTGCGCCCCGCGTGCACCTGCTGCTCTCGGGCAGGCGCTCGGCCCGACGCGTGGCGGTGCCCGGTCGAGCCGGGCGTCCGGACGCCTCGGGCGCGCTGCGCTACCGCTTCATCCTGCCCGATGAGCTGCTGCGGCGCTTCCGAGGCGACCGCGTGGACATGTGGACCGTCGCCGAGGTGCGCGGGCTGAGCGGAGGCGCGGTCCGCGTCGGTGCGGATAAGGTGTCGAAGCGCGGGGCCGGGGACGGGCGCAGCAGCGTGAACGTCGAGCTCTACGCAACCGACCAGGGCAACGCGAGCCTGCGCTTCGCCCGATAGCCTGACAAAGTTCAGGGCTACGCCGAGAGCACGTCGAGCGCGTGCTGCAGGTCGGCAGGATAACGGCTCTCGAAGTGCACGGGCTCGCCCGTGCCCGGGTGCCTGAAGCCGAGCCGCATCGCGTGCAACCACTGCCGGGTCAGGCCGAGTCGCTCGGAGAGCGTCGGGTCGGCGCCGTACATGCCGTCGCCCACGCACGGGTGCCGCTGCGCGGCCATGTGCACGCGGATCTGGTGGGTGCGCCCCGTCTCGAGCTCGATCTCGAGCAGGCTCGCATAGGGGAACGCCTCGAGCGTCTCGTAGTGCGTCACCGAGGGCTTGCCGTCGCGTGTCACGGCGAACTTCCACTCGTGCCCCGGGTGCCTGCCGATCGGCCCCTCGATCGTGCCCGAGAAGGGGTCGGGGTGTCCCTGCACCACGGCGTGGTAGATCTTCGAGACCTCCCGCTCCTTGAAGGCGCGTTTGAGCTCGCTGTAGGCTCGCTCGCTCTTCGCGACGACCATCAACCCGCTCGTGCCCGCGTCGAGGCGGTGCACGATGCCCTGGCGTTCGGGGGCGCCAGAGGTGGCGATCCGGTAGCCCGCCCCGGCGAGCGCGCCGAGCACGGTGGGCCCCTCCCATCCGAGCGAGGGGTGCGCCGCGACGCCCGCCGGCTTGTCGATCACCACGATGTCGTCGTCGTCGTGCACGATGCCGAGCTCGGGCAGGTGCACGGGAACCACCTCCGGGCCGCGCTTCTCCTGCCAGGAGACCTCGAGCCAGCCGCCGGCCGCCAAGCGATCGGACTTGCCGAGCGTGCGCCCGTCGAGAGCGACGCCGCCCGCCTGCGCGACCTCCGCGGCGAAGCTGCGTGAGAACCCGAGCAGCTTGGCCAGGGCGGCGTCGACGCGCTCACCCGCGAGACCGTCGGGCACCGGAAGGCTACGCTGCTCCATCGGCGCGGTCCTCTCTCTGCGGTGCCGAGCCGGGATCTGCGGCGGGTGCCGGATCCGGATCCGCGTCCTCTCCACCGGCGCTTCCCCGCCGCGCCCTGGGCGAACCGTCGATCGGCAGGCCGAGCACGCTGATCAGGATGAACAGCACCATGCCGCTCACGATCGCGATGTCGGCGACGTTGTAGATGGCCGGGTTGAACCCGAGCCACATCCACGGCGTGAGGATGAAGTCGATGACGTGCCCCTCGGGGAAGCCGGGTTCGCGTGTGAGGCGGTCGGTGAGATTGCCGAGCACGCCGCCAAGCAGCAGGCCGAGGAACACTCCCCACGGGATCGAGCGCAGGCGCCGCAGCTGCCAGAGGATCACGACCACGACCACCGTGGCGAGCACGGTGAAGATCCAGGTCGCGCCGCTCGCCATGGAGAACGCCGCGCCGGGATTGCGCACGAAGTGCCACTGGAGGAACTCGCCGAGCACGGGCTCGGTGCGGCCCTCCGTGAGATTCGATACCACCCAGTTCTTGGAGAGCTGGTCGATGGCGAACACGACGATCGCGACGCCGAGCAGGAGCAGAGGCACCAGCCGGCGTCGCGATGACGAGGGGGTGGCGGAAACGGCCGCCACGTCGGGAGCGTCGCTCACGCTCCCTGCTATTGCAGACCGTCGGGAGCGCCGGCGGGCTCGGGCGAGCCGTCGAGGCCGCGCAGCTGCGACTGGATGTACGAGCGCAGCGTCGAACGGTACTCCGACTCGAACTGGCGCAGCTCCTTGATCTTGAACTGGAGATCGCCGCGCTCGTCGCCGAGCACGCGCAGCTCCTCGGCGCGCTGCTTCTGCGCCTCCTCGACGAGCTGCTTCGCGGTGCGCTCGGCGTCCTCGATCATCTGCTGACGCTTCTTCTCGGCCTCGCTGATGAGGCGATCGCGCGTCGTCTCGCCCTCGTGCACGTGCTTGTCGTGCAGCTCGAGCGCGAGCTGCAGCATGGCGCTCGACTTGACGGCGTCGGGCTGCGGAAGCGCAGCGGCCTCGGCAACGGCGCTGGAGGTCTCGGCCGCCGGGGCGGGAGCAGCGGGAGCCTTCGGGGCGTCGACCACGATGGTCTGCTCGGAGGCTTCACCGGAGTCAGCGCCGCCCTCCGACTTGCCGGCCTCGCAGGCGGCCAGCTTCTCGGTGAGCTCCTCGATCTGGGCGCGCAGCTCGGCCTTCTCCTGCTCGTGCTGGCGCAGCTCCTCGACGATCGTGTCGAGGAAATCGTCGACCTGATCGAGATCGTAGCCGTCGCGGAACTTGGTGATCGTGAACTTCTGGTTCACGACATCTTCAGGAGTCAGGGCCATCGTTTACGTCTCTTTCGGTTCGGGACCACTCGCGTGGTCATGGAACAACGCTAGCAAATATTGTCCGGTTCGCGCAGAATGCCCGGAAATAGAGCCTTTCTATCACCAACCGGGGATGATCGCGAGGAGGATCCAGCACGCGAGGAGCGTGAGCATCCAGCCGAGATCCAGGGCGATCTGCCCGAGGCGGATCGGCGGCAGCAGCCTGCGGAACATCTTGATGGGCGGATCCGTGACCGTGTACACGAGCTCCACCAGCACCGCGAGCACACCGCGCGGGCGGAAGTTGCGGTTGAGCACCAGGATCCAGTCGAGCACGAATCTGCCCCAGAGCACGAAGATGTAGATCCGGAGGACGACCCGCAGCACGGTTCCGATCGCGAATACGACCTCCACGGCTTACGCCGAGGGTGCCACGAAGAACGAGCCGCTGTCCTGCTGACGCGAGCCGTCGCTACCGACCTCGATGTGCTCGGGCGAGAGCAGGAACACCTTGCTCGTCACGCGCTCGATGCGCCCGTGCAGACCCATGGTGAGGCCGCTCGTGAAGTCGATGAGGCGCTTGGCGTCGGCCTCGTTCATGCGCGAGAGGTTGATGATCACCGGGAGTCCCTCGCGGAAATTCTCGGCGATGACCTTCGCGTCCTTGTACTCGGTGGGGTGTACGGTGAGGATCTCGTTCATAGGCTGCTGCGCCGCCGGCTTGGTGGGGGTGACCCGTCGCAGGGGGGTGACCGACGCGCGCTGGGGGGCGGGTCGGGCAGCCTCGGGCTTCGGGGCCGCCGCCGGGGCGGGGGTCTCCTTCGCGGTCGATCGGGGAGCCGCGGGCTGCTGCGACTCGGCGTTCTGCTCCTCGAGGTCCTCCTCGGCGAGGCCCAGGAACACCATGGTCTTCTTCAGCGGGTTGCTCATCATTTCTCCCAACGCGGTGCGGTGTTTCGAGGCTATCTGGGGTCCGGGCGTTTTCCGGTGATTGCGCTGCCGATTCGCAGGTGTGTCGCTCCCGCTGCGATCGCTTCGGCGTAGTCATGGGTCATGCCGGCGGATATGGCGGTGGCCTCCGGAGCGAGGGTGCGCACGCGTTCCGAGTGGCCCCGCAGCCGCGCGAAGGCGGATGCCGGATCCTCCTCCTCGGGAAGCGGCGCGACCGCCATCAGACCTCTCAGCCGCAGCGTGGGGGTCTGGAGCACGCGCTCGGCGATCCGCTCGACCTCGTCCGGCGCGGCGCCACCGCGAGCCGGGTCGTCGGTGAGGTTGACCTGCACGAACGCGTCGATGGGTTTCTCGACCTCTGCAGTGGCGAGGGCGTCGACGAGGCGTTCTCGATCGATCGAGTGGATCGCGCTCGCGTATCTCGCGGCCTGCCTCGCCTTCTTCGTCTGCAGCTGCCCGATGAAGTGCCAGTCGAGACCGAGGCCGGCGAGCTCTTCGGCCTTCGACTGGGCCTCCTGATGCCGGTTCTCACCCACATCGCGCACGCCGAGTCCGGCGAGCGCCGCCACCAGGGCCGCGGGATGGAACTTGGTCACGACGATGAGGGTGACATCCGCCGGGTCGCGCTCCGCGACCCGGCAGGCGTCGGCGATACCGCCGCGCACCGCTTCCAGTCGATCGGCGAGGCCCGGGAAGTCGGCGAGATCGACTCCGGTCACGTCACCTACCTCAGGAACTCGGGGATGTCGAGATCATCGTCGTCATCGCCGTCGAAGGCGGGATCGGGCAGCTGCGCCTCGACCGGCGGGTTCGAGAGCACCTCGCCGAACTGTCCGGTGGGCGGGTTCTGCCCCTGGGCCTCGCTCTCACCGCGGTTGGCGTTGAAGCCCTTGAAGCCCAGGCCGGTCGCCTCTCCGCTCGCGACGGCGGAGGCGGTCGTGGAAGCCTGCGCGGGCACATCGTCGATGCTCTCGACGTGGCTACCGCGGCGACCGCGCTGCTCGGACGACTGCACCTGGGGTGAGGGATCGTCGTCGAAGCCGGCGGCGATCACGGTGACCCGCACCTCGTCGCCGAGCGTGTCGTCGATGACGGTGCCGAAGATGATGTTCGCCTCGGGGTGCACGACGTCCTGCACGAGAGTCGAGGCCTCGTAGATCTCGCTGAGGGCGAGGTTCGAGGAGCCCTGGATGGACAGGAGCACGCCGTGCGCGCCCTCGACGGAGGCCTCGAGCAGCGGGGACGCGACGGCCAGCTCAGCGGCCTTGATCGCGCGATCGGCGCCGCGGGCGGATCCGATGCCCATGAGCGCCGCACCGGCCCCCTGCATGACCGACTTGACGTCGGCGAAGTCGAGGTTGATGAGGCCGGGGGTGGTGATGAGGTCGGTGATGCCGGAGACGCCGGCGAGCAGCACCTGGTCGGCGGCCGCGAAGGCCTCGATCATGCTGATGCCGGGCTCGCTGATGTCGAGCAGGCGATCGTTCGGCACGACGATCAGGGTGTCGACGGCCTCGCGCAGGGTGTGCACGCCGGCATCGGCCTGTGCCGCACGGCGCTTGCCCTCGAAGCTGAAGGGACGGGTGACCACGCCGATGGTCAGCGCGCCGATGGACTTGGCGATCCGCGCCACGACGGGAGCCGCGCCCGTGCCGGTGCCGCCGCCCTCGCCGGCGGTCACGAAGACCATGTCCGCGCCCGAGAGCGCCTCCTCGATCTCCTCCGCGTGGTCCTCTGCGGCGCGGCGGCCGACCTCGGGATCCGCGCCGGCGCCGAGGCCCCGCGTGAGTTCGCGGCCGACGTCGAGCTTGACGTCGGCGTCGCTGAGCAGCAGCGCCTGCGCATCGGTGTTGACCGCGATGAACTCGACGCCGCGCAGGCCGAGCTCGATCATGCGGTTGACGGCGTTGACGCCGCCACCGCCGACACCGACGACCTTGATCACTGCGAGGTAGTTCTGGTTGCCTGACACCTGGATCCCCTCCAACCTTCAACCTCTAGCTGAAGTTAAAAGTTAGTATTGCCGTATACATTTCCTGCGCACAACGCTATGGGGCGGCCCCGTATCCGCGCTGAAGACACGCCGCGCGGCGCCGAGCAATTCGGTGAGAATGCGCGCCGCGGAGGCGATCGACGCGAGCGCGGCTCAGCCCCTCACCGGAACACGGGGGCTTCGGCCGACGAGACGTCGATGCGCTCGACCGGGCGATCCGCGAGCGCCACGATCATCCGCTCGAGCACCTCGGCCTTGTACCGGGTGCGATCCGCGTCGCCCCACAGCACCTCGACGCCGCTCGAGAGCGTGAACGTGACGTCCTGCCCGCTCGAGGCCGTCACCGAGACGATCCCGGTGCGCAGTTCCGCCGGCATGTCGCGCAGCGCGCGCCCCGCCGACCGGAACGCCTGCGAAGAGAAATCGGTCACCGCGCCCGAGGCGACGGGTGCGCCGGAGGGAGCCTGCTCGGCCGAGGCGAGCAGCACGCCCGCCGCGTCGTAGACCGCGTATCCCGCGTCGCCCTGCACCGAGATCACCGGAACGCGCTCCTCGATGCGCACGACGAGCGTGTGCGGCGGCACGCGCTCGACGGCGTAGCGCTGGATCATCGGAAACGGCTCGAGCGCCTGATGCACCTCGGCGTCGTCGACCAGGGCGAGCGGCCGGCCGTCGAAGCGCGAGAGCGCCTGCTCGACGTCCCCCTGATTGACGTTGACCGCCCCGACCACCTGCAGATCGCGCACCGCCATCACGGGAGTGAACGCGCCCCCCACGACGAAGAGCGCGAGAGCGGCGACCGCGGCGAGCGCGATCCACCAGTTGCGGCGCCTCCGTCGGCTGCCGACCGAGAATCGCCGGCGTTCGTTGCGGAGCTGGGCTCGGCGCTGCTTCTCAGCGGCGCGCAACCGACGCTCCGCCGCGCGCACCGGATCCGCGTCCCGCTCGGAGCGCAGTCGCGCGAGGGAGAACCGCGATGACCGGTCCGACAGCTCCAGCGCCCGAGCCTCCCGCACCTCGCCCAGGTCGACCGTGGGCGCCGCAGCGGCGTCGGCCGTATCGGCGGCTGCCGAGCCCGCCTCCCTCGTCGGGTCATCCGCCGTGGTCGAGTGGTCCGCCGGCGTCGCGCTCTCCGTCGCGGCGCGTCTCGCGAGACGGCGCCGCAGCAGCGACGGGCGGTCGCGCGCATCTGACGTCTCTGGCGCATCTGCCCCTGGCGCGATCTCGGGTGCGACGGCCGCCTTCTCAGGCGCGGATGCCCGACCCCGCGACGGGAAGACCCCGTCGTCGGAAGCGCCGGGTTCCGGTTCGTGCCCGCGCTCGGGAGCGCGATCGAACCCGCTGGGCCGCTTCATCGCCCGAACCGCCTCGTCACCGCGACCGTCACCCTACGCGTCCGCGGGCTCGAAGCGCCGACGGAGCGCCTCGACCACCTGCGGGATGATCCGGTAGACCGTGCCGCAGCTCATCGTCACCATCACGTCGCCGGGGCGCGCGATCTCCGCGAGGTAGTCCGCGGCATCCTGCCAGTCGGGGCGGTAGGCCACGCGGCTCTGATCCGCGAAATCGTCGGCGACGAGCGCGCCGGTGACCCCCTCGACCGGATCCTCGCGAGCCCCGTCGACCGCGATGACCACCGTGTGGTCGGCGCCCGCCTCGAGCACCTCGGCGAACTCGCGGTGGAACAGCTTCGTGCGGCTGTAGAGATGCGGCTGGTGGATCGCGATCAGCCGCCCCTCTTCGCCGACGACGGCGCGGGCCGAGTCGAGCAGCGCCGCGACCTCGGTGTGGTGATGGGCGTAATCATCGTAGACGCGCACCCCGCCGACCTCAGCGTGGAACTCGAAGCGGCGCTTGGTGCCGCCGAACTCGGCGATCGCGGCGAGCGCGGGGCCGGCCTCGAAGCCGAGACCGACGAGCACGGCCAGAGCGCCCACCGCGTTGACGGCGTTGTGCCGTCCGTACACCGAGAGCTGCGCCTCGTGCCGCTCGGCGGCGCCGTCGGCTCCCGCGAGCTCGACCTCGAAGCGCACCGGGCCGGAGGCGTCGATCGACACGATCCTCACGTCGGCCTCCGCGTGCTCCCCGAAAGTGGTGATCCTTCGGCCGAGCTCTGCGTAGTCGGCGTCGGCGCGCAGCGCGTCGAGCACTTCTACCGCCCCGGGGTCATCGGCCGAGATCACGACCTGCTCGCGCGCACCGCGGGCGAAATCGACGAAGGCGCGCATGAACGCCTCGCGCGAACCGTAGAAATCGAGGTGCTCGGGGTCGACGTTCGTGATGAGCGCGACAGCGGTGTCGTAGAGCAGGAACGACTTATCGCTCTCGTCGGCCTCGATCACGAAGAGGTCGTCGGAGCCGGGGCCCGAGCTCACCCCGAGCGACTCGATGATGCCACCGTTCACGAAGGAGGGGTCGGCGCCCAGCCCGAGCAGCCCGGTGACGATCATGCCGGTCGAGGTCGTCTTGCCGTGGGCCCCGGCCACCGAGACGACGCGCTTGCCGCGCGCCAGCCAGGCGAGCGCCTGGGAACGGTGCAGTACGGGGAGCCCCTTCGTGAGGGCGAGCTGGTACTCCGGGTTGTCCTGCCAGAGCGCGCCGGTGACCACGAGAGTGTCGGCGCTCCCCACGTTGGCCGCGTCGTGCCCGATGCTCACCGGGATCCCGAGCTGCTCGAGCGCCTCGGTCGAGTAGTTGGCGCTGCGATCGGATCCCGTCACGGGCACGCCCGCCTGGTGCATCATGCGCGCGATGCCGCTCATGCCCGAGCCGCCGATGCCGACGAAGTGCACGCGCCCGAGCTCGTCGGGGATCTCCATCTCGAGATCTGGGTAGATCATCTGGCCTCCTCAGATAGACACTCCAGCGTACCGTCTCCGGTCCCCGGATCCCTGAGATCCGGGGCCATTTCGAACTCGTCGTCTCACGCGACTGGGTCGCGCGAGACGACGACTATTAAGTAGACCCCTGCCGAGATACGGATCTCACACACCGAATCGCGAATCCGCGTGCGGAATCCGTATCTCGGCCCCTTACTTTGTCGCCCCCCGAAGCCTGTCGAAGGGGTGCGAGCTACCCACGCAGTCCGCGCTCCGCCTCGGGGCGCGGCACGAGCGGCACCGCAACCGCCGGCGCGAGCGCCAGGATCGCCAGTGCGGCCGGGGTCCCGAGCGCCCCGATGAGCGCACCGACGGCCGGCCCGACGGCGGCCGCGGCGACGAACTGGCCGGTGTTCTGGATCCCCAGCGCGCGACCTGCCCAGCCCGGCCCCGCGAGCTCGGCGACGGAGGTGAACGCGAGACCGTTATCGGCGACGCTGACGCAGCTGGCCACGAGGTAGGCCGCCGCCGCGGGCAGGCTCCACTCGGCCCAGCCGAACGCCGCTGCGAGCAGCAGTGCCGCGATCCCGGCGATCGCCACGATTCGCAGAGGACCGAGCCGGGACATCGCGCGGTCGCTCCAGGCCCCGACGAGGATGCGGCACGCGGCGCCCGCGAACTGCGATGCCGCGACGAGCGCGCCGGCGGCGAGCGCGCTCCAACCGAGGCCGACGGTGAACCAGACCAGCCCGAAGGTGGAGAGCGCGAACTGCGGCACGACCAGCAGCATCGACACGGCGTGGATCCGCATGAGCGCGGAGGACTCACGGTAGGGATTACCGGCGGAGACGGTCTTCGCGGACGCGGGATCATCCCGTCGCGCGACGCGGGACGGCGCTCTCTCGGGATCGCGCACGATGATCCAGCACCCCACCAGGCTCAGCGCGCACAACGCGCCCCCGAGCGCAAACGCGGCGCTGATACCCCCGAACGCGGCAAGCGGCGGCACTCCCAGGGCCGCGATCGCCATGCCGAGCGGCTGGCAGGTCTGGCGGATGCCCATCGCGAACCCGCGTCGCTCCGCAGGGAACCACCCCGTGATCAGGCGGCCGCTGGCGCTGTTCGTGCAGGCAGACACGGCGCCGCTCGCCACGAGCGCGATGCCGAGCGGCACGAAGCCGTGCACGAGCATCGACGCGGCGACAGCGACGACCGCGAGCGCGAGCCCGACGAGGATCACCCGCCGTTCACCGAAGCGGTCGGTCGCGGCGCCCCAGGCCACGAGCGAGAGCACGAGGCCGAGGTTCGGCGCGCCGGCGAGCAGGCCGGCGGCGGTGAGTGTCATCTGCTCGTTCTCAAGCAGATGCGGGATCAGGAAGGCGGGTGCCGCGGTCACCACCGTGGTCGCGGCCTGGGCCACCACCATCGCTGCGAGCATCAGCCACAGGCGGGCGGGGATGGGCGTGCGTGCGCGCATGGCGGTGCCGGCGGCGGGCGGGGCGGGGTCTGTCATGGTCGGGTGTCTCCGGTCTCGACGAGTGTGGACCGGCACGACGACGCAGCCGCTGACGGGGAACCGGTCGATTCAGGCCCCGTCGCGGCGGCGAAGAAGCAGCACCCGTGACATGCTGTGATCCTACCCCGCGCCGTCCGCACCGGCACCCAACACCCCGCACTAGGCCATCCCCTTCCCATCTTCCTTCCCTCCCACCCTTCCCCTCTTCCTTTCCTCCCCTCCCCGCAGCTCGCCCTGTCCCGTCATTCGGATCTCACCCGTATTTCGGATGAAACCCCAGCGTTCAGGTCCGAAGGAGCGGCAGGGTCCGAACGAAGGGCCCCCTCCTCCGTGCAGATCCCCGGCCAGTACTTCGCTCACAGCCACGGCCGCAGTTGCGACATCACCGAGTTCTCCACAGATTGCCGCAACGGCCTCCGACGAGGTTCCGCGTGAGGCATCCTCGACGCATGACACTCAAAGCGCTCCTCCGACAGCACGGCGGGATCACCCGCACGTCAGTTCTCATCCGGGCCGGCGTGACCCGCCGAGACCTGCGGGCGGCCTTCGAACGTGACGAGGTCCTGCGCCCACGGAGAGGGTGGGTCGCCCTCCCCTGGGCCGACCCCGAACTCGTGACGGCGGCCGGACGCGGCCTGCTGTTGAGCTGCGTCTCACAGGCCGCGCGACGCGGCCTCTGGGTGCTCGAAACCCCGGATCACCCCCACTACGCCCCGCCGCACCCGCACAGTCACGTGGTAGGCGGGCCCGGGGTGGTGCACTGGCGGGCCCCACCGACTCCCCGCGCACCCGGGCTGCTGGAGGATCCGCTCGAGAACGTGCTCGTGCTGGTTGCTGAGTGTCAGCCCTACGAGACCGCTCTCGCGATCGTAGACTCCGCACTGAACCAGAGCCTGACCTCGATCCAGGCGCTCGAAACGCTCCCCTCCCCGCGCCTGCACGACCTGGTGCGACACGCGACCCCGTTCTCCGATTCGGGGATCGAGACCATCTTCCGGTCGCGGCTGGGCTGGCTGCGCCTTCCGATCCGAGTGCAGACGCACCTGAGCGGGCACCGCGTCGATGTGCTCATCGGCGAGCGCCTCATCGTGCAGGTCGACGGCAAGCAGCACTCCGGGCCGCAGCGCGACGCCGACATCCTGCACGACGCCGAGCTGAGGCGCGAGGGATACGAGATCATCCGCGTGACCTACTCGCTCATCATCCACCGTTGGGAGCAGGTGCAGGAGGCGGTGTTGTCGGCGATCGCGCGCGGCAAGCATCTGAGACAGGCCGGCTGAGCATCCCGCACCGCGATTCCTTTGGCAGCAGGGTTGCTTCGTGCCCGACGTTCCTTCGGATCATGACGTTCTTTCGGAAACGACGTTCCTTCGGATCACGACGTTCTTTCGGATCGGATTCCGCGATCTGGTCCGAAAGAACGGCGTGATCCGAAATTGCGGCGGGTCGACGATATTCTCTTCGACCCGTTCGGCAGGTTCAGGGCCGCGCAGCGCAGGGAACGGGCCGACACCGCGCTCAGCGCGCCGCGAGTGCCTCCCGCACCAGCTCGAGCAGCCGCGCCGTGCCGTCGAGCGTCCCGGCGCCGCGGGCGCGCTCCGACATGGCGGCGAGGCGCACCTCGTCACGGACGAGCGGCAGCAGCGTGCCGCGCACCCATTCGGGTGTGAGCTCTTCGTCCTCGACCATCAGCGCTCCGCCCGCCGACACCACGCCCGCCGCGTTGAACCGCTGCTCGCCGTTTCCATAGCTGTAGGGCACGAAGACGGCTGGAATGCCGAGCCCGGCGAGTTCGCTCACGGTCGTGGAGCCGGCGCGCGACACCGCCAGGTCGCAGGCCGAGAGCGCGAGGTCCATGCGGTCGCAGTACGGGATCACCGTGTAGCCGGGCACCCCGGGATCCTCGACCTCGGTGAGCCCGCCCCAGATGTGCAGCACCTGCACGCCCGAGGCGACGATCTCGGCCGCAGAGCCCGAGATGCCGCGGTTGATCGCGCGCGCGCCGAGCGAGCCACCGGTGACGAGCAGCGTGCGCTTCTCGGGGTCGAGGCCGAAGTGCTCGCGCGCGGAGGCGCGCAGGCCCGCTCGGTCGAGGCCCGTGATCTCGGGGCGCAACGGCATCCCGGTCACCCGGGCGCCGTCGATGGGCGTGCCCTCGAACGTCACCGCAACGTACGGGGTACTGCGCGCCCCAAGCTTGTTCGCCATGCCGGGCTTCGCGTTCGCCTCGTGGATCACGACGGGCACGCCCTCCTTGGCGCCCGCGCGATAGGCCGGCGCCGAGGCGTATCCGCCGAACCCGACGACCACGTCGATGGAGCGCTCGCGGATGAGCGCGCGGGTCTCGCGCACGGCGCGCGCGAACCGGACGGGGAACCGCAGCGCGGCGAGGTTCGGGCGGCGCGGGAACGGGAGCCGCTCGATGTGCACGAGCTCGTACCCGCGCTCCGGCACGAGCCGTGCCTCGAGCCCTTCCCGGGTGCCCAGCACGACGATCTCGGCGTCCGATTCCTCGGCTCTGATGAGATCGGCGAGGGCGAGCAGCGGGTTGACGTGTCCGGCGGTGCCGCCTCCGGCGAGCAGGTAGCGGGTCATCGGGTACCTCGGGTCCTTCCTACGGGTGCGGCGGCCTCGAGCTCCGCCTGGTACTGCGCGCCGTCGCGCGCGATGGAGATGACGACGCCGATCGCCGCGAGACACGCGATGAGCGCCGTGCCGCCCGCGCTGATGAGCGGCAGCGGCACCCCCAGCACGGGGAACACCTTGATCACCACGCCGATGTTCACGAAGGCCTGGCCGACGATCCACACCATAATCCCGCCGACGACAGCGCGTCCGAAGCGGTCGCGAGCGCGGGTGATCACCCGCAGCATGACGATCATGAGCACGATGAAGAGCACGATCACGAGCAGCGCGCCGATGAGGCCGAGCTCCTCTCCGATGATGGCGAAGATGTAGTCGTTGTCTGCGGCCGGCAACCACGACCACTTCGCCTTCGAATTGCCGAGCCCGACGCCGAAGAGCCCCCCGCTCGCGAGCGCCCACATGCCGTGCGTCGATTGCCAGTCGAGGCCGCTGTAGTCGTCGGTCTGCCCCGCGTGGCTGAGCAGACGCGCCATGCGGTTGGGGCTCGTCACGACGAAGAGCACGACCGCGAGCGCACCGCCGAGGGCCGTCACCCCGAGCGTCTTCCAGCTGATCCCCCCGAAGTACATCGCGCCGAACACCATCGCGGCCATGATCAGCACGGTGCCCAGGTCGCGCCCGAGCAGCACGACGCCCAGCGCGATCAGCGCGCCCGGCACGATGATCGGGATCACCTCGTGCCGCATCTGCCCGAGCAGGGGCTCCTTGCGCTGCAGCACCGCCCCGACCCACACGACGAGGGCCAGCTTCAGCGCCTCCGAGGGCTGCGCGGTGAAGCCGCCGATCTGGATCCAGTTGCGGTTGCCGTAGAGCGAGTAGCCGAGCGGCGTGAACACCAGCAGCTGCAGCAGGATGCCGAAGCCGAGCAGCACCCACGCCCACCGCTTCCAGAACGTCACCGGCATCGCCGCGGCGATGAGCATGAGCGGGATCCCGATGATCGCGAAGGTCGCCTGGCGCCAGAAGCCGCCGAACGACCCCTGCTCGTTGACGAACGACGTCACCGACGATGCGGACAGCACCATGATCAGCCCGAAACCGACGAGCAGCGCCGTGATCGCGTAGAGCGCGGCCACCGTGGGATCGGATCCCGTGCGCAGCATGGCCCCGAGGCTGATGCGGGATTGGCCGGGAACGCGCGCCGACGGCTCCGGCGTTTCGGGAGCCATACCGCTCACTCCAGTTCGCTCACGGCCGCCTGGAACTGGCGGCCGCGATCTGGGTAATCCTTGAACTGATCCATGGAGGCGGCGGCCGGCGCGAGCAGCACCGTGTCCCCCGCGGTCGCGAGCGACGCTGCGGCCTGCACGGCGCGGGTCATCACCTCGCCCGCCGATCCCGCCGGCACATCCTCGCGTCCCGAGTGCTCGGGCACGATCTCGACGCGGGGCACATCCGAGGCGTGCGCCTCGAGAGCGGCCAGCACCTCGGCACGCTCGGAGCCGATCACCACGACGCCGCGCAGCCGGTGCGCGTGCTCAGCGACGAGCTCGCCGATGTCCACGCCCTTGAGCAGGCCGCCGACGATCCACACGACCCGCTGCAGCGCCCGCAGCGACGCGTCCGCGGCGTGCGCGTTCGTCGCCTTCGAGTCGTCGATCCAGTGCGCGCCGAGGCGCTCGCCGAGCTGCTGGGCACGGTGCGCGTCGGGAGTGAAGTTCAGGATCGCCTGGGCGATCTCAGCGGGTTCGACCCCGCGGGCGCGGGCGAGCGCGCTCGCGGCGAGCACGTTCTGCACCATGTGGGGCGCGGCGATGCCGCGGTCGGCGAGTTCGTCGACGGTCACGAGCTCGTAGGCCTCGCTGCGCCGCTCGGCGTGGAAGCCGCGATCGACGAGGATCCCCTCGACCACGCCGAAGCCGCTCGGCGGCGGAGAATCGAGTCCGAAGCTGATGGCGCGCGCCCCCTCGACGACATCGGCCTCCTCGACCATGCGCTCCGTCTCGGCGTCGGCCCGGTTGTAGACGCATGCGACCTGCGTGTGCTCGTACACCTTCGCCTTCGCCGCCCAGTAGGCCTCCGGCCCGCCGTGCCAGTCGAGGTGATCATCGGCGAAGTTGAGGCAGGCGCTCGCGTACGGCGAGACGACGCCGGCCCCGGATCCCAAGCGCAAGCGCTCCAGCTGGAAGCTCGAGAGCTCCACGACGATCGCGTCGTACCCCTGCGGATCCCGCAGGGCGTCGAGGATCGGTGTGCCGATGTTGCCGGCCGGCGTGGCGCGCAGCCCGCCCGCGACGAGCATGTGCGCGGTGAGCTGCGTCGTGGTCGTCTTGCCGTTGGTGCCGGTGATGCAGATCCAATCGGCGACACGATCCGTCTTGTCGCGCAGCCGCCATCCCAGCTCGATGTCGCCCCACACGGGAATGCCGCGCTGCTCCGCCCACGCCGTGAGCGGGTGGTCCGGCCGGTAGCCGGGCGACACGATCACCAGGTCGGGGCCGAACGCGGCCAGGTCGCCGAGCTGCTCGGGGTTGCTGTCGGCGCAGAACCGCTCGGAGCCGATGACGTCGAGCAGGCGCTCGCGATCCTCGTCCGGCGCCCCGTAGATGACCCGCACGCGCGACCCGAGCTCCACGAGGGTGTCGGCTACCGAGAACCCGGTCACGCCGAGCCCGAGCACCGCGACGCGCAGCCCCGACCAGTCGGCGTGCCAGCTCGACAGCGCGAGCACCCGCTCGGCGCTCCGATCCGCCTCATCCATGCCGCCCCCAGAAGTCTCAGTCATATCCCGCTCCGTCACTGCTGCAGCAGCCATTCGCCGTAGAACGCGCCGACGCCCGCGATCGCGAACAGGCCGGCGACGATCCAGAACCGCACCACGACCGTGACCTCGGCCCAGCCCTTGAGCTCGAAGTGGTGATGGATCGGGCTCATCAGGAAGATGCGCTTGCCCTTCGTCACCTTGAAGTAGAGGCGCTGCAGGATCACCGATCCGGTCTCGATGATGAAGAGGCCGCCGACGAGCACGAGCAGGATCTCGGTGCGGGTGAGGATCGCGAGAGCGGCGATCGCGCCGCCGATCGCCATCGAACCGGTATCGCCCATGAACACCTTGGCCGGGTTGGTGTTCCACCAGAGGAACCCCGCGAGCCCGCCGAGGAAGGCGGCGGCGATGACCGCGAGATCCATCGGGTCGCGCACATCGTAGCAGCCGGGTTCCACAGCGATCGCGCAGCTCTGCGCACCCTGCCAGAAGCCGATCACGAGGTAGGCGCCGAACGCGAAGATCGCGGCGCCCGCAGCGAGGCCGTCGAGGCCGTCGGTCACGTTGACCGCGTTGGTGGTCGCCGTGACGATCACCATGATCCAGATGATGAACAGGACGATGCCCGCGACCGCGCCGAGCGCCATGAAGTCGAACGAGGTGTCGCGGAAGAGCGAGATGCTCGTCGAGACCGGCGAGATCCCGGCCTCGTTCGCGAACCGCAGCCCGAGCAGCGCGAAGGCGACGGCGATCACGACCTGGCCCACGATCTTCGCCCAGCCGTTCAGTCCGGCCGAGTTCTGCAGCCGGGCCTTCATGAAGTCGTCGATGAACCCGACGAGGCCGGCGCCCACCGCCATGAGGATCACGAGCAGCGCCGAGGGCGACGGTGTCTCGCGCATCACCAGCTTGCCGACGAAGTAGGCGATGACGGAGCCCGAGAGGAAGATGAGGCCGCCCATCGTGGGCGTGCCGCGCTTCACCTCGTGCTCCTTGGGCCCGTCGACGCGGATCGGCTGCCCCCAGCGCAGGCGGTTGAAGCCCCGCACGAAGAGCGGTGTGAGCAGCAGCGAGTACAGCAGCGAGAAGCCGCCGGCGATCAGGAGCGCGATCATGCGTAGGCCTCCCCCAGTCGGTCGCCGAGGGACTGCAGGCCCGCCGCGTTCGAGGATTTCACCAGCACGGTGTCGTGCGGCTGCAGCGTGCGGAGCAGGTAGTCGTAGGCCTCGTCCTTGGACTCGAAGAACACGCTCTCGCCGTCCCACGACCCCTCGTTGATGGCGCTGATGTGCAGGTGGCGCGCCTCCTTGCCGACGACGACCAGCTCGGAGATGCGCAGGCGCACGGCCTGCAGGCCGATCCGGATGTGCTCCTCGATCGAGTACTCCCCGAGCTCGCTCATCGCGCCGAGCACCGCCACCGTGCGGCCCTCGGGCTTGCGGATCTGCGCGAGCGTGCGCAGGGCGGCGCTCATCGAGTCGGGGCTGGCGTTGTACGCGTCGTTGATGATCGTGATGTCGTCGCGACCCCCGAGCACCTGCATGCGACCGGGGGCTGCGAGCGCGGCGGCCTCGAGCTCCTCGACGATAGCCGGGAGCGGCAGCCCGAGCTCGAGACCGATGGCTGCGGCTGCCAGGGCGTTCATCACGTGGTGCTCGCCGAGCACGCGAAAGTGCACGGGCAGCGACTCGACATCGCGGCCAGGCAGCGCGGCGTGCAGCGTGAATCGGGTGCCGTCGGCCGAGGCGTCGACGTCGCTCGCGCGCACGTGCGCCTCGGGGTGCAGCCCGAACCAGAGCACGCGGGCGCGGGTGAGCTCGGCCATCTGCGAGACGCGGGGGTCGTCGCGGTTGAGCACCGCCACGGCGCTCTCGGGGAGGTCGCGCACCATCTCGCTCTTCGTGCGGAACGTCGTCTCGATGCCCCCGAACTCCCCCGCGTGCGCGAGGCCGACCGAGAGCACCACGCCGATGTGCGGCGGGGCCATCGCGGTGAGCCTCGCGATCTCCCCCTCGGCGCTCGCCCCCATCTCAGCGACGAGCGTGCGGGTCGTGTCGTCGACGCGCAGCATGGTGAGCGGACCGCCCACCTCGTTGTTGAACGACTTCGCGGAGGCGACCGTCGGCCCGATCCGCTCCGCCATCGCGGCCACGAGGTTCTTGGTGGTGGTCTTGCCGTTGGATCCCGTGATCCCCACGATCGTCAGCTCCCCGCGGGCGCGCACGCGACGAACCACCTCGGTCGCGAGGGCGCCGAGCGCGGCGGTGCTGTCGGCGACCACGATCTGCGGCACGCGCTCGTCGAGCTCCCGCTCGACACTGAGTTCACGCTCGTCGAGCTCCCGCTCGACGACGAGCAACGCGACCCCCGCCTCGACCGCCTTGCCGGCGAACAGATGACCGTCGGTCTCCTCGCCGCGGCGGGCGAAGAAGATCTGCCCGGGCCGCACCTCGCGCGAGTCGGTCTGCGACTCGCCTCGCACGGTGGCTCGGGGTTCGCCCGATCCCGGCACCAGTCGTCCGCCGGTCGCGAGCGCGACCTCTTCCAACGTCAGTTCAATCACGGAAGCAATCCTGCCTCGCGGAGCGCCCCGCGTACCTCATCACGCGCCGAGTACGGCAGATGCTGACCGGCGACTTCCTGATAGTCCTCGTGTCCGGGACCGGCATACAGGATAACGTCACCGGCTCGGGCGAGCGAAATGGCGAGACGGATCGCGGCGCGCGGGTCCCCCTCCTCGATCACCTCCGCGCGATTCGCCGAGCGCGCCCCCGCGATGAGCTGCGCGCGGATCGCCTCGGGCGGTTCGGAGCGCGGGTGGTAGTCGCAGACGATGAGGACATCGGATCCCGCCGCCGCGATCCGCCCCATCTCCTCGCGCTTCGTGGTGTCGCGATCGCCGTCGGCGCCGAACATGAAGATGATCCTGCCGGGAGCCACCTCGCCGAGCGCGTCGAGCATGGCGGCGAAGGCCCCGGGGGTGTGCCCGTAGTCGACGTAGAAGCGGGGGCCGGCCTCGAGTGGCAGCTTCGGGTTCATCGCCTCGAGGCGGCCCGGGATGTAGACGGGGATCCGGCCGTGCTCGAGCCCGGCCTCGACGCGCTCGAGCGGCACGCCGGCCTCGTGCAGCATGATGAGCGCGAGCGCGGCGTTCTCCGCCATGAACCGGCCGAACATCGGAACGCTGCCGCGGAAGTGCGCACCGCCCGGGCCCTGCAGCACGAACGACACCCCGTCGATCGTCTGCCGCGTGACCGCGAGGTGCCAATCGGCGTCCTGCCCGTACTCCGTCGCCAGCCGGGTGACCGGGATCCGCGATTCCCGCGCGATCCGCTGCCCGTACGGCGAGTCGACCACCACCACGCCCCGCTCGGCGTGCTCGGGCGAGAAGAGCGCGAGCTTCGCGGCGAAGTAGCTCTCCATGTCGCCGAAGTCGTCGAGATGGTCCTGCGAGAAGTTGTTGAAGGCGACCACGTCGAAGCGCACGCCGTCGATGCGGTGCCGCTCGACCGCGTGCGCGGAGACCTCGAGCGCCACACCGTCGACGCCCTTCTCCCCCATCCGGGCGAGCAGCGCGTGCAGCTCGGGAGCCTCCGGGCTCGTGAGATCGGAGACGATCACCTCATCGCCGATCCGCCGCTCGGCGGTCGAGCTCAGGCCCGGCGTGAAGCCGGCTGCTCGCAGCAGCTCGGCGAGCAGGTACACGACGCTCGTCTTGCCGTTCGTGCCGGTGATCCCGAAGATCTTGGCGGCGAAGTCGCCGGCGCCGTGAGCATCGGTACCGTGAGCATCGGTGCCGTGAGCACCGGTGCCGTAGATCTTCGCGGCGACCTCGCCGAGGATCTCGCGCGGGTGCTGCTCGGAGACGAGGATCGGCAGCGCGGTTCCCGCCTCGCGCGCGATGCGCTCGCCCTCGTCGTCGGTGAGGATCGCGACCGCACCCGAGGCCTCCGCCTGCCGGGCGAACGACGCACCGTGCCGGCGGGCCCCCGGGAGCGCGGCGTAGAGATCCCCCGGGCGCACATCGCGCGAGTCGAGGGTGACCCCCGTGACGGCGAGGTCCGCGGTCTCGCCGCGGGGTTCGAGTGCGAAGCGCACCGCCAGCTCGTCGAGCCGGGCGGGTGCGGGATGCTGCGGTCGGATGCTCAGGGCATCTCCGGTACTCACTGCGTGTGCCTCCTGCGAGGGTATGGTCAGTACTCCGTGGGGAGCGGTTCGAAAGTCCCTGTGGAGGGAGGGATGCGGAAGGTGCGGATCGTCGCCTCGGCGGCCTCGCGGAACGCCGTGATCGCAGCGACGCCGCCGTCACCGTCCTTCGGGAACGCTATCGATGCTACAGCGACGTAGCGGGGGTCGTCTGCGGGGAAGATGCCCGCGAAGGAGTTCACGTAGTCGGTGCGGTAGAGCCCGGTCGCCGGGTCCACCTGCTCGGCCGTGCCCGTCTTGCCTGCGATCCGGTAGCCGGGGATCGACACGAAGTCGGTGTACCACCCCTCCGCGACCACGGTCTCGAGCATCTGCATCACCTGGGACGCCGTGTCCTCGGAGACCGCGCGCTGGGGATCGCCGTGATCCATCACCGTCTGCTTCCCGTTGCCGTCGGTGCAGCTGTGCACGAGGCTCGGCGGCACGCGCACCCCGCCGTTGGCGATGGTCTGGTAGACGCCCGCCGTCTGCACGATCGTCGAGGAGAGGCCCTGGCCGAACGTCGTGTTGTAGGAGGTCTGGCGATCCCACTGGTCGGGCGGAAAGAGCATGCCCGAGTCCTCGACCGGCAGCCCGGCCTGGGTGCCGACGCCGATGCCGAAGCGCTGCAGGTAGTCGTAGCGGGTCTCGGGGCTGAGCATCGTGCCCAGCGTGGCGGTTCCGACGTTCGACGACTGGGTGAGGATGCCGGTCAGCGTCCAGGGCATGTCGGGGTGGCTGAAGGAGTCGCCGAAGCGCACCCCGGGCTCGGGCTCGAGGTAGTCGGGCGTGAGGTTCTGCGTGTACGGCGTCGCGACCCCCTGGTCGATGAGCGCCGCGGCGGTGATGGTCTTGAAGGTCGATCCGGGCTCGTAGGGAGAGGTGAAGGATCGCGCCTCGCGCTTCTCCGGGTCCGACGCGTCGACGTCGTTCGGATCGACCGAGCCGTCCTCGGCGACGGCGACCAGTTCGCCGGTCTTCACATCCATGATCACGAGCAGCCCCCACTCGGCTGCGACGTCCTGCACCTGCGCGTTGATCGCCTGCTGCGCCTCCCACTGCAGGTCGAGATCGATCGTGAGGTCGACGGTGCCTCCGTCGACCGCCTTCTCGGTGACGACGACGCTGCCCGGGAGCGCCACCCCGTCGGCACCGCGCTCGTAGGTCTCCTGGCCGTCCACGCCGGTCAGGCACTCGTCCTGCGACACCTCGACGCCCGCCTGCGGCACCCCCTCGAACCCGTTGAAACCGATCAGGTTGCCCGCTACGGCGCCGTTCGGGTAGTCGCGCGTGTGGTGCTGGTCGAAGGTCAGCCACGGGATCTGCAGTTTCTTCAGCTTGTTCAGCGTCGGCAGGTCGATGCCGCGCTTCACGTAGGCGAAGTCTGATTTGGGGTTGTCAGCGAGAGCGTCATCGACGATCTTCTGGATCTCCTCCTCGGACTGCCCGGTGATCGCGCCGATCTCGGCGAAGGCCTCCTTCGCGGTCACCGTCACCGTGCCGACGCCGCGCTCGAGGTCGGGTCGGGGGAACTTGCCGCCGTTCAGCTTCGTGTTCTTCGGCGAGAGCTGCACGTCGTAGCGCTCGTCGGTGGTCGCGAGCACCTCGCCGTTGCGGTCGACGATATCGCCGCGCACGCTCGGGATCTTCACCGGCACCGCCCGCTTGTCGCGCGCGTCCTCGTTCAGTGCCGCGGCGGAGACCATCTGCACGTCGATCAGGCGCACCAGGAAGAGGAGGGCAGCGGCGATGATGATGATCAGCGCCAGCGTGCGCCGCAGGGCGGAGCCGCGGAGTGCTCGCATCTTCCCTCTCCTCTCATGTGCGGGGGTCCGGCCGTAGCCGGCGCGGCCGGGTCCGGCCGTATTCGCTCAGCGGGCTACCGCTCAGCGGCTCGCCTCGCGCCGCACCCCGATCAGCGGGTGTCCGGAGCGGGAAGCTTGCCCTTCCAACGTACCGCCGGTTCGGTGGGCTGCTGCTGTGCGCCGCCCACTGCGCCTCGCGGTACGAGCAGCCCCTCGGCGTCCACGACCGGCATCGACTCCAGCGTGGAGTTCGGCACCAGATTTCCGCGCACCTCCGAGGTCTGGGATTCGAGCGCCCCGAGCACCGCGCCGTCGCTGAGACGCAGCGTCGCCGGCCTCGCGTTCTGCACCATGCCGAGCGCCGCGGCGTTCTCGGCGAGATTCTGGGGCGAGGAGAGCTTGTCCACGTTCTGGGCGAGCACCCGCTCGACGCGCGCGAGATCCCGCTGCTCGACCTCGAGCGCGCGGGCCTCGTAGGCGCCCTGCGAGATCGCGATGCTCAGACCGAGCTGGGTCGCCAGGATCACGAGCACCACTCCGACGGCGACCAGCCCGCCGAGGAGGGGGCTCGACATCCGCCGCTTCGCCGGCTTCGGAGCTTCGGCGAGGCGCAGATGCCGTTCGCCGGGCCCGGGCCGCGGGGTCTCCGAAGGGGCGCCGCCGACGGGCGCGGCGTCGAACCGGATCGGAACCGTGCTGTTCATCGCACCTCCCTCGTTCGCTCCGCGGCGCGCAACCGCACCGGGATCGCCCGCGGGTTGCGGGCGCGTTCAGATTCATCGGCGAGTTCGGCGCCGCGGGTGAGCAGGCGCAGCTCGGGCCGGTGCTCGGGCAGCTCGACGGGAAGCCCGGGCGGGGCCGTCGACCTGCTGCGCCTGGCGAGCTCGCGCTTCACCAGGCGATCCTCGAGCGACTGGTACGACATGATGACGGCCCGGCCTCCCAGGTTCAGCAGATCGAGCGCCGCGGGAATCGCGCGCTCCAGCACCGCGAGCTCGCCGTTCACCTCGATCCGCAGCGCCTGGAAGACGCGCTTGGCGGGGTGGCGCTGATCCCGCACCGCCGCGGGAGTGGCCCGCTGCAGCACCTCGACCAGCTGACCGCTGCGCTCGATCGGAGCCTCCGACCTCGCCGCGATGATCGCGCGGGCGTAGCGGGCCGCGAGCGGCTCCTCGCCGTATCGCTCGAAGATCGCTCGCAGCCGGCCCTCGGGCGCGGCCGCGATCACGTCTGCGGCCGTCTCGCCCCGGCTCTGATCCATGCGCATGTCGAGCGGCGCGTCCTGCGCGTAGGCGAAGCCGCGGTCGGCCTCGTCGAGCTGCAGGGAGGAGACGCCCAGATCGAACAGCACGCCGTCGATGCGATCGAAGCCGGAGTCGTGCACGGCCCGCTCGATCTCGTCGTAGACGGCGTGCACCCGGATGATCCGCTCGCCGAAGCGCTCCAGGCGACGACCCGCGAGCGCGAGCGCCTCCGTGTCGCGGTCGAGACCGATCACGGTGAGTTCGGGGTGGGCCTCGAGCATGGCCTCGGTGTGGCCGCCCATGCCGAGGGTCGCATCGACGACCACCGCGCCGGAGCGCGCGGCCGCCGGCGCGAGCAGCTCGAGGCAGCGGTCGAGCAGCACGGGTACGTGCAGCTCGCTCGCATCACGGGCGTCGCGTTCATCGCGGGGAGTGAAGTCAGGCTGGGTCATGACGGATCCGGGCTAGAACATGCCCGGGATCACCTCCTCCTCGATATCGGAGAAGGCCGATTCCTGCTCGGCCAGGTAGGTCTGCCAGGCTTCGGCGTCCCAGATCTCGGCGCGGCTGCCTGCCCCGATCACCGCGAGTTCACGGTCGAGCCCGGCGTATTCGCGCAAGCCCTGGGGGATGGTGATGCGGTTCTGCTTGTCGGGGGTCTCAGGGTGGGCGCCGGAGAGGAAGACGCGCAGATAGTCGCGCGCCTGCTTCGAGGTCACCGGGGCCTGGCGAATGCGGTCGTGCATCTCGGTGAACTCCTGCTCGCTGAAGACGTACAGGCAGCGCTCCTGGCCGCGGGTGATGACGAGGCCGTCTGCGAGTTCGTCGCGAAACTTGGCGGGCAGGATCACCCGGCCTTTCTCATCGAGTCGAGGCGTGAAGGTACCGAGAAACACGGTTACCCCCTTTCGCCTGACTCAGGTGTCCCACACTACTCCACTTTCCTCCACTTCACCGAGCATTCTCTCCACCAAACACCCATCTTTTGCGCCCGAGCGCCGTACGCCTTGAAATTCCGCGGATCTGAGACGATGCGTTCGAGCGAGGCCCGCACCCCATCCCTCCGTCTTCGCGCAGCGGAGAGTCCGAATGCGCGCCCCGAACACCGCTATGCACCCCGCTTGAAGGCCCGGTGGAGCGCAGTGGAGCGTCGCGGTGGAGCAAAGTGGAGGATCCGTCGACCGCTCCGCCCCATACGCCGCCCCGCACCAAGCGCGCGTCGAGGCGGTAGCCGGTCGCAGCCCAGGGAGGAGATCCGGGCTTGAGCGGGGCGTTCCCGGTGAAGCCCTCCGATTGGGAGACGATCTCCTCCCTGAACTCGGATCGAGGTCACGGACGCCTGCGATGACGCAGCTGCAGGAGTTGCGCCGGCGCGGGACCCGCCCGGCAAACGGCCGCGCTGAGCGACGCCTCCAAGGCGCACGAAAAAGGGCCGTGGTCGAAACCACGGCCCTTCTGAAACCGGCTGCTGCTAGCGGTCGCCGCCCATGCGCTCGTCCCAGCGACGCTCCATGCGCTCGCTGAATGACTCGCGAGCCGAAGCGCCGGCCCCGCCTGGTGCGTCGGACTGCTCGCCGAGCGCACCCTCCGCAGTCTCGGAGTCGGAACCCCGGGCGAACATCAGCATGACACCGCCCAGCATCGCGGCGAATCCGATGAGCCCCAGCCAGAGCTGCTGCGCCGCGACTCCCGCGACCAGCACGCCCAGCCCGACGAGCACCACCACGATCCCGAGCACCAGCGAGCGGTAGCTCACCCGGCGGCGGGCTCCGGGGACGGTCTGCATCACGTCGGCTTCGCTCTGATAGAAGCTGCGCTCCATCTCGTCGAGCAGCCGCTGCTCGTGTTCTGACAGCGCCATGACCGCTCCTCCCGCCAATTGAGTTCTTTACCCAGTAGTCTACTGTCTCCCGCGCGCGGCTAGGCTAGTCGTGTGCAAGAAACGATGCGACTCGCAGGCCTTATTCAGGAGCGGATCAACGACACGCTGGCCCGGCATCGTCGGGCGCTCGAGCCCCTCGGGCCCGATGCGAAGCCCCTGCTCGACGAGGCCTTCGGGTTCCTCTCCGGGGGTAAGCGATTCCGCGCCCAGTTCGCCGTGCTCGGCTACCGTGCGCTGCGGCCGCTCGACCTCGCCGCCGAGATCGACGCCGAGTTCGGCGCGGTGCTCGACGCAGCCTGCTCCCTCGAGCTCTTCCACGCGGCCGCGCTGATCCACGACGACGTCATCGACCGCTCCGACACCCGCCGCGGTCGGCCCTCGACGCACCGCCTGTTCGCCGCGATGCACCAGCAGCACGGGTGGCGCGGGTCGGCGGATCACTTCGGCCTGGCGGGCGCGATCCTGCTCGGCGACCTGCTGCAGTCGTGGGCCGATGAGCTCATGCAGGCCGCAGGAGACGCGCTCCCCGACCGCTCGGCCGCGCAGCGCGCCCGCCACCACTTCAACCGCATGCGCAGCGAGGTCGCGGCGGGCCAGTACCTCGACGTCCTCGAAGAGCAGTACGCCGACTTCGCCTCGCACGAGGAGCAGCTCGAGCGGTCGACTCGGGTGCTGGTCTACAAGTCCGCGAAGTACAGCGTCGAGGCTCCGCTGCTCATCGGTGCCGCGCTTGCGGGGGCTGACGAGCAGCACGAGGAGGCGCTCGCGGACTTCGGGCTGCCCGTCGGCGTCGCCTTCCAGCTGCGCGACGACCTGCTCGGCGTCTTCGGCGACGAGGAACTCACCGGCAAGCCGATCGGCGACGACCTCGCCGAGGGCAAGCGCACCGTCCTCGTCACGCTCGCCCGCGAGAACCTGCCCGCCACGCAGCGACGCATCTTCGAAGATCTGCTCGGCACCGAGCTCGACCGCGAGCAGGTCGCCATGCTGCAGCGCACCATTCGCGAGAGCGGGGCGGTCGAGCGCGTCGAGGACATGATCAGCCGCAACATCGACCGCGCGACCGCTGCGCTGCGGCGAGCGCAGATCCGCCCCGACGCGGCGCAGCAGCTCATCGGGCTCTCCGAGCGGGCCGCACGCCGAGCCTTCTAGCGGCGATGAGTCATCGAGTCGGCCTATTTGTATCGAGGCCGCCTCTGACTGGCGCGATTTCCAGGCCGGCTCGATACGAATAGGCCGACTCGATGGAACTCACCCGGCCTGACGCGACTCACCCGGCTCACCCGGGTCGACGCGTCAGAACGCGAGCGATTGCGTCGCCCGGCGCACCGCGCTCTTGCGGCCCGCGCGGAGCGAGTCGATGGGCCGCTCCCCCAGTTCGTCGTTCGGAGCGAGCAACCACGCCACCGCTTCCTCGTTCGAGAAGCCGGCGTCGAGCAGCACGAGGATCGTGCCGCGGAGCGGGGGCAGGGGGTGGTCGTCCTGCACGAACTCGGCCGGTACGCGGAGCACGCCGTCGACGCGCACGGCGGCCAGGTGGTGGTCCTCGATCAGTCTGTGGATCTTGCCCGGGGTGAGGCCGAAGAGCTCGACGAGCTCCGGGACGGTGAGGAACGGCGTATCGGGTGCGATGTTCTGGGGCACACCTCAACTCTGCCAGCGTCCCCGGCGGATCGCAATCTGCGCCCGCGCGGCGCGCATCCGACGAGCGCGCATCCTTCTTCCGTAGAATCTCGACGTGACCTCCGCGCCTGCCGACCCCTTGATCGGGCAAATGCTCGACGAGCGATACGTGATCCGCTCACGCATCGCTCGTGGCGGTATGGCGATGGTGTATCTCGCGAACGACCTGCGGCTCGAGCGCAGAGTCGCCGTCAAGGTGATGCACGAGCACCTCGCCGAGGACGAGAACTTCACCCGCCGCTTCGAGCAGGAGGCCCGCAGCGCGGCGAGGCTCTCGCATCCCAACCTGGTCAACGTCTTCGACCAGGGGCATGACCTCGGCCGCACATACCTGGTCATGGAGTATCTGCCGAGCATCACGCTGCGCGAGCTGCTCAAGCAGCAGAAGCGCCTCACCGCCGAGCAGGCGATGGAGATCGGAGAGGCGGTGCTATCGGGGCTCGCCGCCGCGCATCACGCGGGCATCGTGCACCGGGATCTCAAACCCGAGAACGTGCTGCTCGCCGACGACGGCCGCATCAAGCTCGGCGACTTCGGTCTCGCCCGCGCTGTCAGCGCCAACACGACCACCGGACAGGCGCTGCTCGGAACGATCGCCTATCTGTCGCCGGAGCTGGTGACCCGCGGCGTGGCCGACGCCCGCAGCGATCTCTACGCGTTCGGCATCATGATGTACGAGATGCTCGCCGGCACGCAGCCGTTCACCGGCGAGCAGCCCATGCAGATCGCCTACCAGCACGCGCACTCCGAGGTGCCGGCGCCCTCGTTGAAGTCGACCGAGGCGACTCCCGAGCTCGATGAGCTGGTGCGCTGGACCACGCAGCGCGACCCCGAGGATCGCCCCCGCGACGCCGGCGAAGCGCTGCAGTTCCTCCGGGACCTCGGCTCGGGCCTTGCGGCGGCGGGATCCACCCGGGTGCTGCCCAGGGATATGGCGGGCGGATCGCCGACCTCGTCGACCACCGTGCTCGACGGCACGGAGCAGCAGGCGCTGGCCTCGAGCCTCGCGGAGGGCGGGGATGCGGACGCCGCCCCTCAGCCCGATCCGACCCCCGCGTCGCCGCTCGACCGAGCGGCCGCCGCTGCGAGAAAGCGCGGCCGCAAGGGCCGTCTGACCGCGGTGCTGCTCGTGCTGCTCATCGCACTCGCCGGCGGTACCGGCTGGTGGTTCGGGCAGGGGCCCGGATCCCGGGTCACGGTGCCCGATGTGGCGGGCCAGGAGATGGCCGCGGCGCAGGCATCCCTCGAGGATCGCTCGCTGCTCGTCGAGGTGGCCGAGTGCCCGAGCCTCGAGGTACCGGTGGGTCTCGCCGTGAGCACCGATCCGGAGTCCGGATCGCGCCTCGACCGCGGCAGCACCGTGCGCCTCTGCCAGTCGAGCGGCCCCCGGCAGCTGCCAGTGCCTACCATTGTGGGCCTGTCGCAGCAGGAGGCCGAGAGCGAGATCCGGTCAGAGGGGTTCACCTTCGGCGAGGTGCTCGAGCGGCGCTTCGCCGACTCGGAGTCGGGCACGGTGCTCGCGGCGCTTGGTCAGGACGGGGAGCCTCTCGGCGACACCTACGCCGAGCAGGGGCGGATCGATCTCGTCGTATCCGCCGGCGCCGTTCCCGACGTGGCAGGCCTCACCGTCGAGGAGGCCACGCGCGCGCTGGAATCGAGTGATCTCCGCGTCGACGCCGCGCTCGGCACGGAGGAGCACAACGCCGATGTTCCGGAGGGCCAGGTCATCGGCCTGCTGCTCTCGACCGACCCGGTGAGGCCCGGCGACGCGGTCGGCCTGAACGTGTCGCTCGGCCCCGAGCTGTTCGAGGTGCCGGATGTCGCCAACATGACTCTGCGCGAGGCGAGCAATACCCTGCAGGGGGCGGGTTTCGCAACGCGCACGAATCCGCTCTTCAGCGGGGCGCTCCTCGACGCAGTGATCGCCACGAGCACCGATCCCGCGGCCGGCACGAAGGTGCCGGCCGGCACGGAGATCTACATCAGCGGCTCGCTCTTCGGCTGAAAAGACCGCCTAGAGCCGCTTCAGTTCCTCGGCCACCTGGAAGGCCAGCTCGAGCGACTGCATGTGGTTCAGACGCGGGTCGCAGACCGACTCGTAGCGGGTCGCCAGCGCCTCCTCATCGATGTTCTCGGAGCCCCCGAGGCACTCGGTCACGTCATCGCCGGTGAGCTCCACGTGGATGCCCCCGGGGAACGTGCCGACCTCGCGGTGCGCCTCGAAGAAGCCGCGCAGCTCGTCCATCACATCGTCGAAGCGGCGGGTCTTGTAGCCGGTCGACGAGGTGATGCCGTTACCGTGCATCGGGTCGGTGACCCAGAGCGGGGTCGCGCCCGCATCGCGCACGCCCGCGAGCAGGCCGGGCAGCACGTCGCGGATCTTTCCGGCGCCCATGCGCGTGATGAAGGTGAGGCGCCCGGGCTCGCGCTCGGGATCGAGCTTGTCGATGAGCCGCAGCGCGTCGTCGACCGTCGCCGTCGGGCCGAGCTTGACGCCGATCGGGTTCCTCACGTGCGACAGGAACTCGACGTGGGCGCCGTCGAGGTCGCGGGTGCGCTCGCCGATCCAGAGCATGTGCCCCGAGGTGTCGTAGAGCTCGCCAGTGCGCGAGTCGATGCGGGTCAGCGGGCGCTCGTAGTCGAGCAGCAGCGCCTCGTGGCTCACGTAGAACTCGGTCTGCTTGAGCTCGCTGTGATCCACGCCGCAGGCGTCCATGAAGCGCACGGCGCGGTCGATCTCGGCGGCCAGCGACTCGTAGCGCTGATTGGCCGGGTTCGACACGAAGCCCTGGTTCCAGGCGTGCACCTGGCGCAGGTCGGCGAAGCCGCCCTGCGTGAACGCGCGGATCAGGTTGAGGGTCGAGGCAGAGACGTGGTAGCCACGCACGAGTCGCGAGGGGTCGGCGGTGCGCGATTCGGGGGTGAAGTCGTAGCCGTTGACGAGGTCTCCGCGGAACGCGGGCAGCGTGACACCGTCGCGGGTCTCGGTGTCGCTCGAGCGCGGCTTCGCGAACTGGCCGGCCATACGACCGACCTTGATGACCGGCATCGAGGCTCCGTAGGTGAGCACGACGGCCATCTGCAGCAGCGTCTTGACCCGGTCGCGGATCTTGTCGGCGGTCGCCGCGGCGAAGGTCTCGGCGCAATCGCCGCCCTGCAGCAGGAAGGCCTCGCCGCGCGCCGCCGACGCGAGACGCTCGCGCAGCTGATCGGCCTCGCCCGCGAAGACGAGCGGGGGCTGGGAGGCGAGGTCCTCTGACGCCGTCTGCACGGCCGCGGGATCGGGCCAGGTGGGCTGCTGCTTCGCCTCGAGCGCGCGATACGCGTCGAGCTCCGCGAACGCGCGGGCAGCAGTATCGGTGTTCTGGCTCGTCATCTTCAGTCCCTTGTCAATAATTGGGTATGCTGGCGCAGCAGCGACCTCGCTGCAACCACCCCAGCTTACTAGCGACGAGCGGCGCTTCGCGCCCCTCAGCGGTTGCGTACGCTGGAGGCGTACACGTCGACGTACTGCTGGCCGCTGAGTCGCTGGATCTCGAGCATGATCTCGTCGGTGACGCTGCGCAGCACGAAGCGGTCGGCGCTCATGCCCGAGAAGCGGCTGAAGTCGAGGGGCTTGCCGATCACGGTGCCGATGCGGCGGATCTTCGGGAACTTGGCACCGATCGGCATCGCCTTCTCGGTGTCGATCATCACCGCGGGCACCACGAGCGCGCCCGATTCGAGCACGAGTCTAGCCACGCCCGTGCGGCCGCGGTACAGCCTCGCATCGGGGCTGCGCGTGCCCTCCGGGTAGATGCCGAGCACGTTGCCGCGATCCAGCACCGCGAGCCCCGTGTTGAGCGAGGCCTCGGATGCCTTGCCGCCCGAGCGGTCGATGGGGAGCTGCCCCACGCCCAGCATGAAGTTCTTCACCAGCCAGCCTTTGAGCCCCTTCCCCGTGAAGTAGTCGCTCTTCGCGAGGAAGTACACCCGCCGGTCGATCATGAGCGGCATGAAGAAGGAATCGATCACCGAGAGGTGGTTTCCCACAATAATTACGGGCCCGGAGGCCGGAATATTCTCGGCACCCTCCACCCACGGACGGTACAGAGTTTTCAGGAACGGCCCGATGATCAGGTGTTTAAAGATCCAATACAGCACTACCCGCAGCTTTCTCTCGACTTCGAACACAATAGCCGAGCCGGAGCCGCGCGTGGGTATGCATATAGGGTGAAATGCAAGCAGGTGCGGAACGACCGCACCGCAGAGACCGATGCATGAGTATCAAGGGAGCTGCCGTGAATCAGTCCGAGACGCCGATCCTCATCCCGCCGGTTCCGGATGACAACATCACCGATCTGCTCGAACAGCGCGTAGATGCGACGCCCGACCGCGCGATCTTCGCCGTGCCGCAGGGAGAGGGCTGGCGAGACATCACCGCTCGCGAGTTCCGAGCCGAGGTCGTCGCCCTCGCGAAGGGCTTCGTAGCCGCGGGCATCGAACCCGGCGACCGCATCGCCTTCATGTGCAAGACCAGCTACGAGTGGTCGCTCGTCGATTTCGCGATCCACTACTCCGGCGCGATCATGGTGCCGATCTACGAGACCTCGTCTCCGCTGCAGATCCACTGGATCCTCGAGGATTCGGGGGCTCGCGCGATGATGACCGCCACCACCGATCTCGCCGAGCGGTTCGAGGAGATCGCGAGCGAGACGCCGGGTGTGGATCTGCACTGGCGCTTCGACGAGGGCGCGCTCGAGGCGCTCCGGAAGAGCGGGCTCTCGGTCGAGGACGCCGAGATCGAGCGTCGCCGCAACCTCGCCGTCGGCGCGGACATCGCGACCCTGATCTACACCTCCGGCTCGACCGGTCGCCCCAAGGGCTGCGTTCTCACCCACTCGAACTTCGTGGACCTCTCGCGCAACTCGGCGGCCGCGCTCTCCGAGGTCGTGCAGCAGCCCGGCTCCTCGACGCTGCTCTTCGTCACCCTCGCGCACGTCTTCGCCCGGTTCATCTCGGTGCTCGCCGTGCACGCGGGCGTCAGGGTGGGCCACCAGGCGGACACCACCCAGCTGCTGCCGGCGCTCGGCTCGTTCAAGCCCTCCTTCCTCCTCGCCGTTCCGCGCGTCTTCGAGAAGGTCTACAACTCAGCCGAGCAGAAGACCGAGGCGGAGGGCAAGGGCAAGATCTTCCGGGCCGCGGCCAAGGTCGCGGTCGAGCACTCCGAAGCCCTCGACGCGGGCAAGGTCCCCTTCGTGCTGGGACTCAAGTTCAAGCTGTTCGACAAGCTCGTCTACGCCAAGCTGCGCGAACGGCTCGGCGGTCGCGTCAGTTATGCGATCTCGGGCTCGGCGCCGCTCAGCCACTACCTCGGCCACTTCTACCGCAGCCTCGGGGTCAAGATCCTCGAGGGCTACGGCCTGACCGAGACCACGGCCCCGGTCACCGTCAATCTGCCCGACAAGTTCAAGATCGGCACGGTCGGCCCGGCGCTTCCCGGGCACACGGTGCGCATCGCCGACGACGGCGAGATCGAGGTCAAGGGCATCGACGTCTTCAAGGAGTACTGGAACAACCCCGAGGCGACCCGGGCCGCGTTCACAGACGACGGCTTCTTCCGCACGGGCGACCTCGGTTCGCTCGACGCCGACGGCTACCTCTCGATCACCGGGCGCAAGAAGGAGATCATCGTCACCGCGGGCGGCAAGAACGTGGCGCCCGCGGCGCTCGAGGATCCGATCCGCTCGAACACCATCATCGGCCAGGTCGTGGTCGTCGGCGATCAGAAGCCGTTCATATCCGCGCTCGTCACCCTCGATCCCGAGATGCTTCCGGCCTGGCTGAACAACAACGGCGAGGACCCGAACATGACGCTGGAGGAGGCGGCCAGGCACCCCAAGGTGCTCGCCGAGGTGCAGAGCGCCATCGATCAGGGCAACCAGCACGTCTCGCGAGCCGAGTCGATCCGCAAGTTCGTGATCCTGCCCACGGAGTTCGTCGAGGCGAACGGGCACCTGACCCCGAAGATGAGCATCAAGCGCGACAACATCCTGCGCGACTTCGCGAGCGAGATCGCAAAGCTCTACGGTGACAACCCGCAGACCGAGGCGGTCAGCCTCGGCAAGTAGCATCCGCCCTAGAACCAGGCGGACTGTCGGATCTGACGCATCGCCTCGCCGCGCGCCTCGCGATCGAGACGGTTGATGTAGAGCTTGCCGTCGAGGTGGTCGCACTCGTGCTGCAGGGCCTGCGCGAGCAGTCCCTCCCCCGAGACGACGAGTTCGCGCCCGTCGAGGTCCATGCCCCGCACGGTCGCCCTCGGGTACCGCATGACCTCGAACCAGAGATCGGGAACCGAGAGGCACCCCTCGCCCGTCGGCACCGGGTCACCGTCGAGTTCGACGATCTCGGGGTTGAGCACGTAGCTGATCCTGCCGTCGATATTCAAGCTGAACGCGCGCTGCGTGTGACCGATCTGAGTGGCGGCGAGGCCCGCGCGCCCGTCCATGTCGACGGTCTCGCAGAGATCCGCGACGAGCTGCCTCACCCCGCTGTCGATCTCGGTGATGGGATCGCACACGGTGCGCAGCACGGGGTCGCCGAACAGTCGGATCTCTCGAATCGCCATAGTGATCCAGCTTAGCGGAATCGCCTTCGTCGGCCTGGAGCACGCCCACCGCTCGACAGGCGCGCGGGGCGGGCTCCAGGCCGACGATCGGTCGCCGCGCTAGCCGATCACGACGATGAGGTCGCCGGCTTCGAGGCCTCGGGTGCCGTTGAAGACGATGCGCTCGACGGTTCCCGCGACGGGAGCCGTGATGGCCGCCTCCATCTTCATCGCCTCGATGGTGGCGACGGGCTGCCCGACCTCGATGGTGTCGCCCGGCGCGACCTTGACGGTGACGGTGCCCGAGAACGGCGCGGCGACGTGACCGGGCACGGTGCGGTCGGCCTTCTCCGTCACGGGGGCGTCGACGGCCACGCTCTCGTCCTTGACGAACACCTGGCGCAGCTGCCCGTTCACACGCACCATGACGGTGCGGACGCCCTTGTCGTCCGCCTCACCGATCGCTTCGAGCCCGACGTAGAGACGCACCCCTCGAGCGAGGTCGATCGCGCGCTCCTCCCCGGCCTCGAGACCGTAGAGGTACTCGGGCGTATCGAGCACCGACAGGTCGCCGAACTGCTCGCGCGCGGCCTCGTACTGGCGCGTGGGCGCCGGGAACAGCAGCCGGTTGAGCGCCGACCGGCGCTCGTCGCTCGTGCCCGAGAGCAGCGCCTGATCCTCGTCGGTGATCGGCGCCGCCCCGATATCGACGCGGCGACCGGCGAGCACCTTGGAGCGGAACGGCTCGGGCCAGCCGCCGGGGATCTCCCCCAGCTCGCCGGCGAGGAAGCCCACCACGGAGTCGGGCACATCATAGTTGCCCGGGTTCTCCTCGAAGTCGCGGGGATCGGCGTCGACGGCGGCCAGATGCAGCGCCAGGTCGCCGACCACCTTGGAGGACGGGGTCACCTTCGGGATACGACCGAGGATGCGGTCGGCGGCCGCGTACATGTCCTCGATCTTCTCGAAGTTCTCGGCGAGCCCCAGGGCGATCGCCTGCTGGCGCAGGTTCGAGAGCTGCCCGCCGGGGATCTCGTGGGTGTACACGCGCCCGGTGGGCGAGGGCAGGCCCGACTCGAACGGCTTGTAGAGGCTGCGCACCGCGTCCCAGTAGGGCTCGAGCTCGAATACCGCCGCCGGGTCGAGGCCCGTGTCGCGCTCCGTGTTCGCGAGGGCTGCGACGAGGGCCGAGAGCGACGGCTGGCTCGTGGTGCCCGACATGGGCGCCGAAGCGGCGTCGACCGCGTCGACCCCCGCCTCGGAGGCCGCGAGCAGCGTGGCGAGCTGACCGCCCGGGGTGTCGTGCGTGTGCAGGTGCACGGGCAGGTCGAAGCGCTCGCGCAGCGCGGCGACGAGCTTCGCCGCCGCCGCGGGCCGCAGCAGGCCGGCCATGTCCTTGATGGCGAGCACGTGGGCGCCCGCGTCCACGATCTCGTCCGCCAGTCGCAGGTAGTAGTCGAGGGTGTACTTGTTCTCGGCGGGATCCAGCAGGTTGCCGGTGTAGGCCATCGCGACCTCGGCGACTGCGGTTCCGGTCTCGCGCACGGCGTCGATCGCCACGCGCATCTGGTTCACGTCGTTGAGGGCGTCGAAGATGCGGAACACGTCGACCCCGGTCTCGGCCGCCTCGCGCACGAACGCCTGGGCGACCTGCGCCGGGTAGGGGGTGTATCCCACGGTGTTCTGACCGCGGAGCAGCATCTGGATCGGCACGTTCGGCAGCGCTTCGCGCAGGGCCGCGAGCCGCTCCCACGGGTCTTCGCCCAGGAAGCGAAGCGCCACGTCGTAGGTGGCGCCGCCCCAGGCCTCAACCGACCACAGCTGCGGGGTGAGCCGCGCCACGTACGGCGCGATCCGCGCGAGGTCCTTGGTGCGCACGCGGGTCGCCAGCAGCGACTGATGGGCGTCGCGGAAGGTGGTCTCCGTGACCGCCAGCGCGGTCTGCTCGCGCAGACTCTTCGCGTATCCCTCGGGGCCGAGCTCGAGCAGCCGCTGCCGGTACCCGGCCGGCGCCGGAGCGGAGAGGTCTGCCGCGGGCAGCTTCGACGCGGGATCGAATGCGCCGGGGCGCGGTCCGTTCGGCTGGTTGACGGTCACGTTGGCGACGTGCTGCAGCAGGCGGGTCGCGCGGTCCTTGGGCTTGTTCATGTCGAGCAGCTCGGGGCGCTCCTCGATGAACGAGGTCGCGATATCGCCGGCCTGGAAAGCGGGGTCGGCGAGCACCGCCTGCAGGAACGGAATGTTCGTGGCGACGCCGCGGATCCGGAACTCCGCGAGCGCCCGGCGAGCGCGCACCACCGCGTCCTCGAAGCTGCGCCCGCGGCAGGTGAGCTTGGCGAGCATGGAGTCGAAGTGGGGGCTGATCTGAGCGCCCGCGTTGATGGTGCCGCCGTCGAGGCGCACGCCGCCGCCGCCCGGGGAACGGTACGCGGTGATGCGGCCGAGGTCGGGCCGGAAGCCGTTGGCCGGATCCTCCGTGGTGATGCGGCACTGCAGCGCCGCACCGCGCAGCTGGATGTCGTCCTGGAGCAGCTCGAGCTCGGCGAGGGTCTCCCCCGCCGCGATCCGCATCTGGGCGCGCACGAGATCGACGTCGGTCACCTCCTCGGTGACGGTGTGCTCGACCTGGATGCGCGGGTTCATCTCGATGAACACGTGCTTGCCTGCCCGCTCGCCCTCGGTGTCGAGCAGGAACTCGACCGTGCCCGCGTTCTCGTAGCCGATCGACTTCGCGAACGCGATCGCGTCGCGCGTCAGCTCGTCGCGGATCGCGGGATCCAGGTTCGGAGCCGGGGCGATCTCGACGACCTTCTGGTGGCGGCGCTGCACCGAGCAGTCGCGCTCGTACAGGTGGACCGTCTCGCCGTTCTTATCTGCCAGCACCTGCACCTCGATGTGGCGCGGGCGCAGCACGGCCTGCTCGATGAACATGGTCGGGTCGCCGAATGCGCTCTCGGCCTCCCGCATCGCCGACTCGAGCGCGTCGCGGAGATCCTCCTCGCGCTCCACGCGCCGCATGCCGCGCCCGCCGCCGCCCGCGACGGCCTTCGCGAACACCGGGAACCCGATCTCGCGAGCGCCCGCGATCAGCGCCTCGATGTCCGTGGACGGGGGCGTCGACTGCAGCACGGGCACGCCCGCGGCGATGGCGTGCTCCTTCGCCGCGACCTTGTTGCCCGCCATCTCCAGCGCCTGCCTGCCGGGTCCGATGAACCGGATCCCCGCCGCCTCGGCCGCGGCCGCCAGCCCGGGGTTCTCCGACAGGAATCCGTAACCCGGGTAGATCGCGTCGGCGCCCGACTCCTGCGCCACCCGCACGATCTCCTCGATATCGAGGTACGCGCGCACCGGATGCCCGACCTCGCCGATCAGATACGCTTCATCGGCCTTCAAACGGTGCAGCGAATTGCGATCCTCGTACGGAAACACTGCAACCGTGGAAGCGCCGAGCTCGTGAGCGGCGCGGAACGCGCGGATCGCGATCTCACCACGATTGGCAACCAGAACCTTTTTGAACATGCAGAAAATACCCCTCTGTATCAGTACGTTCGCCGGCTGCCCAGACCGATGGATCGTTCGATATCAAGATACACGCTCGCGCCCGCTCTGCCCTACTCGCGTGCTCGCGTCGCCCCGACGACTCCGACTCGAGGGTGAAAAACGGCCCGATCTTCTGTTCGCCTCACGCATACTCTGGTCGATCACAGAAGGGGATCGACTAAACTTGCCACGTGCATGTATTGAGTGTGAGTTCCCTCAAGGGTGGCGTCGGCAAGACCACCGTGACGCTCGGCCTCGCCTCGGCCGCTTTCTCCCGGGGCCTGCGCACGCTCGTCGTCGACTTCGACCCCCAGTCCGATGTGTCGACGGGCCTCGCGGTGAACCCCGACGGGTACGCGACCGTGGCCGATGTGCTCGAGAGCCCCAAGGAGAAGACGGTGCGCTCGGCCATCGCCCACAGCGGCTGGAACGAGTACCACGAGGGCGGGTCGATCGACCTGCTCGTGGGCAGCCCGTCGGCCATCAACTTCGACGGCCCCCACCCGTCGACGCGCGACATCTGGAAGCTGGAGGAGGCCCTCGCGGTCGTCGAGTCCGAGTACGATCTCGTGCTCATCGACTGCGCCCCCTCGCTGAACGCCCTCACGCGCACCGCGTGGGCCGCGAGCGATCGGGTGCTCGTCGTCGCCGAGCCCAGCCTCTTCGCCGTCGCCGCAACCGACCGCGCGCTGCGCGCGATCGAGGAGATCCGCCGCGGGGTGAGCCCCCGCCTGCAGCCCCTCGGCATCCTGATCAACCGCACGCAGCCGCAGTCGATGGAGCACCAGTTCCGCATCCGCGAGCTGCGCGAGATGTTCGGCCCCCTCGTGCTCAATCCCCAGCTGCCCGAGCGTCCCTCGCTGCAGCAGGCCCAGGGCGCGGCGAAGCCCGTGCACATGTGGCCGGGCGAGGCCTCGCAGGAGATGGCCGGCAACTTCGACCTGGTGCTGGATCGGGTGCTCCGCTCTGCCGGCATGGACGCGGCGCGCGAGACGAGGTCGAAGCCCGGGCGCACCGCGACCGTCGTCGAGGATTGAGTTCGCACGGCGCCCCGATGCCCTCGCACGAATGAAAGAGCCCGGCTCACGAGCCGGGCTCTTTCGTTCCTTACGCGCGAGAGGCGCGGGCCCTAGGAGATCTTCTTGCGAACCTGGCGGCGCGCTGCGAGTTCGTCGACGCTCTCAGCCTGCTCGCGGTGCTCGTCCATGTCGACGAGCGAGGTCTCGACCTCGCGCAGCACCTTGCCGACCGCGATGCCGAAGACGCCCTGCCCGCGGCTGACGAGGTCGATGACCTCGTCGTTCGAGGTGCACAGGTACACGCTGGCTCCGTCGCTCATGAGCGTGGTGCGCGACAGGTCGTGCACGCCCGCCTCGTGGAGTTGCGCGACAGCGGTGCGGATCTGCTGCAGGGAGATGCCCGTGTCGAGCAGTCGTTTCACGAGCTTGAGCACGAGGATGTCGCGGAAGCCGTAGAGGCGCTGCGATCCGGACCCCTTCGCCCCGCGCACCGTGGGCTCGACGAGGCCCGTGCGCGCCCAGTAGTCGAGCTGACGATAGGTGATGCCCGCAGCGCGGGCCGCCGTAGCGCCTTTGAACCCGCCCTCCTGATTGGGCTTCGGCAGCCCATCGTCGAAGAGGAGTTCGGGGTCGATCGTGAGGGGTTCCGCACCGCTGATGGGTGCCGAGGCCGCTCCCTCGGGCGCGGCCTCCGACGACGGAGAAGCCGTCTCGCCAGACGGCTGCTGAGTGTTCTCCATCGTCTTCCTTTCTTCACGGATCGAACGGCGCGGGCACCGAACTCCCATAACGGTACCCAGATGGCAGGCGGCGTGCAACGACCGCCGAAGGTCAATTTGGGAGTGTCGACCTCTACTAGAACTTGAAGGTTGAAATCACGCCGATCTCGGGCCGCTCAGGCGCTGCCGAAACGCCGGCGCAACACGCCGGAGCGCACCGTGTCGAGGTACCCGGCCAGCTCCAGCGAGTCCTCGGTGCCGAGCGGAGTGCCGCTCTTCACGCCGCGCGTCGACACCGCGCGCGCGATCAGCTCCGCCTCGCGCTCGGCGGACACCCGCAGCGACCGCAGATGGCGCGGGGTGATCCCCCGCTCCGCGAGCTTCAGCAGCGCGGACAGCTGCGCGACCGCGTCGTGGGGGAACACCTCGGCCGCCGGCAGCAGGCCCGCCGCGATCGCCTCGCCCAGGAACCGGGCGCTCGCACCCGTGGCACGACGCAGCTCCTCGCTGCTGAGCACGCGCTGGGGGGCCAGGATCATCGAGGCGCTCCGCGGGGACGCGCCCGGAATGATCGGGTCCCGGCCGGCGTCGATCTCGTCGAGCACCTCGGCGATCACCTTCAGCGGCAGGTAGTGATCGCGCTGCAGAGTGAGGATCAGACGCAGCCGCTCGATGTGCTGCTGGGAGAACTTGCGATAGCCCGATTTCGTGCGCTCGGGCGTTACGAGCCCCTGCTCCTCGAGGAAGCGCAGCTTCGAGGGCGTGAGATCGGAGAAATCGTCCTGCAGGCGGGCGAGCACCTGCCCGATGCTGAGAAGGCTGCCCGCCTGCGATGGGACCGACGCGGCGGCCGCCATATCAGGCGCCCTCGCCCAAATCGAAGCGCGAGGCGAAGAACGTGAAGCGGAACTTGCCGACCTGCACCTCTGCGCCGTCCTCGAGCGGCACCTCGCCGTCGATGCGCACGCCGTCGCAGAAGGTTCCGTTCAGCGAGCCCAGGTCCACGACCGAGAAGCGAGTCCCGTTGCGGTGGAACTCCGCGTGCCGACGAGACACCGTCACATCGTCGAGGAAGATATCGACCGCCGGGTGACGTCCGGCGACCGTGACGTCCTGGTCGAGCAGGAAGCGGGCGCCGAGATCCGGCCCGCGACGCACGACGAGCAGGGCCGCGCCCGACGGCAGCGCCTCGACGGCCTCGCGCTCGTCGATCGTGAGGTCGGTCGCCCGAGCGCGGATCATCGCCCCCAGATCCTCGCGGAACTGCTGGGTGGCGCGCGCCTCGGTGTGGTCGGCGCGACGGGCATGATTCTCAGTAGTCATGTCTCACCCATTTCTTGTTCTCGTAACGACGCCTGGTCGTTCGACCTGCTCCTACTACGCTATCGCAGCCCCGGGCGCCCGCGCACCCCGGCCGCCCCTATTCACTCGTGGGACTCAAGAAACTCATACACCTCGTTGTTGTCGACGCCCGGGAAGGTGCCCACGGGCAGTGCGGCGAGCAGGCTCGTGGGCGTCGCGGCCTCAGGCCACGCGGCGGCCTCCCACTTCCTGGTGAGCTCGCTGGAGGCGCGCCTGCAGCACCGCTCATCGGGGCAGAACGACTGCGAACGATGCTGGGTCTCACGCCCGCGGAACCACTTCACGTCCTCGAAGCGCACCCCCACGCTCACCGAGTACCAGCCCTCCTTCGCCTTCTCCACGCGGGAGGTGCACCAGTAGGTGCCGCCCGAAGCCATGTCGGTGTACTGGTACCAGGGGTTGAACCGGTCGGGCTGCCCGAAGATCGTGCGAGCGGTCCAGTTGCGGCAGACCGTCGCCCCCTCGAGGTTGCCGAGCGCGTCGGAGGGGAACCGCACCCCGTCATTCTCGTACGCCTTGATGAGGGTGCCCGACTCGTGCGCCTTCATGAAGTGCACCTGCAGGCCGAGCCGCTCAGTCGCCAGATTCGTGAAGCGGTGCGCCGCCATCTCGTACGAGACGCCGAACGCGTCGCGCAGATCCTCCATCGAGATCTGCCGCTGCCGCTTCGCCTCCGCCAGCAGCTCGACCGTCGCCTCCTCGGGCAGCAGCACCGCGCCCGCGAGATAGTTCGCCTCGACCCGCTGGCGCAGGAAGTCGCCGTAGCTGCGGGGCTCCTCATGCCCGCACACGACGCTCGCGAGGGCGCGCAGGATCGGGGCCCGAGCATCGCGCGAGGGAAGATTGTTGCTCAGATAGATGCGTCCGTTGCGACGATCGATCACGGATCTCGTCGAGTGCGGCATGTCCGAGACGTAGTGGAGACTGAAGCCGAGCTTCTCAGCGACGATGGAGATGGTCTGCTGCGACACGGGCCCTCCCCCGTACCCGACGCTGTCGAGCAGTTGCCTCGCCGCGCGCTCGAGGTCGGGGAAGTAGTTGCCGGCGACGCGCATCTGTGCGCGCAGCTCGGTGTTCGCCCGCCTGGCCTCCTCGGGAGTCGCGGCTCGCTCGCGGTTGAGCCGCTCCACCTCCTGGTGAAGACCGAGGATCGCTTTCAGCGTCTCGTCGCTCGTCGCCTTGGAGACGCGGATCGGCTGCAGCCCGAGCGACTGGAAGACCGCGCCGCGCTGAGCTCGCTCGACCGCGATCTCCAGCGCGGCTCGCTCGCTCGGCGCCTCGTCCACGAGGAGCTCGTCGACCGTCGAGCCGAGTTCGGCGGCGAGCGCGCGCAGCAGCGGCAGGCGGGGCTCCCGCTTGCCGTTCTCGATCGCCGAGAGCTGCGAGGGCGCCCGGTCGACCGCGGAGGCGAGCTGCTCGAGGGTAAGACCGAGTTGCATGCGGCGCTCGCGGATGCGGCGACCCAGCGTGAGGGCGTCGCCGCCCTCGTCGGATTCGGGCACGGCGGGATCGCGGGGCGTCCCCGCGCTGCGGAGCGAGGCAACACTGTCGAGAAGCGTCATGGCTCCATGGTGCCAGACGGATATTTTTCCGACAAGCAGAAAAATCCGGGATCTTCACACCCTGATTCACCGATCCGCCTCCCGATCCGCCCCTCAAGATGGAACTACGCCGCAAATCTCAGGCACCCGACGAACAGTGAAGGATCCGATCATGACCGCTACGCAGACGGCCCCTCAGCAGCAGTCCACCGCACCCTCCGCAGCCGGCCCGCGCATCGAGGTCACCGGCCGGCCGTTCGATCGCAGTGACGAGATCCTCACTCCCGAGGCACTGCAGTTCGTCACCGATCTGCATCACCGCTTCGCCAGCACCCGTCATGAGCGCCTCGCGGACCGCCAGCGCCGCCGCTACGAGATCGGCAACGGCCGCGATCCGAAGTTCCGCGAGGACACCCGAGCGATTCGCGAGGACCCGAGCTGGAGCGTCGCGGGGGCCGGCCCGGGACTGGAGGATCGCCGCGTCGAGATCACCGGTCCCACCGACCCGAAGATGACGATCAACGCCATGAACTCGGGAGCCCGCGTGTGGCTCGCCGATCAGGAGGACGCCACGAGCCCCACCTGGAGGAACGTCATCGGCGGGCAGCTGTCGCTCTACGACGCCATCCGAGGGCAGCTCGAGTTCACGAGCCCCGAGGGCAAGGAGTACCGCGTCACCGCCGAGCGCACCCCCACCATCGTGATGCGCCCGCGCGGCTGGCACCTCGTCGAGAAGCACATGCGCTTCGTGGATGCGCAGGGCCAGTCGGGGGCGGCCTCGGGCAGCCTCGTCGACTTCGGCCTCTACGCCTTCCACAACGCCCGTGAGCTCGTCGCCCGGGGGCGCGGCCCCTACTTCTACATCGCGAAGCTCGAATCGAGCGAGGAGGCGAAGCTCTGGGACGACATCTTCGCCTACACCGAGCAGGCGCTCGGGCTCGATCACGGTACGATCCGCGCGACCGTGCTCATCGAGACGCTGCCCGCGGCCTTCGAGATGGAGGAGATCCTGTACGTGATGCGGGATCACATCGCCGGCCTCAACGCCGGGCGGTGGGACTACATCTTCTCGATCATCAAGAACTACCGCGGCCGCGGCGCCCGCTTCGTGCTGCCGGACCGCAGCGAGGTCACCATGACCGTCCCGTTCATGCGCGCCTACACCGAGCTGCTCGTGAAGACCTGCCACAAGCGCGGCGCCCACGCGATCGGAGGCATGAGCGCGTTCATCCCAAACCGCCGCGATCCCGAGGTCACCCGTCGCGCCGAGGAGAAGGTGCGCGCCGACAAGCACCGCGAGGCGACCGACGGCTTCGACGGCACCTGGGTCGCCCACCCCGACCTGATCCCGGTCGCGCAGGCCGAGTTCGACGCGGTGCTCGGCGACCGCCCCAACCAGGTCGACCGCCAGCGGGACGACGTGGAGGTGACCGCGGCGCAGCTGCTCGACGTGCACATCGGCCGGGACATCACCGACGCGGGCGTGCGCGACAACGTCTCGATCGGCATCCGCTACATCGAGGCGTGGCTGCGCGGTCTCGGGGCCGTCGCGATCGACAACCTCATGGAGGACGCGGCCACCGCCGAGATCAGCCGCTCGCAGATCTGGCAGTGGATCCACCAGGACCAGTCGACGGCTGAGGGCACCCGCATCACCAAGGAGTGGGTGGCCGAGCTCGTGCGCGAGGCCGTCGCGGGCTTCGACCGCTTCGAGGGCGATCGCTACGACGACGCCGCGGGACTCTTCGCCGATGTGGCACTGGGCGACGACTTCCCCACGTTCCTCACCGTTCCGGCCTACAGCCGCTTCCTCGTCGACGCCTGATCGACCGGATGCGAGGAGGCCCCGGGCTATCGGCCCGGGGTCTCCTCGCGTTTCGCCGCCTGCTCGATGGCCGGGCCGAGTTCATCGATCACGAGCGTTTCGTCGTCGAGCTGACCGGTGCGATAGGCGGCGCGACCGACCATGTGCGCCGCCACCGGCGCCGTGAGCGACTGGAACACGAAGACCGGGATCAGCGCCAGCAGCGTGGCGACGGAGCGCTGGTCGAGGGCGATAGCCGCGATGATGAGCAGCAGGCCGAAGATCTGCGGCTTGGTCGCGGCGTGCAGCCGGCTGAGCGCGTCCGGGAACCGCAGCAGGCCGATGCCGGCCGCGACCGTGAGCGCCGCTGAGAGCAGCACGCACACCACGGCTGCGATGTCCATGACGCGCCCGAGCAGTTCGAGATCAGACATGGCCCGCCCCCTTCGACGACCTCGGGCCGTCCGACGACTCGGCCCTGCGCTTCACGTACCGCGCCACGACGATGGTCGCGAAGGTCGCCGTCGCCGCGATCACGGTCATGAGCGGAATCGTATCGGTGTGACCCCGCACCACCATGTCGGTGCCGACCGCCAGCATGAGGGTGGTCAGCAGCACGTCGGAGGCCACCATGCGGTCGAGGATCGTGGGGCCCCGGACGATGCGGATGATCGCCGCGAGTGCGGTGAAGGTGAGGCCGGCGCCCGCCGCGAGGATGAGGATGGACATCGTGGCACTCATCGGATCGCCTCCATCTCTTCCCGGGACCCGAGCGTCAGCACGAGCAACCGCTCGATACGACGGGCCTCGCGGCGCATCGCCGCGATCTCCTTCTGGGTGGGCGTGTTGAGCACGTGCAGGTAGAGCACAGAGCGGAAGCGATCGACCTCTGCCACCAGCGAGCCGGGGATCAGCGACGTCGTCAGCCCCACCATGGTGAGGATGAAGTCGGACCTCGTGCGCAGGCGAACCGCGATGATCGAGCACGGCGGCGGCGGACCCGGCCGCACCGCGAGCCAGGCCACCTGCCAGGACGCGAGCGCCAGATGCCACAGGAAGTACCCGAGGTATCGCAGGGCGTACCAGAGGTTGAAACGGCCGGCGAGCTCGACCGGCGGCAGGTAGAAGACGCGCATCACGACGATGGCGACCACCACGCCGCTCACCGCCGAGAGCAGCGAGACCTCCTGCCAGAGCATCATCCACAGCAGCACGAGCCCGAGCAGCAGGGGCAGCTCGTGGAGCCGCACGCCCCACTCGGCGCGGCGCGCGGCCCGGGGCGTCGAGAATCCGGTCTCGCTCATCGTCCCTCCCCGTCGGGTCGCGTGTCACCGCTCCCGCCGCCGAGCGCTCCGGGAGTGTCTCCGAGCACGAGCTCGACCATCTCTCCGGGCAGCGCCATGTCGCGCCCCGCCCGATCCGCGTAGGCGTACAGCGGGCCGGCGAAAACCGTGAGCGCGATGCTCACGGCGACCATGCCGCCGGTCGCGGCGAACATGAGTCGCGGGATGTCCTTCCGCTCCTGATTCGGCGTCGCGCCCGGCGCGTCCTGCAGGCGCTCGAGCAGCGCCTCCTCGCGCTCGAGCAGCAGCACGGCCTCGGTCGTCGGCGCCTTCATGCTTCGGGCCTCGGCCTCGGCGCGCTTCTTGGGGCGCCAGAAGGCGAGCACCCACGCGCGCGCCAGCGCGTAGAGCGTGAGGAGCGAGACGAGCGCGCCGATCCCCATCAGCCAGTAGGCCTCCGGCGTGCCGAGGTCTGCGGCGACGGTGAAGAGGCCGAGCTTGCCGATGAATCCCGAGAAGGGCGGGATGCCGCCCAGGTTGAGCATGGGGATGAAGAACAGCACCGCGATCACCGGCGCGGCGCGCAGCATGCCGCCGAGCCCCGCGAGCGAGGTCGTGCCGCCCTGCCGCTCGATCAGCCCGACGGCGAGGAACAGGGTCGTCTGCACGATGATGTGGTGCGCGATGTAGTAGATCGTCGCGGCGAAGCCGGCGGCGTTCGCCATGCCGATACCGAAGATCATGTAGCCGATGTGGCTGATGAGCGTGAACGAGAGCGTTCGTTTGATGTCGAGCTGCGACATCGCGCCCAGGATTCCCACGAGCAGCGTGAGCCCCGCCACCACCATCAGCACGGTGTCGACGCTCGATTGCGGGAAGAGCAGGGTCTGGCTCCGGATGATGGCGTACACACCCACCTTGGTGAGCAGGCCGGCGAACACCGCGGTGACAGGCGCGGGAGCCGTCGGATACGAGTCGGGCAGCCAGAAGGAGAGCGGGAAGACCGCCGCCTTGATCCCGAACGCGATGAGCAGTGCGAGATTGAGCAGCAACTGCATCTCGCTCGGCAGCTCGGCGATGCGCACCGTGAGCTGCGCCATGTTGACGGTGCCGGTGGCCCCGTAGATCAGTGCGATCGCGGCGAGGAACAGCACCGACGACACGAGCGACACGATCACGTAGGTGACACCGGCGCGAATGCGCTGCTGCGTGCCGCCGAGCGTGATGAGCACGTAGCTCGCGACCAGCAGGATCTCGAATCCCACGTACAGGTTGAAGAGGTCGCCCGCGATGAACGCGTTGAACACGCCGGCGCCGAGCACGAGGTAGGTCGGATAGTAGATCGAGACCGGCGTATCCTCGTCGCCGTCGGCGAGGCCCTGCCCGATCGAGAACACGAACACCCCGAGCAGCACGACCGCCGACACCACGAGCATCAGCGCCGAGACCCGGTCGACGACCAGCGCGATGCCGAAGGGAGCGGCCCAGCCGCCCACCTCCATGATGAGAGCGCCGTGCGCGTCCACGAGCCACATGAGCGTGCCGCTCAGCACGAGCACGGCTGTCAGCGCGAGCAGCGTGATGCCCTGCTGCAGCTTGCGGTGGCCGGGGACTGCGAGGGCGAAGGCCGCACTGGCGAGCGGCACGAGCACCACGAGGGGGACGAGCACGGTCATCGTCGGTCCTCCCTCTGCGGGTTCGATGCGGGATCGGGCGCGGGCGCCGACGCGGTGCCGGTCGCGGGCGCCCGATCGGCGCTCGACGAGCCGTCGTCCTCGTCGCCGTCATCGCCCTGCCCGCCGTCATCCGAGAACTCGGGCGTCTCGGCGAGATCCTCGTCCGTGACCTCCTCGGTGGTGAGCGCCTCGGTGGTCGCGAGCTCGATATCCGCCTCGTCGTCCTGCACGCGGTCGTCCATGTCATGGGCCAGACGCCACGAGCGGTAGATGAGCGCGAGCAGGAAGGCGCTCACACCGAACGTGATGACGATCGCGGTGAGGATGAAGGCCTGGGGCAGCGGATCGCTCATCTCTTCCGCCGGCCCGTCGCCGATAGGCGCGGTGCCGAAGGATCCGGACATCAGGAAGATGAGCAGGTTGGTGGCATTGCCCACCAGCAGGAACCCGAGCAGCAGGCGCGTGAGCGTGCGGTCGAGCATGAGGTACACGCCGCAGGCGTAGAGCACGACCATCACGGCGACCAGTACGAGCGGCATGGTCATCGCGAGCTCACCTCCTCTTCCTCGAACGCTGCCGAATCGGCCTCCTCGTGCTCGTCGATCTCGGCTCCGAGACTGCGGAGCACATCGAGGATCAGCCCGAACACCACCAGGTAGACGCCGATGTCGAAGAGCGTCGAGGTCACGAGCGGCACGGTGCCGAACGGCCCCAGATCGAGATCGATCCAGGCCGAGGCGAGGGCGGACTGGCCGAAGAACATCGGCAGCAGCGCCATCGAGACCGCGAGCGCGAGGCCCGTTCCGAGGATCCGCCCAGCGTCGAGCGGCACCGTCGCACCGAGTTCGTAGCGACCGCCCGCGAGATACCGGGCGACCAGCGCGAGGCCCGCGACGAGGCCGCCGGCGAACCCGCCGCCAGGGGCGTTGTGCCCCGCCAGCAGCAGATAGATCGAGAGGATGATGAGGCCGTGGAAAACCAGCCTGACTACGACCTCGAGCAGGATCGAGCGATGGGCCGGGTCGAGGTGGCGGCCCGCGAGCAGCCAGGCGATCCGGCGCGCCGGATGGTCGGGATCGGCCACGTGCATGAGGTGCGCCTGCGCCTGCGAGCGGGCGGCGCGGCGCGTGAGCTTGGGGCGCAGATCGGCGCGCGTGCGGAGGAAGACGAGCGAGGCGACTCCGGTCGCTGCCGCGAGGATCACCGACAGCTCCCCCATCGTGTCCCATCCGCGGATGTCGACGAGCATCACGTTCACGGAGTTGTAGCCGTGCCCACCGGCAGCCGCGAGCCCGGGGATCTGCAGGGAGATGGGATCGTCGATCCGGGATCCGAGCGCCACGATCGCGAGCGCGCCGAACACGAGACCGACCGAGAGGCCGATGGCCACGCGGACCCACCGCACCATGCGGCTGGGCGCCGAACCCATGCGCTGCGAAAGACGGCGGATCACCAATACGAATGCGATGAGCGTGACGGTCTCGACGAGCGCCTGCGTCAGCGCCAGGTCCGGTGCGCCGTGCATCGCGAAGATCGCGGCCATGCCGTAGCCGGTGACACCGACGAGCACCACGGACTGGAAACGGGTACGGGCGCGCAATGAGAAGATCGCGGCCGCGATCATGATGATCGCGATCGGCAGCTGCACGGGCGAGCTCGCGAACTCGAGTTCGGTCGGCCACTGCCCCGTGGCGAGCAGCGTGCCGCCGAGGGCGCCGACCAGCACGATGAGGATCACCGAGAGGTAGAAGGGAAGCGATCCTCGCTGCGTGATCGCGGTCAGGCGCACGGCGAGGGTGTCGAGCCAGTGCGTCACGACCCAGTAGGCGTGCGAGGCGGAGAACCGCTCGGGCAGCGCCGGGATCACGGTCGTGGTGCGAGAGAGCAGCACCGCGAGTCCGGCACCGAGCAGCAGCACCGCGGCGGATACCGCCAGCGGCAACGTGAAACCGTGCCACAGGGCGAGATGCTCGGGATGCTCGGATCCGTGCGGTACGGCGGCTTGCAGCAGCGGGTCGATCTGAGACGCGAGCAGCCCGCCGACGAGCGTCAGAAGCGCGAAAGCGCCGGGGGCGACGAAGAGGATCCGCGCAGGCCGGTGCACGATGGAGCACTCGCTGGTGTTCGCCTTGTCGGCGAAGGCGCCCCAGAGGAAGCGCCCCATGTAGGCGACGGTGAGCACGCTGCCCACGGCCATGACGGCGAACGCGACATAGGCCAGGGGCTCGGTCTCGCCGATGCGCAGCAGTTCGGTGAGCGCCGACTCCTTCGCCACGAATCCGATGAACGGCGGCGCGCCGGCCATCGACGCCGCTGCGGCAACCGTGAGCACTGTGAGCAGGGGCATCCGTCGTCCGAGCCCGCAGAGCTTGCGAAGATCGCGGGTACCCGTCGAGTGATCGATGATCCCCACGGCCAGGAACAGCGGCGCCTTCGAGAGAGCGTGGGCGAAGAGCAGGGCGAAGCCCGCGTAGGCGGCGCGGGGATCGCCGACGCCGAAGACCATGACGAGCATGCCGAGCTGACTGACCGTGCCGTGGGCCACGATCAGCTTGATGTCGAACTGCTTGAGAGCGCGGATGCCGCCGTTCAGCATCGTGATCGCGCCGAGGATCACGAGCGTCTCCCGGTATCCGGGCACCTCGCTGAAACCGGGCCCGATTCGGGCGATGAGGTAGATACCGGCTTTCACCATCGCCGCCGCATGCAGGTAGGCGCTCACCGGAGTGGGGGCCGCCATGGCGCCCGGAAGCCAGAAGTGGAAGGGGAAGATGGCCGACTTCGAGAGTGCCCCGACGAGCAGCAGATAGACCGCGACGGTCGCGACCGGGCCGCTGGGCGGATCGGCGACGATCTCGGACAGCAGGGAGGTCCCCGCCTGCTGAGCCAGCAGCACGAAGCCCACGAGCATCGCGAGGCCGCCGAGAGTCGTGACCATGAGCGCCTGCAGCGATGCGGCGTTGGCGGTGCGCAGCCTGGTGGCATGCCCGATCAGCAGGAAGGAGAACACCGTGGTGCCTTCCCAGAAGATGAAGAGCAGGTAGATGTCGTCGGCGAGCACGAGGCCCAGCATCGAGGTGGCGAAGCCCATGAATACGGCGGCGAACCTCGCGAGGCCCTGCTCGCCGTCCTCGAAGTAGTTCGCGCAGTAGAGCAGCACCAGGGCGCCGGCGCCGGTGACGAGGAGCGCGAAGAGCACTGAAACCGAGTCGAGGCGCAGGGTGACACTCAGGTCGAGCTGCGGCACCCACTGGATCGTCTCCACCAGCGGTTGGCCGGCGAACACCGGCTGCGCCATAGACAGGAGAACCGCGAATACGGCGGCGACGAGCACGGCGAGCGCGATGAAGGAGCGCCGTCCGAAACGCCGGACCACGGGATGGGCGAGGATTGCACTGAGAGCGAGGATGAGCAGTATGCTCGTCATCGCTCCCATAGGCGGCCTGCTTCCGTTGTGTCCGGTCGTCCTTCGACTTCAATCCTATCGGAAACCGGGCTACCGACCTGGGCGCCGTTCGAGCGCGGATACGAGGAAAGCCCTGATGCGCGCGCCGGCGGTGGCGGGGGCATCAGGGCTTTCCTGAATGGGTGTCCGGCGGTGTCCTACTCTCCCACGAGGTCCCCCTCGCAGTACCATTGGCGCTGTCAGTCTTAGCTTCCGGGTTCGGAATGTGTCCGGGCGTTTCCCTGACGCTATGGCCGCCGTAACTCTGTCAACATGTCGACACACCCCGAGTGTGTGGGGGTGTGGGCCGTCTGTTGGGAACCACAAAGTGGACGCGAATCATCGTTACATTTGCATGCTCACCCCCCTGGGGGGTGGGGTGTTTTCAAGTTGTTGGTGTATTAGTACCAGTCAGCTCCATGAGTTGCCTCACTTCCACATCTGGCCTATCAACCCAGTCATCTCCTGGGCACCTTCAGAACCGAAGTTCTCGGAGATCTCATCTTAAGGCCGGCTTCCCGCTTAGATGCTTTCAGCGGTTATCCATCCCGAACGTAGCCAACCAGCCATGCCCTTGGCAGAACAACTGGCACACCAGAGGTCCGTCCAACCCGGTCCTCTCGTACTAGGGTCAGATCCTTTCAAATCTCCAACGCGCGCAGAGGATAGGGACCGAACTGTCTCACGACGTTCTAAACCCAGCTCGCGTACCGCTTTAATGGGCGAACAGCCCAACCCTTGGGACCAACTCCAGCCCCAGGATGCGACGAGCCGACATCGAGGTGCCAAACCATGCCGTCGATATGGACTCTTGGGCAAGATCAGCCTGTTATCCCCGAGGTACCTTTTATCCGTTGAGCGACAGCGCTTCCACAAGCCACTGCCGGATCACTAGTCCCGACTGTCGTCGTCCCTGCTCGACCTGTCAGTCTCACAGTCAAGCTCCCTTGTGCACTTACACTCGCCACCTGATTGCCAACCAGGTTGAGGGAACCTTTGGGCGCCTCCGTTACTTTTTGGGAGGCAACCGCCCCAGTTAAACTACCCACCAGGCACTGTCCCAGAACCCGATCAGGGTCCGTAGTTAGATATCCAATATGACCAGAGTGGTATTTCAACAACGACTCCACGATAACTAGCGTCACCGCTTCATAGTCTCCCACCTATCCTACACAAGCCACACCGAACACCAATACCAAGCTGTAGTAAAGGTCACGGGGTCTTTCCGTCCTTCTGCGCGTAACGAGCATCTTTACTCGTACTGCAATTTCGCCGAGTTCACGGTGGAGACAGCTGGGAAGTCGTTACGCCATTCGTGCAGGTCGGAACTTACCCGACAAGGAATTTCGCTACCTTAGGATGGTTATAGTTACCACCGCCGTTTACTGGGGCTTAAATTCAAAGCTTCGACCCCGAAAGGTCTAACCTCTCCTCTTAACCTTCCAGCACCGGGCAGGCGTCAGTCCGTATACATCCACTTGCGTGTTGGCACGGACCTGTGTTTTTAGTAAACAGTCGCTTCCCACTGGTCTCTGCGGCCACCACACCCTTTCGGAGCAAGTCCTAATAAGCGGGTGGCCCCCCTTCTCCCGAAGTTACGGGGGCATTTTGCCGAGTTCCTTCACCATGATTTTCTCGATCTCCTGAGTATTCTCTACCTGACCACCTGAGTCGGTTTGGGGTACGGGCAACAGCAAACCTCACGTCGATGCTTTTCTCGGCAGCATAGGATCACCAGCTTCCCCATACGGGTCCGCATCACATCTCACCCACAGAACCCATCTCTTAAACAGGTTCGGGCTACATGTTTACACCGGGACAACCATCGCCCGGCACTGGCTACCTTCCTGCGTCACACCTCACGCTCACCACCCCAGCATCGGGTTCACAGCCGCCACCAGCACATCACCCGAAGGATCCATGCCGGTCTTGGTTTGTTTAGCACTACTGGTTAGGTCTTTGACGGTTTACCGCCGGTACGGGAATATCAACCCGTTGTCCATCGACTACGCCTGTCGGCCTCGCCTTAGGTCCCGACTTACCCAGGGCAGATTAGCTTGACCCTGGAACCCTTGGTCTTCCGGAGGACGGGTTTCTCACCCGTCTTTCGCTACTCATGCCTGCATTCTCACTCGTGTAGGCTCCACGACTGGATCACTCCGCCGCTTCACTGCCCACACGACGCTCTCCTACCCAACCGGACAACTGAACCACGAAGGCTTGTCTCAGTCCGATTGCCGCAACTTCGGTGGTGTGCTTGAGCCCCGTTACATTGTCGGCGCGGAATCACTTGACCAGTGAGCTATTACGCACTCTTTCAAGGGTGGCTGCTTCTAAGCCAACCTCCTGGTTGTCACAGCAACTCCACATCCTTTTCCACTTAGCACACGCTTAGGGACCTTAGTTGGCGATCTGGGTTGTTTCCCTCTCGACTATGAAGCTTATCCCCCACAGTCTCACTGCTGCGCTCTCACTTACCGGCATTCGGAGTTTAGCTGACGTCAGTAACCTTGTAGGGCCCATCGGCCATCCAGTAGCTCTACCTCCGGCAAGAAACACGCAACGCTGCACCTAAATGCATTTCGGAGAGAACCAGCTATCACGAAGTTTGATTGGCCTTTCACCCCTATCCACAGCTCATCCCCTCAGTTTTCAACCTAAGTGGGTTCGGCCCTCCACGCGCTCTTACACACGCTTCAGCCTGGCCATGGATAGATCACTTCGCTTCGGGTCTAGGACACGCGACTGAACCGCCCTATTCAGACTCGCTTTCGCTACGGCTTCCCCACACGGGTTAACCTCGCCACGTATCGCTAACTCGCAGGCTCATTCTTCAAAAGGCACGCCATCACAGAAACAAAGCCTGCTCTGACGGTTTGTAAGCAAACGGTTTCAGGTACTCTTTCACTCCCCTCCCGGGGTACTTTTCACCTTTCCCTCACGGTACTAGTCCGCTATCGGTCATCTGGGAGTATTTAGGCTTATCAGGTGGTCCTGACAGATTCACACGGGATTTCTCGGGCCCCGTGCTACTTGGGATACACACCACGCGGCGTACGCATTTCGGGTACGGGACTCTCACCCACTCCGGTCGCTCGTTCCAAAGCGTTCCCCTATACGTCCGCACTCACGTTTGAGACTCAGCAGCGTCTCACGGCATGTCCCGCAACCCCGGTGATGCAACCCCTGCCAGGTATCACACACCACCGGTTTAGCCTGATCCGGGTTCGCTCGCCACTACTACCGGAATCACTATTGTTTTCTCTTCCTGTGGGTACTGAGATGTTTCACTTCCCCACGTTCCCTCACCCCGCCCTATATATTCAGGCGGGAGTCACCAGGTACGCACGCGCCCTGGCGGGGTTTCCCCATTCGGAAATCCTCGAATCACAGCCCGTTTATCGGCTCCCCGAGGCTTATCGCAGATTACTACGTCCTTCTTCGGCTCCAGATGCCAAGGCATCCACCGTTTGCTCTTGATCACTTGAAATCACATAAGCATTAAATTCGAACACACACCCCACCACCCCGCAAAAGAGCGGCTTGGTCGGGTGCGCGACCAATGAAATTAAAGTAAATACACCACCATCAACCCCGCACTCACCGGCACCCCTTTCTCACCCGAAAGCAAAAAAGACGCACCCGCGAACCGCGGAAAAATTTGACGCTGGCGTAGATGCTCGCGTCCACTGTGTAGTTCTCAACGTACGGCCGATCCCACCATCACCGGCAACACGTCCGATGACCGCGGGTCAGAAAACCAAGTCCACCCACACCCCACAAAGAAGGTGTGTGCCGGCTGGGCTTCCAGGACCCAATAGCATGCACTCAAAGACACCCCGAACCACTCACCCATCCTTTCCAACACCACGCCCCGCAAAGGGCACAGTGCGTACTCGCACAGACGAACAGTCACGGCATGCCGTGTTGTTTTATGTTCCACCCTTGAGCAGCATGCGTCACGCGTTTGGTGACGTTCATGCTTTCTCTGCACACCCCGGAGGGTGTGAGTGCTCTTAGAAAGGAGGTGATCCAGCCGCACCTTCCGGTACGGCTACCTTGTTACGACTTAGTCCTAATCACCAGTCCCACCTTCGACAGCTCCCTCCCACAAGGGGTTAGGCCACCGGCTTCGGGTGTTACCGACTTTCATGACTTGACGGGCGGTGTGTACAAGGCCCGGGAACGTATTCACCGCAGCGTTGCTGATCTGCGATTACTAGCGACTCCGACTTCATGGGGTCGAGTTGCAGACCCCAATCCGAACTGAGACCGGCTTTTTGGGATTCGCTCCGCCTTACGACATCGCAGCCCTTTGTACCGGCCATTGTAGCATGCGTGAAGCCCAAGACATAAGGGGCATGATGATTTGACGTCATCCCCACCTTCCTCCGTGTTGACCACGGCAGTATCCCATGAGTTCCCACCATCACGTGCTGGCAACATAGGACGAGGGTTGCGCTCGTTGCCGGACTTAACCGAACATCTCACGACACGAGCTGACGACAACCATGCACCACCTGTACACCAGTGTCCAAAGAGTTGACCATTTCTGGCCCGTTCTGGTGTATGTCAAGCCTTGGTAAGGTTCTTCGCGTTGCATCGAATTAATCCGCATGCTCCGCCGCTTGTGCGGGCCCCCGTCAATTCCTTTGAGTTTTAGCCTTGCGGCCGTACTCCCCAGGCGGGGAACTTAATGCGTTAGCTACGACACAGAACCCGTGGAACAGGCCCTACATCTAGTTCCCAACGTTTACGGCATGGACTACCAGGGTATCTAATCCTGTTCGCTCCCCATGCTTTCGCTCCTCAGCGTCAGTTACGGCCCAGAGATCTGCCTTCGCCATCGGTGTTCCTCCTGATATCTGCGCATTCCACCGCTACACCAGGAATTCCAATCTCCCCTACCGCACTCTAGCCTGCCCGTACCCACCGCAGACCCGAAGTTGAGCCTCGGGCTTTCACGGCAGACGCGACAAGCCGCCTACGAGCTCTTTACGCCCAATAATTCCGGACAACGCTTGCACCCTACGTATTACCGCGGCTGCTGGCACGTAGTTAGCCGGTGCTTTTTCTCCAGGTACCGTCACCCAAAGGCTTCTTCCCTGACAAAAGAGGTTTACAACCCGAAGGCCGTCATCCCTCACGCGGCGTTGCTGCATCAGGCTTGCGCCCATTGTGCAATATTCCCCACTGCTGCCTCCCGTAGGAGTCTGGGCCGTGTCTCAGTCCCAGTGTGGCCGGTCACCCTCTCAGGCCGGCTACCCGTCGTCGCCATGGTGAGCCATTACCCCACCATCCAGCTGATAGGCCGCGAGTCCATCCCCAACCGATAAATCTTTCCCGCACCAGGCCATGCGACCAGTGCGCGTATCCAGTATTAGACACCGTTTCCAGCGCTTATCCCAGAGTCAGGGGCAGGTTACTCACGTGTTACTCACCCGTTCGCCACTCATCCACCCCCTGCAAGCAGGGAGCTTCAGCGTTCGACTTGCATGTGTTAAGCACGCCGCCAGCGTTCGTCCTGAGCCAGGATCAAACTCTCCGTAAAAAACAAATGCGAACACGACAACGGAATAAGCCGCCGCGCTCACGAGTCTGACCTGACAAAAAAGACCAAACATCAACTGACATTCAATCCATTGTCCAAAAAACATCACCAACACCAACCACAACAGTCAATGCCGGCAACAAAATAATTGGCATAAAACAATCAAGTGCACACTATTGAGTTCTCAAAGACCAGACACCACCCGTACCAACCCAACGGCCTTCCGAACAGCAACCTGTCCAACTTACCACCCGAACCTGCTCCACGCAAATCCGACTCGTTCAGACGAACGAGCATCAGAATCCCATCCTCATCGGGATGAGACCTCAGTGGTGAGATCGAGAGTCTCACTTTACACTCCCGAGCAGACTTCATCAAGTCCCTCGCGGGGTGATCCTCGTGAGATCCGATTCGCAACCGATCCGGGCCGCTTCCGCGTCCCGCTCCGTCGCGCTGACAAGGGAATACATTACGCCCAACCCCCACCCACCACAACAACCACACACACCCCGGGCGTGTCCCCGCACCAAACCGCCAAACCCACCCCCAAACAAACACCACCCCACACCAGCACTCAACAGCGCTGCAACACTCAAAACCCACCCCCTCCACACCTCCGGTCGCGTTCCCCGGGCGCGCCGCCCCGCCGCAAGACGCGGGCTTCAGGCGAGAGGACGCTCTCCCCTGCTTAGATGGAGGTCGTGACTGAGCAGACCTCGCCCCCCGTCCCTCCCTCCCCCGCCGATTTCGGCTTCACCGTGGAGCGCCGTCTCGAGCATGGCGGGGTACAGGGCAGCGACGGCCGCCCGCTCGGCCGAGCGGGCACGATCCGCACGCCCCACGGCGACATCCAGACCCCGGCGTTCATTCCCGTCGGAACGAAAGCCACGGTGAAAGCGGTGCTTCCCGAGACCGTGAAGCAGTTCGGCGGCCAGGCGGTACTCGCGAACGCGTACCACCTGTTCCTGCAGCCCGGGAGCGACATCGTGGACGAGGCGGGCGGCTTCGGCAAGTTCATGAACTGGCACGGCCCAACCTTCACCGACTCCGGCGGGTTCCAGGTGATGTCGCTCGGGGTCGGCTTCAAGAAAGTCATCTCGATGACCGAGGGAATGCACCAGAGCGACGACGTGATCGCGAAGAACAAGGAGCGGCTCGCGCACGTCGACGAGGACGGCGTGACCTTCAAGTCCTTCCTCAACGGCGACCGCCACCGCTTCACGCCCGAGGTGTCCATGCGGATCCAGCACCAGCTCGGCGCCGACATCATCTTCGCCTTCGACGAGTGCACGACGCTGCTCAACACTCGCGCGTATCAGGAGGATTCCGTGGATCGCACCGCTCGGTGGGCCGTGCGGTGCCTCGACGAGCACGCCCGCCAGACCGCCGAGCGGTCGCACCGCCCCTATCAGGCGCTGTTCGGCGTGGTGCAGGGCGCCCAGTACGAGGACCTCCGTCGCAAGGCGGCCCGGGGCCTCGCCGAGATGCGGGGCGCCGAAGCGCACGAGCAGGAGTTCGACGGGTTCGGAATCGGCGGCGCCCTCGAGAAGGCCGAGCTCGGCACCATCTGCGGCTGGGTGAGCGAGGAGCTCCCCGAGCACAAGCCGCGCCACCTGCTCGGGATCTCGGAGCCCGACGACCTCTTCGCCGGCATCGCGGCGGGGGCCGACACGTTCGACTGCGTCGCCCCATCGCGCCAGGCGCGCGGCGGCACGATGTACTCGAGCAGCGGACGGATCAACGCCAAGGCGGCCACGCAGCGGCGGCGCTTCGAACCGCTCGACCCCGAGTGCGACTGCTACACCTGCGAGAACTACACCGCGGCCTACCTCCACCATCTCTTCAAGTCGAAGGAGATGCTCGGCTCGACGCTCGCGACCATCCACAACGAACGATTCATCGTGCGTCTGGTCGAGCGGATCCGCCAGTCGATCATCGACGGCACCTTCGTCGAGCTGCGCGAGGAGATCCTGGGCCGCCAGTACGGCCTCGAATTCGCACGCGAGGCGGCATCCCGCTACGCCGGCTGACCCGAGCACGGCGGCGAGGCCGGCATACGCGAAACGCCCCGGGGAGCAGCGGCGGGACGTCGCAGGTCGAACGGAGACTAGGCTGAGCGCTCCTCGGCCGCCCGGACCGCTCGGATCACGCGCGTCGTCACCGGCAGCAGCACGACCTCGGCGAGCACCTTCACCACGTAGCCGAGCACGACGTACATCACGAAGTCGAGACCCGTGATGACCCCGGCGAACGCGATGGTGCAGAACAGCAGCGTGTCGATCAACTGCCCGGCGACGGTCGAGGCGATCAGGCGCGTCCGCAGGAATCGGCCCGAGGTGCGACGGCGCATGCGATCCAGCACCCACGCGTTCAGCAGCTGGCCGCCCAGGAACGCGACCAGGCTCGCCGCCACGATGCGCGGCACGAAACCGAGCACCGCCGAGAAGGCCTCCTGGTTCTCCCAGCCGTCGGCCGGGGGCGACACCTGCACCGCGAGAATGGTCAGCGAGGCCACAAGCGCGAGGGCGAACGCGGTGAAGATCGCTCGACGCGACGCCTTCAGCCCGTAGACCTCGGCGAGCACGTCACCCAGGATGTATGCGAGCGGGAAGAGGAACACCCCGCCGTCGAAGACGAGGGGAAGCGAGAACTCTCCGAGGGGGATCGCCCCGAACGCGATCGGCTTCACCGCGACCACGTTCGAGATCAGCAGGATGCCGACGAACACCGCCGAGATCGTCGCGTAGCGCCCTCCCGCCGCGGCCGCGCGGGCCCCGGGTGTCAGGTACTTCACCGGATCGTCGGATCCCTGTGCGGCGTTCATCTGCTGCGTCTCACTCATCGATCAGTCCCACCCCGAGCATGCCTCGGATCATGTCCATGTTCAATTTGGCCGCGACCCTCGCCCCGTTGCCCGCGGCGATGATCAGCTGCTGGGGACCCGGCGGCACGATGTCGCCGACGGCGTAGACGCCGCGCACGGAGGTCTCCCCCCGTTCGTCGACCGTCACCAGGCCCCAGTCGTCGCGATCGAGCTGCAGGTCGCCCATGAACTCCACGGGAGCGTGCCAGCGCGGGCGCACGAAACCGCCCACGCGAGGGATCACCTCGCCGTCGGCCATTCGTACGCCCGTCATCTCGGCTCGCTCGCCCACCACGTCGTCGATGGCCCTGCGCTCGACGCGAATGCCGATGGAGGCGAGCTGGGCCTCCTGCTCGGGGCGCACCGTGTCGGCGCCGTTCGTGAAGACGATGAGGTCGGAGCTGAAGCGGCTGATGAGCAGGGCGCGCGCGAACACGTCGCTCGTCTCGCCGATCAGCACGAGCGGCTTGTCGGTCTTCTCGAAGCCGTCGCACTCGACGCAGCTGTGCAGAGCGGTGCCGTAGTAGGCGCGGATCATGGGCAGCGCCGGCAGTTCTTCCGTGAGGCCCGCCGCGAGGAGCACCCTGCGCGCGATGTAATCGACGTCGGCGGCGCCGCGGATCCCGGTGCCCCGCACCCGGAAGCCGATGCCGTCGGGGAATCCGACGGCGATCGCCTCATCGGCCGAGAGCGGGATCACCTCGCGTGTCATCGCCTGCGAGAACACCGCGGTGGGGTAGGCCTCGAACTCCTCGCGGCCGAGGCGGCGCAGTTCGAGCGGAGACGCCCCGTCCCGAGTCAGGAACCCGTGCGACTGCAGCGTCGCGGAGTGCCGCGGTCGGTTCGAATCGAGGATCGCGATGCGCCGGTTCGCGCGCACCAGCTGCAGCCCGGCCGAGAGCCCGGCGGGGCCGCCGCCGACGATCGCGACGCCGACGCGCGGCGGCTGGTCGCCGTCGATCGGGGGCAACGGCTCCCGGTGATCCGCGGCTGACACGGCTACTCCCGGCCCGAGAGCTGCGCTGCGAGCCGACGCAGACGAGCGAGCGACTCGTCGCGGCCCAGCAGCTCGAACGATTCGAAGAGCGGCGGCGAGACGCGCCGCCCCGATGCAGCGACGCGCAGCGGCCCGAAGGCGAGGCGCGGCTTGAGCCCGAGGCCGTCGATGAGGGCCGCCTGCAGCGCTCCCTGGATGCGCTCGGTCTGCCAGTCCTCGGCCGGAACGGCCTCGAGCGCCTCGATGCTCGCCGAGAGCACCTGCGGCGCGTCGTCCTTCAGCGACTTCAGCGCGTCCTCCTCGTAGACGAGGGAGTCGGTCGACGTGAAGAGGAATCCCATGAGCCCGACGACGTCCGAGAGCACGGTGATCCGGCTCTGCACGAGGGGCACGGCCCGACGCACGATATCGAGCTGCTGCTCGTTCGGCTCCACCGGGAGCGCTCCGCCCGCGATGAGATAGGGCAGGATCCGCGACTCGAAGTCGTCCTCCGAGAGCAGGCGGATGTGGTCCGCATTGATCGCGTCGGCCTTCTTCTGGTCGAAGCGGGCCGGGTTCGGGTTGACGTCCGCCACGTCGAACGCCGCGACCATCTCGTCACGCGAGAACACATCGCGATCCGGCGCCAGCGACCACCCGAGCAGCGACAGGTAGTTGAGCAGCCCCTCGGGGATGAAGCCCCGCGAGCGGTGGTTGAGCAGATTCGACTCGGGATCGCGCTTCGAGAGCTTCTTGTTGCCCTCGCCCATCACGTAGGGCAGGTGGCCGAACTGCGGGATCGCCTGCTCGATGCCGAGCTCGACGAGCGCGCTGTGCAGCGCGATCTGGCGGGGCGTCGAAGACAGCAGGTCCTCGCCGCGCAGCACATGGGTGATGCCCATGAGCGCATCGTCGACCGGGTTCACGAGCGTGTAGAGCGGGGCTCCGTTGGGGCGCACGACGACGAAGTCGATGGTCGAGCCTGCCGGGAACGAGATGTCGCCGCGCACGAGGTCGGTGAACGAGAGATCGGTGTCGGGCACGCGGAAGCGCAGCGCGGGCTGACGCCCCTCGGCGCGGAAGGCCTCGCGCTGCTCGTCGGTGAGATCACGATCGTGGTTGTCGTAGCCGAGCTGCTTCGGGCGGCCCGCCGCCTCGTTGCGGGCGTCGATCTCATCGGCGGTGGAGTAGCTCTCGTAGAGGTAGCCGGCCTCGATGAGGCGCGCGATCACGTCCTGATAGATCTCACCGCGCTGCGACTGCCGGTAGGGGCCGTGGGGACCGCCGACGTCGATGCCCTCGTCCCAGTCGAGGCCGAGCCACCGCAGGGAATCGAGGATCTGCCCGTAGCTCTCCTCGCTGTCGCGTGCGGCATCGGTGTCCTCGATGCGGAAGACGAAGGTGCCGCCCGTGTGCCGGGCGTAGGCCCAGTTGAAGAGGGCGGTGCGCACCATGCCCACGTGCGGGGTACCCGTCGGGGACGGGCAGAAGCGCACGCGAACGTCGCTGCCGGTGGCGGTGGAGAACTGGGGAACGGTGCTCGTAGACATCGTGCTCCATTCTAATGCCAGGCCGCTCGGCTCGGGCCGCTCAGCGCCTCCCCCACAGCGTCGCCAGAGCACCCAGCACCAGGAACACCGCGCTGACGAGTGCGAGGAACGCGAAGTCGCCCAGCGCGAAGACGACGCCCGCCAGCACCCCGGCCACGGCGCCCGAGGCGCTCATGATGGTGTCGGATCTCCCCTGCCACTTCGGCCGCACGGTCGAGGGCGTCAGCTCGGTGAGCAGCGCGGCTCCCGCTACCGTCACGGCGCTCCACCCGAGGCCAAGTGTCGTGAGCGCGATCTGGACGAGGATCTGGGAGGGGCCCGCGATGTACGAGAGCACGACGGCGCAGGCGAGCAGCGCCCACCCGAGCCAGAGCACCCGCGGACGCCCGAACCTGCTCGCGAGAGTGCCGAACACCGGCGACAGCGCGTACATGCCCGCGATGTGCATGCTGATCGTGATGCCGACGAGCGCTGCGGTCCCCTCGTGGTGCATGATGTGCAGCGGTGTCATCGCCATCAGCGCGACCATGATCGCCTGCGCCATCGCGATCCCGACGATCACGAGCCACCTCGCCCGCGGGCTCCCCGCGCCGGTCGCGGCGCCGCGGTCCGTTCCAGCGGCGACGGCATCGCCCGCCTCCGCGGACTCGCCCGAACTCGACGCGGTGATCACCGGGGTGCTCGCGGTCTCCGGTGGCAGCAGCCGCGCCGCGAGCAAAGGGTCGGGTCGCAGCCCGAACCAGTTGACGAGCGCCGCGAGCACCTGGGCCGCCAGTGCGAAGAGGAAGACGCCGGCGAGTGGCAGGATGCCGAGCGCCCGCCCGACGGCCTCGCCGGGGGTGATCAGGTTCGGGCCGATGACCGCGCCGATCGTGATCGACCAGACCACGAACGAGAGATCGCGCGCGCGATCGTTCGGCAGCGCGAGGTCGGTCGCCGCGAACCGCGCCAGCAGCGACACCGCGCTGCTCACACCGACCAGCGCGACCCCCGCCGCGAACAGGGGCCAGGCGTGCACCGCTCCGGCGATGATCGCGATCAGCGCGCCGAGCGCTGCGATGCCGCTGCCCGTGACGAGCGCGGCACGGCGGCCGCGCCTCGCGGCGATGCGGGCGAGGGGGATCCCGGCGACGGCCGCCCCGGCGTTGAACAGGGCAGATGAGAGCCCCGAGATGGCCTCGTTGCCGCTGAGCTCGGCGAGCACCAGCGCACCGACCGACAGCGAGGCGCCCGTTCCGAAGCCCGAGAGCACGGTGCCTGCGGACAGCACGAGGACCGTGCGCCGCTGTACCAGGGAGCGCCGGTCCGGATCCAGCACCGCGTCCACCGACTCCCGTCCCCGCGCCGCGCGCTCCTCGGCTCGCGCGCCAGGCCCGGCCGTGCCGCTCACGCGACCGGCTCCAGCCCCCAGCACGATCCGTCGACGCCCGCGAGCAGCCGCTTGGCGAGACGCACCTGCGGGCTCTCGTTCGCCGTCGCCATCGAGACGAGCCCGATCGTGCGGTAGCGAGGCGGATCGAGCGGAAGGGCGACGGCGTCGTCGGGCAACGTGCGCGCCGCGGCGAGCGCGAGTCCCGGTACGAGCGCGACCGCGCCGCCCGCGGCCGCCATCGCGAGCATCGCGGGAACGTTGTCGGTCTCCTGGATGATGTCGGGCTCGAATCCGGCCTCCCCCGCCGCGCTGAGCAGGTGGCCCCGGCACTTCTCGCAGCCGGCGATCCAGTGGTCGGCCGAGAACTCGCCGAGCTTCACCGCGGCCTCGCCGCTCGCCCGGTCATCCGAGACGACGAGCCGCACCTCCTCGCGCCACAGCGGCAGAAAGGCGCTGCCCGCGGGCAGTTCGGCCGCCCCTTCGTAGTCGAAGATGAGCGCGCAGTCGACCTCGCCGTCGCGCAGCATCGCGGTCGCCGCCGGAGGCTCGGCTTCGCGGTACTGCAGCGCCACGTCGGGGGCGTCCACGGCGAGCCCGCGCATGAGCGCCGGCACGAGGGTCGCGCTCGCACTCGGGAAGCCCACCATGCGCAGCGTGCCCGCGCGCTCGCCGCGCAGGTCGTCGATCGCCGCGAGCGCCGCATCGATCTCGGCGACGACCGTGCGTCCGTGGTCGGCGAGGATCCGACCGGCGGGCGTCAGCCGGATCCCGCGTCCGCTGCGTTCGATCAGCGGCACGGCGAGCCGTGTCTCGACGCGCTTGATGCGCTGACTCACCGCGGGCTGGCTCAGCCCCAGGCTCACGGCGGCGGCGGTCAGGGAGCCAGTGGTCGCGAGGGCATGCAGAATGCGCAGCTCGGTGGAGTCGATCGAGCCGAGCGGATCGGCGGTTCGCTGGGTGCTCATGGCCTCGATTGTACGCCGGACATAACCGGAAGCGAAGCAAAATATAAGAATGATTCTGTTTCATTATGCATGGGGGTCTCCTAACCTGGCCTCATGAACACCGCCTCCGCAGCGCAGTCCCCGGCCGACTCCCGATCCGCCGCGCAGCCGGCACCCCTGCCCATCGCCGAGCTCGGCTTCTCAGCCCCGCCCGGCTACCTCTCGGCGTGCACGGCGGGCCTGCCGACGGCGGCAACCGCCGCGGCGATGCGCGGATTCATCGACGACTGGGCGGCCGGCCGCGCGGACGCCCGCGCGCTCGGCGGGCAGGCGGAGCGGTGCCGCGAGCACTACGCCCGTCTCGCCGGCGTCGCCGTCGACCGGGTCGCGCTCGGCTCGCAGGCCTCGCAGCTCGTCTCCGTGGTCGCGAGCTCGGTGCCCGACGGCGCCGAGGTGCTGTGCGCCGCCGGCGACTTCGCATCCCTGGCACATCCGCTCGAGCAGCTCGCCCATCGCGGCGTGCGCGTGCGATATGCGCCCGTCTCGCGACTCGCCGAGGAGCTGCGCACGGACACCGCACTCGTGGCCTTCTCGCTCGTGCAGTCGGCGACGGGCGAGGTCGCGGATGCCGAGGCGATCAGAGCCGCGGCGGAACAGGTCGGGGCGCGCACCCTCGTCGACCTCACCCAGTCGCTCGGCTGGCTGCCCGTGGGGGCGGATCCGTTCGACTTCACGGTCTGCCATGCCTACAAGTGGCTGTGCGCCCCGCGAGGCACCGCCTTCCTCACCGTGCGAGCCGGGCTCGACGAGCAGCTGGTGCCGCTGGCCGCCGGCTGGTACTCGGCCGACGACGTCTGGAGTTCGTGCTACACCGATCACATGCCGCTCGCGGCCGGAGCGGGGCGCTTCGACGTCTCCCCGGCGTGGCCGGCGCTCGGCGGCACCGAGGCCGCGCTCGGAGCCCTGGCGGCGCTCGATCCGCGCGCCGTGCACGCGCACGACCTCGAGCTCGCGAACGCGGCGCGCGAGGTGCTGGATCTGCCCGCGGGCGATTCGGCCATCGTGACCTGGGCCGACCCCGACGGCACCGCACTCGCAGCGCTGACCGCCGGCGGCATCACGGCTTCGGGTCGAGCCGGGAATGCGCGCATCGCGTTCCATCTCTGGAACACCGCCGACGACGTGGAACTGCTCGCGCGGGCGCTGGGCCGCTGATCTAGCCGGCCTCGGCGAACGCCGCGGCCTCTGCCTTGTCCTGCTCCGTCGCGACGAGCTGCCCGCAGGCGCCGTCGATCTCCTTGCCGCGGGTGTCGCGCAGGGTGGTCGGGATCCCCGCCGCGTTGAGACGGTCGACGAACTCGCGGGTGACCTCGCGCGTCGACGAGGTCCAGATGGAACCCGGCGTGGGGTTGAGCGGGATCGGGTTGACGTGCACCCAGCCCCTGCCCCGGGCGTTGAGCTTGTCGGCCAGCAGGTCGGCGCGCCAGGCGTGGTCGTTCATGTCCTTGATGAGCGCGTACTCGATCGACACGCGGCGGCCCGTCGTCTCGTAGTAGTGGTAGGCCGCGTCGAGCACCTCCTCGACCTTCCAACGGCTGTTCACCGGGATCAGATCGTCGCGCAGCTCGTCGTCCGGCGCGTGCAGCGAGAGCGCGAAGGTGATGGGGATGTCCTCGTCGGCCAGCTTGCGGATCGCCGGCGCCAGGCCGACCGTCGACACCGTGATGCCGCGCGCCGACATGCCGAGGCCCTCGGGCGACGGCGCGATCATGCGGTGCACCGCGTTCATCACGCGCTTGTAGTTGGCGAGCGGCTCGCCCATGCCCATGAACACGATGTTGTTGACCCGCTCGGGCTCGGCCCCGTTGCCCGCCTCGCGCATGCGACCCAGGCCGCCCTCGGCGATGACGCGGTTGGCCTGCACCACCTGATCGAGGATCTCGGCGGTCGACATGTTGCGCGTGAGCCCGGCCTGGCCCGTCGCGCAGAAGGGGCAGTTCATGCCGCAGCCGCACTGGCTCGACACGCAGAGCGTGATGCGGCCCGGGTAGCGCATGAGCACCGACTCGACGAGCGCGCCGTCGAAGAGGCGCCACAGGAACTTGATCGTCGCGCCGTCGTCGGTGACCAGACGCTTCACCTCGGTGAGCAGCGGCGGGAAGAAGGCCTCGGCGAGCTCCGCGCGGCGGTCCTTCGGCAGATCCGTCATCTGCTCGGGATCGGTGGTGCGGTGCTCGAAGTAGTGCTTCGAGAGCTGCTTCGCCCTGAACTTCGGCAGCCCCATCTCCACGACCTTCGCCTCGCGCTCCGCGAGCGTCATGTCGGCGAGGTGGGTGGCGGGCTGCTTGACGCGGGGCGACGCGAACTGCAGCGTCGGCCGGCCGTCGGGGCTGGTGAGCTGCTTCCAGCCCTCGGTCTTCGGCCTGACCTGCGGGCGCGCCCCGTCGCCGCGCGAGCGGGTCTTGATCAGCTTGCCCTCGGCGGGTGACGCGTCGTGGTTGAGTTTATTGGGATCCATCGCCCCCATTGTCTCATCCGCGTCTGGGTGAGGGATCCCGGAGGCGATCTCGGGCTCCGAGAGCCGGGCGACCCGCGCCGAGCCGCGGGCTCAGAACTCCTCGTAGACGGCGGGATCCTGGTCCTTGAGGCGGCCGTCCGGGCGCCCGAGGGCCGAGATCGCGTCGACCTCGTCGGCCGAGAGCACGACATCTGCCGCGGCGAGGTTCTCGCGCTGGCGCTCGGGGTCGGCGGACTTTGGCAGCGGCACCACACCGCGGGCGACGTGCCAGGCGAGGATGGCCTGGATCGGCGTGATCCCGTGCGCCCGCGCGATCTCGGCGATCACCGGCTGCTCGGCGAGGTCGTTGCCGCGGCCCACCGGGCTCCAGGCCTCCGTGATGATGCCGCGCTCGCGGTGGTACTCGACGGCGTCGAGCTGCGGGAAGTAGGGGTGCAGCTCGATCTGGTTCACGACCGGCAGCACCCCCGTCTCGCGCTCGAGCCGATCGAGGTGCTCGGGCAGGAAGTTGGAGACCCCGATCTGGCGCACGAGCCCGCGCTCGCGCGCTTCGATGAGGGCGCGCCACGCTCCGACGTACAGGTCGGTGAGCGGGTTGGGCCAGTGGATCAGGTAGAGATCGATCGCGTCGAGGCCCGAGCGATAGACGCTCTCCTCGATCGTGCACAGGGCGGCGTCGTACTCGTGGTGGCGGCCCGGAAGCTTGCTGGTGAAGACGATCGAGCCCCGATCCGCCCCGGAATCCCGCAGCCCCCGACCCACGGCTCCCTCGTTCTCGTAGCGGAACGCCGAGTCGAGCAGGCGATAGCCGCTCCGCACCGCCTCCGTCACGGCGGCGGCGCCCGACTTCCCGTTCAAACGGTAGGTGCCGAAGCCGATTGCGGGGAGGGTGAATCCGTTGTGGGCGCGCTGCTCGGTCATGCCTCCACCCTATTACCGGGACGGGCGCCCGCGGGAGGAGGGTGCGGCACACAACCCTGCCTCCCGCGCGCGCTCAGATCAGGCGGGAGCGGATGAGGAAGCGCTGCCCCTCGGGCGCCTCGAGCGAGAAGCCCGAGCCGCGGCCGGGTACCGCATCGACCGTGAGGTGGGTGTGGCTCCAGACAGCGAACTGCTCGCGCGACATCCAGAACTCGATCTCGCGCCGGTCCTCGCCGGGATGGATCGGCGGCAGCTCCAGGGTGCCGAGCAGCACATCCTGGCCGCCGGTCTTGAACTCGCCCCGCTGGTAGCACATGGGCGCGCTGCCGTCGCAGCACCCGCCCGACTGATGGAACATGAGCGGTCCGTGCATCTCCCACAGCAGGTCGATGAGCTCGATCGCCTTCGGGGTGAAGGCGAGGCGGCTCGCGGTCTCGCCCTCGACCTCCGGGCGCGCATCCACGCATCCGGGGATCTCGGACGAGGGCGAGGCGGGTGCCGAGGGATCCGCCCCCGGCGCCCCGCAGGCCTCCGGCTCAGAAGAAGCCATCTGCCGTCTCCTTGTAGCTGACCAGCATGTTCTTGGTCTGCTGGTAGTGGTCGAGCATCATGAGGTGGTTCTCGCGCCCGATGCCGCTCGATTTGTAGCCGCCGAACGCCGCGTGCGCCGGATAGCTGTGATAGTTGTTCACCCACACGCGGCCCGCCTGGATATCGCGGCCCGCGCGATACGCCGTGTTGCCGTTGCGACTCCACACGCCCGCGCCGAGACCGTAGAGCGTGTCGTTGGCGATGCGGATCGCGTCGTCGTAGTCGGTGAACGTCGTCGCCGAGACCACCGGCCCGAAGATCTCCTCCTGGAAGATGCGCATCGAGTTGTCGCCCCGGAAGATGGTCGGCTGGATGTAGTATCCGTCCGCGAACTCGCCGCCGACCTGCTCGACTCCACCGCCGGTGAGCAGCTGCGCTCCCTCCTGCCTGCCGATGTCGAGGTACGACTTGATCTTCTCGAACTGGTCGTTCGACGCCTGCGCGCCCAACATCGTGTCGGTGTCGAGGGGGTTGCCGCGCGTGATGCGCTCGGTGCGCTCCACGACGGCGTCGAGGAAGTCGCCCGCGATCGACTCCTGGATCAGCGCACGGGACGGACAGGTGCAGACCTCGCCCTGGTTGAGGGCGAACATCGTGAAGCCCTCCCGCGTCTTGTCCCAGTAGGCGTCGTCCTGCGCCATCACGTCCTCGAAGAACAGGTTCGGACTCTTGCCGCCGAGCTCCAGCGTCACCGGGATGATGTTCTCCGAGGCGTACTGCATGATGAGGCGGCCGGTCGTCGTCTCGCCCGTGAACGCGATCTTGCGGATGCGCGGGCTCGAGGCGAGCGGCTTGCCGGCCTCGGCGCCGAAGCCGTTGACGATGTTCACGACGCCCGGGGGCAGCAGGTCGCCGATGAGCTCGAACAGCACGAGGATCGACGCCGGGGTCTGCTCGGCGGGTTTGATGACGACGCAGTTGCCCGCTGCGAGCGCGGGCGCCAGCTTCCAGGTCGCCATGAGGATCGGGAAGTTCCACGGGATGATCTGACCGACCACGCCCAGGGGCTCGTGGAAGTGGTAGGCGACGAGATCCTCGCTGATCTGCGAGATGCCGCCCTCCTGCGCGCGGATCGCGCCCGCGAAGTACCGGAAGTGATCGATCGCGAGCGGGAGGTCGGCATTCAGCGTCTCGCGGACCGCCTTGCCGTTGTCCCAGGTCTCGGCGACGGCGAGCATCTCGAGGTTGGCCTCGATCCTGTCCGCGATCTTGTTGAGGATCACCGCCCGCTCGGCAGGGCTCGTCCTGTTCCAGGTCGGCGCTGCGGCGTGGGCCGCATCGAGCGCGAGCTCGATGTCCTCCGCAGTGCTGCGCGGGATCTCGCAGAAGGTCTTGCCCGTCGCCGGCGACGGGTTCTCGAAGTAGCGGTCCTGCTTCGGCGGCACCCACTCGCCGCCGATGTAGTTCTCGTATCGGCTCTTGAAGTGCACCAGCGAGTCGGGCTGGCCCGGGGAGGCGTACACGGTCATGATGGGTCTCCTCTGACGTCGTTGTCTGGATTCCGGGAGTCGAGGGACTCCCGGTGCTCGGAGACTACGCCCGGCACCGTTGCACGAACGTTGCATCGCGCGGCCGCCGAGCAGAGGGTGTCCAAGGATCTCCTGACCCGGGCTCCTGACCCGGCCCCTCCCCTCACCCGCCGTCGTCGAGCGCCTCGAGCCTTGCGACCACACGTGCGCGCTTCGGCGACAGCGGCGGCAGCACCTGCAGCAGGGTCTCCCACACCTCGGCGTCGTCGCCCGCCCAGTGCTGCGCGTACTCGAAGAGCGGATCCGCCCCCGCCGACTGCAGCATCGCCTCGCGGAGCGTGGCATCGACCTCGCTCCGCAGCCTCTCAGCCACCGGCGCGGTCGAGGCGGGAAGCACCGGCCCCTCGTAGGCGGCGAGCGCGAGACGGTGCGCCCCGCGCTCCAGCGCTTCGAGCATCTCGATCCCGTCGATGCGGATCCTCTGAGCCATGCGGTACGGGCGCGAGGAGAGACCGAGATCGATCCCAGCCTGCTCGCACCACTTGCGCAGACGGACCAGCTCCGCTCGCAGGGTCTGCTCGGAACCGGCGGTGCCGTAGACCTCCTCCGCCAGTGCCGCGGCCGTGAGCCCCTGCGGTGCCGCGGCGAGCGCGAGCAGGATCTCGGCGTGCCTGCCGGTGAGCGGGAGCGACGCGTCGCCGTGCTCGAGGATCGCGGGATCGCGGCCCAGCACGACGAGACGCGTCGTGGAAGACGAGCGGGGCGCAGGTCGGGCTCCGGCGCTCCGCCGTTCTTCGATGAGGTCCCTGAGCGACTCGAGTTTCAGTTCGGCCTCGACGGCTCCGAGCGTCGCCTCGACGAGGGGCAGGATGTGCCGCGAGGCGGCGCTGTCGCCTCCCGTCACGTCGATCACGCCGATGATCGCCCCGGTCTCGGGGTTGTGCACGGGCGCCGCGGTGCAGCTCCACTGGTGCACGGCCCGGTTGTAGTGCTCGGCGCCGAGCACCTGGATCGCGTGGTCGAGCGCGAGCGCACTCCCGGGGGCGCTCGTGCCGACGGACCCCTCCGACCAGTCCATGCCCGCCCGGAAGCCCATGTCCTCCGCCCGAGACCGGAGGCGGAAGTCTCCGTCGACCCAGAGCAGCCGGCCTGCGGCGTCCCCGACGGCGACGATGAAACCGGCGTCCTCGGCCGCGTCGAGCAGCAGGCGCTCGATGACCGGCAGCACGCGGCCGATCGGATGCACGCGGCGAAGCTCGGCGAGCTGATCCTCGCTCAGCGCCGGCCTGTCGGGCGGGCGATCGGGGTCGATGGTGCGACGCTGCGAACGCAACCACGACTCCAGCACCACCGGCCGCAGCGCGACCTGCTCGGCGAATCGCTCACGCGCTTCCCGATCGGCGGCGATCGCGGCGGAGCCCACGAACTGCTCGTGGGCGCGCTCGAGCTGTCGCCGGCGCTCGCTCGCCGATTCGCCGCGGCGCAGTGCCTGCCATCCGCTCGCCACCTCTGCCTCCTCTTCGCGGCTCGGTGCCCCGAGTGTACCCGAGGATGATCAGGGGTCGTCGCGAACCGGGGCTTCGCCGCTTTCCGCCCGCTGGGTACCGTTATCGAGATGACGCTCGGAGCCCAGAACCCGCCGAAGAGGGGCCGCACGCGTCATCTCGACGAAGACATGGAGTCGGCCGACGAGGCCTCGCGATAGAGCTCGAGCAGCGCATCGATGCCGCCGCGCTGCCAGGCCCGCCGCTGCAGCGCGGCCCCTCCCCCGTCGGCGAGCCGGCGCTCGAGGAAGCGCTGCACACGCTCGAGGTCGCCGGCGGCCTCGAGCGATTCGGCGACGTGGGAGAGGAGATCGGCGACCACCTCGGCGGCCGCCCGCGGAGCCCCGCTCTCGGGATCCACCAGTTCGGACCCGAGTCCGTTCCGCGCCGCGACCCAGTGCGCGCCCCGCAGCGCGTCGCGCTGATACTCGGGAACCGGGGCACCGGTCTCCCGCTCCTGTAGCGCGCGGTGCGCGAGCGCGCGGAAGATGAGGGCGAACGATACCGCGTCGCCGCTCTCGAGCTGGGCGTCGGCGGTGCGCAGCTCGATCGTGGGGAACTTCTCGGAGAGCCGGATCGACCAGTTCACGAGCGCCGTGTCGAGCAGCGCGCCCGCCCTCACGAGCTGCTGCACCACCTCGTCGTATCCTGCCGCATCGGCGAAGCTCGGCGGGTAGCCCGAGCTCGGCCACTGCTGCAGTTGCAGATACCGCCAGCTCGCATAGCCCGAGTCGCCCCCGAGCCAGATCGGCGAGTTGCTCGTCAGCGCGACGAGCACGGGCGACCACCGGGCGATGCGCGCGAAGACCTCGACGCCCGCGTCCCGCGAGGGGACCTCCACGTGCACGTGGGTGCCCGTCGAGTAATAGCGGTGCACCATGCCCCGCATCGTGCGATCGATCTCCCGGTACCGCTCGTTCTCCGTGACCCGGCCGGGAGCGTCGCCGCCCACCGGCGGCAGGCCGGTGCCCGCGAGCACGAGACCCCGATCCGTCGCGGCGCGCGAGGCAGCGGTGCGGAACTCCGCGAGCGAGTCGAACGCCTCCGCTGCGCGAGTGCACGGCGGCGTGGCGGTCTCAAGCTGGCTGTGGAAGTACTCGTGCTCGGCGCGCAGCCCGGGCAGCGCCGCGATCATGCCGTCGGCGCCGTCGCGAGGCAGGCCGGTCGTCGCGTCGAGCAGCAGATACTCTTCCTCGACGCCGAAGCGGGGCGGAGCGGGGGTGTCGGCTGCCATCTCAGCACCGTCCGTTCGATCTGGCTCTCGCAGCGCGGCAGGATCGCCGTCGCCCGTCGCGTCATGCTACACCGGCGCGAGCTCGTCACACCACGGTGTTACGCAGGATTCCGATCCCGTCGATCTCGACCTCGACCGTGTCTCCTGCTTCGAGGCGCCCGACTCCCGCGGGCGTGCCCGTGAGGATCACGTCCCCGGGCAGCAGCGTGAACGCCTGCGAGGCGTGCGCGACGATGCGCGCGAGCGAGAAGATGAGCTGCGACGTCCGCCCGTCCTGGCGCACCTCGCCGTTCACGCGGGTCACGACGCGGGCGTCGCCGAGGTCGGGGTCGGTCTCGATGACCGGCCCGAGCGGGCAGAAGGTGTCGAAGCCCTTGCCGCGGGTCCACTGCCCGTCCTTGATCTGCAGGTCGCGCGCGGTCACATCGTTCGCGCAGGTGAACCCGAAGACGTACTTCAGCGCGTCCTCCTCGGGAACATCCTTGGCGATGGCGCCGATCACCATCGCCAGCTCGCCCTCGTGCTCGACGCGATCCGAGATCGCGGGCCGCACGATGCGATCCCCCGGGCCGATCACCGAGGTGTTGGGCTTCAGGAACAGCAGCGGTTCCTCCGGCGCGTCGCCGCCGGTCTCGGATCGCATCTCCTCGATGTGCTCGGAGTAGTTCTTGCCGACGCAGACGACCTTCGAGCGCGGGATCACGGGCGCCAGCAGGCGTACGGCGTCGAGGCGCAGTCGGCGCCCGGTGGTGTCGAAACCGGAGACGAGCGGATCCGACGACAGCTCGACGATCTCGACGCCGCTGCCGTCTTCGGCCTCATCGAGAACCCCGTAGGAGATCTCGCCCTCTGCTTCGAAACGTACGACCTTCATGTGCCCCTCTTCGTCTTGGTGTCTGCTGGGATACGGGCGGACCGCCGTGGGCTCCGCCCGTCCCGCGACGTCAGCCGCCCGTCCGCTACTCCCCGGCGGTGACGATCCGATCCACCCAGCCGAAGCGATCCTCGACCGTGCCGAACTGGATACCGGTGAGCTCCTCGCGCAGCGACATGGTGATCTCGCCGGGCGCCCGATCGCCGAAGTCGACGAGCACGCCCTGCTCGCTCTTCAATTCGCGGATCGGCGTGATCACCGCGGCCGTGCCGCAGGCGAAGGCCTCCGTGATGGAGCCGTCGGCGGCGCCCTCGCGCCACTCGCTCACGGTCACCTGGCGCTCCTCGACGGTGAGTCCGCGGTCTTCGGCGAGCCGGATGAGGCTCTTGCGGGTGATGCCGTCGAGGATGTTGCCGTTGAGGGCGGGCGTGATGAGCTTGCCGTCGCGGTGCACGAGGAACAGATTCATGCCGCCGAGCTCGTCGATCGTGTCCTCCGTCGCCGAGTCGGTGAAGAGCACCTGGGCGCAGTCGTGCTGCGCCGCGATGCGCGTCGGCAGCAGCGACGAGGCGTAGTTGCCGCCGCACTTCGCCGCACCGGTGCCGCCGCGGCCGGCGCGCGCGAGGTCACCGGAGAGCCAGATCGACACCGGCTTCACGCCGCCCGTGAAGTAGGGGCCCGCCGGGCTGGCGATCACGAGGAAGCGGGCGCGCTCGGCGGCTCGCACCCCGAGGAAGCTCTCGTCGGCGATCATGAACGGACGCAGATAGAGGCTCTGGTCGGCGCCGCTCGGCACCCAGTCCGCGTCGGCCCGCACGAGCTCGTGGATCGACTGCACGAACAGCTCGACCGGCAGCTCGGGCAGCGCGAGCCTGGCCGCGCTCTCATTGAGGCGCTGGGCATTGGCCTCGGGGCGGAAGGTGACGATGTCCCCGTTCGGGTGGCGATACGCCTTGAGCCCCTCGAAGATCTCCTGGCCGTAGTGCAGCACCGACGACGCGGGGTCCATGGGAATCGGGCCGTAGGGCAGCACCTCGGCGTCGTGCCAGCCGCGCTCGCGGTCCCAGACGATCGAGACCATGTGGTCGGTGAAGCGCTTGCCGAAACCGGGGTCGGCGAGGACGGCCTCGCGCTCGGCGTCGGGGAGGCGGTTTGCCGGGGTGCGGGTGAAGGTGAGCTCGGTCATGGAGTTGCTTTCTGTCGCCAGGGGCGGCCGTGAGGGGTGTTCGTGTTGGGCCGTGCGGCGGTCTAGCGCGCCGGAAGCCGCTCGATGATCGCGCTGCCCACCTCTGCGGTGGTGCGCGCCGCGGCCGCGCCGGTGGCGGGGTCGATGCGGGATGCGAGATCGGCGCGCACGGCGTCGCGTACGCGGTCGCCGTCGGCCGCGAGGCCAAGGTGGTCGAGCATGAGAGCCGCGGAGAGGATCGCCGCGGTCGGATCCGCCTTCTGCTGCCCCGCGATGTCGGGCGCAGAACCGTGAACGGGTTCGAACATGCTCGGGAACGTGCCGTCGGGATTGATGTTGCCGCTGGCTGCGAGCCCGATGCCGCCGCCGATGGCGCCGGCCAGGTCTGTGAGGATGTCACCGAACAGGTTATCAGTGACGATGACGTCGAAGCGCGCCGGATCCTGCACCATGAAGATCGTCGCGGCGTCGACGTGCATGTAGTCGACGGCGATATCGGGGTACTCGGACGAGACGGCCTGCACGATGCGCTGCCAGGTGGCGCCGGCGTGCACGAGCACGTTCGTCTTGTGCACCCAGGTGAGCTTCTTGCGAGGCCGCTTGCTCGCCACCTCGAAGGCGTACCGCACGACGCGCTCGATGCCGAAGGCGGTGTTCACGGAGACCTCGGTGGCCACCTCGTGAGGGGTGTCGGCGCGCAGACGGCCGCCGTTGCCCGCGTAGGGGCCCTCGGTGCCCTCGCGCACCACGACGAAGTCGACGTCGCCCGGGTTCCTCAGCGTCGACTCGACCCCGGGGAACAGGGTGCAGGGCCGCACGTTGGCGTAGTGGTCGAAATCGAAGCGCAGCTTGAGCAGCAGGCCGCGCTCGATGTTGGCGTTCTTCAGGCGTGGATCCCCCGGAACCCCGCCAACCGCGCCGAAGAGGATCGCGTCGTGCTGCGCGATCTCGGCCTGCTCGGCCTCGGGCAGCGTCTCGCCCGTCGCCAGATAGCGCTCCGCGCCGAGCTTGAACTCCGTGCGGTCGAGCACCGCGTCGCCGCCGGCGAGCACGGCATCGAGCACACGATTGGCCTGCTCGATCACCTCGGGTCCGATACCGTCGCCGGGAAGGACGGCGAGCTTGATGGTGCGGGTCACTGAACGCTCCTCTTCGTGCCTGACAGAACGTGTCCAGCTTACTCGCGCCCGCGGACGTTTCGAGTCGCCCGACCCGAGGGCGGCTCGCACCCTCGACGCCGTCGCGCGGGCATCGCGCCGCCATCGCGCAGACCACCGAGAAACGACGAAAGCCCCACCCGAAGGTGAGGCTTTCGCTTCCGGTGACCCCAGCGGGATTCGAACCCGCGTTACCGCCGTGAGAGGGCGGCGTACTAGGCCGCTATACGATGGGGCCGGACGCTGTTGCAGCTCTTCCGGGGCTTCCCCCGCTGCGCTGGCAACTCATATATATTGGCACACCTTCGCGAGCTGGGGCAAATCCATCCGTGCACCCCGGGTGTGTCCCGCATGATTCCGCGGTTCTTCACCGCGCCTGTCCGCGCTCACGACCTGCTGTGCCGCATCGCCTTCTCGGCCGCGCGCCGCTTCAGACGCCTATCGACGACGAACGCCATGAAGATCCACCCGCCGAGCGCCGTGATCACCCACACGATGATGGGCGCCAGCACCCAGGTCTCGACGCCGCGGATCGTGATGCCGCCCTGGAAGAGCGTGGCGATCCACAGCGCCAGCAGCGTCGCCACGAGCCCCACCCCTCCGGCGAGCGGCGCCGCGTATCGCTGGGCGATGTTGAGCACGAACGGCCCCAGCACGGCGTGCGCGATCGTGAACACCCCGAGCGCCACCAGGAATCCCGCGATGCGCATCTCGAAGCCCGGGAGCGCGAAGTGGCATACGGTTATGGCGATCGCGGCCAGCACCAGTTGCGAGACGATCTGGAACAGCAGACGCATCATGGGCTCCTTCGCTCGGCGGGGCTCCGTACGGTGCCCCTGACCTCAGCGTATCGCAGCGGTGACGCGGTCAGACCTCTTCGCCCGGCTTGCGCCGGAACGCCTTCGCCGGCAGATCCGGCCCGTCCCACACCTGGATGATGCCCCAGACGACGGCCGCGATCGGTACCGCGAGCACGGCCCCGAGCACGCCGCTCAGCACGGTGCCGATGGTCAGGGCGAGCAGGATGACGAGCGAGTGCAGCTTCAGCGCGCGGCCCATCAACACGGGCTGCAGGAAGTTGCCCTCGAGCTGGTTCACCAGCACCACGACGCCCACGACGAGCACGGCACTGAGGGGTCCGTTGGCGACGAGAGCGACGAGAGCGGCGAGGATGCCGGCCAGCGTCGCGCCGACGATCGGGATGAATGCGAGCACGAAGACGAGCACGGCGAGCGGCAGTGCGAGGGGCACCTGCAGGATCAGCAGGCCGATCCCGATGCCTACCGCGTCGACGGCGGCGACCGACGCCGTGCCGCGCACGTAATGCCCGAGGGTCTGCACCGTCTTCTCGCCCGCGCGCTCCGCGCGAGCCAGCGCCTCGCCCTCGAAGGGGCGCAGCAGGAAGCGCCAGATCTGCGGCCCGTCCTTCAGGAAGAAGAAGAGCACGACCACCATCAGGATGAGGCCCGTGACGAAGTTCGTGACGATCCCGACCCCCGCGAGCGCCCCCGAGCCGAACTGCGAGCTCGTGAGGAACCCGGTGAGGAAGTCCGTGACGTTCTGCTGCCACTCCACCAGTTGATCGTGATCGGGGGCGAACGGGAGCGTGCGCACCCAGTCCATCACCTGATCGAAACCGGTCTGCGCCTGCGCCGACAGCTCGTCCCACTGATCGCGCACGGCCCACACGATGAGCCAGCCCACCCCGGTGAGCAGCAGCACGATCGTGAGCAACACGAGCACGGTCGCGAGCGCCGAGGGCACCCGATGGCCTCGCAGCCAGCCCATGACGGGCGCGAAGGTGCTCGCGAAGATGAGGGCGAGCAGGATCGGGATCACGACGGTGCTCAACGTGCTCATGCCGAACACGGCGCCCGCGGTGAGCACCAGCACGATGATGATCTGCAGCGAGCGCGTGGCGAGCAGCCCGAAGCCGTCGCCCCAGGCGCCGCCCGCCCGCATCAGGTGCCGCGTCTGCGCGATCGGCCCCTCGGGCGCGCCCGCGCCGCGCTCGAGCCTCGAGACGCGCTGTTCCAGCTCTCGCCGAGCTCGTCCACCGAACATGTCAGCCTCCCCCTGTCGTACTGCGTGCTGCGTTCTCGGTCGCCTACCGCTTGACGGCGCGCTCAGCGACGAACGCGCGCAATTCCGCCTCGTCGTCGGCCATCTCGGTGACGTGCTGCGGCAGCTCGAGCAGGTCGCCGAGGTGCTCGGGCATGCCGATCCGCTCCCCCGTGGCCTCGAGCACGATCTCCGGGAACTTCGCGGGCTTCGCCGTCTCGAGCACGAGCATCGGCACGCCGGCCTCGACGTGCTCGCGCGCCACCTTCACGCCGTCGGCCGTGTGCGGATCGATCAGCACGCCGCTCGCCTCGAACACCGATTTGATGGTGGCCACGCGATCCGCGTGGGTGCTCGTGCCGCTCTGGAAGCCGAACTCCGACTCGAAGCGCGCCTGCTCGGCGGTGAGGTCGATCCTGCCCGTCTCGGCCAGCTCCCGCCACGCCGCGGCGAGCCGCTCCGGGTCGCGCCCGAGCACCTCGAACACGAAGCGCTCGAGATTCGACGCCTTCGAGATGTCCATCGAGGGGCTCGAGGTCGCGTGGGTGTCGGCGGCGCCGCGAGGGGCGTACACGCCTGTCCTGAAGAACTCGTCGAGCACGTTGTTCTCGTTGGCCGCGAGCACGAGACGGCGGATCGGCACGCCCATCGTCTTCGCGAGGTAGCCCGAGAAGATGTTGCCGAAGTTGCCCGAGGGCACCGTGACCGAGATCTCGAATGCGGCGCGATCTTCGGCCGCGACGCCGTCGCTCGCGCGCAGCCACGCCCAGAAGTAGTAGACGGCCTGCGCGCTGACGCGGCCCAGGTTGACCGAGTTCACGGCGCCGAGGTCGTGGGCGCGCTTGAACTCGAGATCCTCGAACAGCGCCTTCATGAGGTTCTGGCAGTCGTCGAAGACACCCTCGACGGCGATGTTGTGGATGTTCTCGTCGGTGAGGGAGTACATCTGCGCGCGCTGGAAGTCGCTCATGCGGCCCTGCGGGGAGAGCATGAACACCGCGATGCCGTCCTTGCCGCGCAGGGCGTACTCGGCGGCCGAGCCGGTGTCGCCCGAGGTCGCCCCCACGATGTTGAGCGCGCGATCCGTCTTCGCGAGCACGTACTCGAGCGACTGCCCGAGGAACTGCATCGCCATGTCCTTGAACGCGAGCGTGGGCCCCTCCGAGAGCCCGACGAGCGAGATGCCGGGCTCGAGCTCGGTCACGGGGACGACCTCGGGGGCGACGAAGTTCTCGGCGCTGTAGGCGTCGCGGCACATGCGCGCGAGGTCGTCGCGCGGGAAGTCGGCGGCGAAGATGCCGAGCACCTCGGTGGCGAGCTCGGGATAGCTGAGGGATCGCCACGACTCGATCTGCTCGGCGCTCAGCCGCGGCACCGTCTCCGGCACGACCAGCCCCCCGTCTGTAGCGAGGCCCTCGAGCAGGATCTCACTGTAGGGTGCCGGCGCCATGCCGCCGCGGGTCGAGATGTACTTCACCGGTGCTCCTCGTTTCGTGATCGCGCCGTCGGGCTGTGCGCGCCGACTCCCCCATCCTATTCGGCGGACGGCTCGGGGAGGGGGATCCGGATCCCGATCCGCCTCGATGCACCGCGCCCTACCAGGAGACCGGCAGCGCCTTGCCCTCCTCGTAGCCCGCCGCCGACTGCAGCCCGACCCGGGCGCGCACGTGGAACTCGCGCAGCGAGTCGGCTCCGGCGTAGGTGAACGACGAGCGCACGCCCGACGTGATCATGTCGACGAGGTCCTCGACGCCGGGGCGCTGCGGGTCCAGGTAGATCTTCGACGACGAGATGCCCTCGGCGAAGAGCTCCTTGCGCGCCCGCTCGTAGGCGTCGAGCCCGCCGAATCGGCCCTGCACCGCCTTCGTCGAGGCCATGCCCCACGACTCCTTGTACTGGCGCCCGTCGGCGTCGGTGCGCAGCTCGCCCGGGGACTCGGCGGTGCCCGCGAACCAGGATCCGATCATCACCGACGCGGCGCCGGCGGCCAGCGCGAGGGCGACGTCGCGCGGGTAGCGCACCCCGCCGTCGGCCCAGACGTGCGCGCCGAGTTCGCGGGCCGCCTGAGCGGTCTCGAGCACGGCCGAGAACTGGGGGCGCCCCACGGCCGTCATCATGCGGGTGGTGCACATGGCGCCGGGCCCCACACCGACCTTGAGGATCGTGGCGCCCGCGCTCACGAGGTCGTTCACGCCATCGGCCGTGACGATGTTGCCCGCGACGATCGGCAGTCCGAGACCGAGGTCGGCGACCGTGCGGATCGCGCGGATCATCCCCTCCTGGTGCCCGTGGGCGGTGTCGATGACGAGCACGTCGGCCCCGGCCGCGGCGAGGGCGCGCGCCTTCGCCGCGACGTCTCCGTTGATGCCGACCGCGACCGCGACGGCGAGCCGGCCCTCGCGGTCGAGGGCCGGGCGGTAGATGGATCGACGCAGGGCGGATCGGGGCGAGAGCGTTCCGACGAGGACTCCCCCGCTCACGACGCAGACCGTCTCGGCGGGGTGCGGGTCGGCGGCATGCGGGTCAGCTCCGTCGGGATCGGCTCCGTGCGCGGCGGCGGCGCGCGACTCGCTCGCAGCGGTCACCGCATCGAAGGCTGAGCGCGGATCCGCCAGCTCGTCGGCGTCGAGGATCGCAGGCTCCCCGATGACGAGATCCCCGAGCAGCGCGTCGCCCGGCACCGAGGTCAGCCTGGCCGCGGAGAGCGCTCCGCGGATGCCCGAGGCCCGCACCGATTCGTCAGCATCGCGGTCGGCGACGACGACGGCCTGCTCCGCGGCGCGGGGGATCAGGCGCAGCGCTTCGTCCGCTGTGGCGTGCGGCGGCATCACGATCGGAGTGTCGAAGACGACCGGCTGTCGCTTGACCCAGCGGATCGCCCGCTCGGTTTCGGCGAGCGCGAGATCCTGGGGCAGCACCGCGAGCCCGCCGCGCCTCGCGAGCACCGCGGCGAGCCGCGGGCCGGTGACCGAGTTCATATTCGCGGCCACGAGCGGCAGCGTCGCCGGCGTGCCGTCGGTGGGAGTGAGATCCACTCCGAGTCGGCTGCCGACGCCGGAGTGCCGCGGCACGAGGAACACGTCCGAGTAGGTGAGGTCGACCGTGGGCATCGCGCCGATAAACTCCATGATCCCCACGCTACCCCCTCGGCCAGGGTCGCGTCCGCCATCCGTCAAGACACAGATGTCACATGCAGCGCATAGGATGGTCGGCGTGGGGGTCAGGAACGGCTCGCGCATGATCGATGCCGATGTGTTCACGAGCGGCCGTCTCGCAGCGGCGAGACACGTTCTTGAGAACGCGAAGATTTTGAAGGAGCAGAACCGGCTATGTCTGACACGAACGATCCCGGAAAGCCGACGCCGCCCGAGTCCCCGGTGCCGCCGGTTCCCCCGACGCCTCCGGCCCCGCCGACTCAGCCCGAGCCGCCCCGCTTCGACGAGGCCGATGCGCAGCCGACCACCGCGGCCCCGCAGGTCGACGGCGACCAGCAGCCCACCACCGCGCTCCCCCAGGCCGGCGGCGACCAGCAGCCGACGAGCGTGCTCCCCGGCTTCGACGGATCGCCCTACGACGGCGGTCAGCAGAACACGTTCCAGCAGAACGCCGACCAGCAGCCGACCACCGCGCTGCCGCAGTCGCAAGCACCCCAGTTCAACGCCGCGCCGCCGGCGCCGCCCGTGCCTCCCGTGCCGCCGCAGCAGGCGCCGGGCCAGGGCTACCCCGCGTACTCTGCAGCGCCGCGCGAGCCGAAGGGCCTCGCGATCACGGCCATGATCCTCGGCATCGTCGCCGTCGTCGGCGCGCTGATCTTCGGCTGGATCCCCTTCGTCGGCGGCATCATCACGATCCTCGTCGGCGCCGCGGCGGTCGTGCTGGGCATCATCGCGCTGCGGAAGAAGCAGTCGAAGGGCATGTCGCTCACCGGCCTCATCACCGGCGGTATCGGGGTGCTCATCGGCATCGGGATCGTCATCACCTGGGCCGCCGTCTTCTCGAGCGTCGGCTCCGAGCTCGACAGCTACAGCGATTCGCTCGATGAGCTGCAGTCGGAGATCGAGTCCCCGTCCACCGACTCGAGCGACACCGACTCGCTGACCGAGGATCTGGAGGCGAGCGCCGAGCCCACCACACCCGGCACGGAAGAGGCTCCCGCCGACACCACCGGCGACCGCTCCCCCGAGTTCTGCGCCGCCCTCGACCGGGTCGCCACGGTCGGCGGTGACATGACGAGCACCGATATCTCCCCCGAGATCATCGACGCCTACCGCCAGCTCGCCGAGGCCGACAGCCCCAACCAGGCTATCTACGAGAAGTTCTACCAGCTCGCCAACGATCCCGCGAGCGCCGTGAACGAGGACCTGAACGGACTCATGGAGGAGTACGTCGACGCGGCCATGGAAGATGCCATGGCCTGCATGTAACGACGAGCACTCCGGGCGGAAGCGCCCCACGACGGAATCCCGCGCGAGCCTTCTCGTGCGGGATTCCGTCGTTTCGGGCGCGGGTGCACTAACGTTTTCTCCAGGCGCACACATGACAGATTTGGGGGAAGCGCACATGTTCAAGGGTTTCAAGGAGTTCCTGCTGCGCGGGAACGTGATCGACCTCGCCGTCGCCGTGGTGATCGGGGCCGCGTTCAACACGGTCGTCGAGCGAGTCGTCGATTCCCTCATCAACCCCGTGATCGGCGTGGTGTTCAAGGCGGACTCGCTCGACACCGCCATGCAGGTCGCGCTTCCCGGCGGCGGCACGATCGCCTTCGGCGCCCTGCTCGGCGCGCTCATCAACTTCGTGATCGTCGCCGCCGTGGTCTACTTCGTATTCGTGGTACCCATGAACAAGTGGCGCAAGCCCGAACCCGAGGAGGAGCCGGAGACCTCGGCCGAGGCCGAGCTGCTCTCCGAGATCCGCGACCTGCTGCGCGCGGAGGCGGCGGCGAGCGGTCGGATCCCCGATATGAACCGTACCGAGCACCCGAACCAGGCGCCGCCGCACCGGCACTGAGCCCTGTTTCTCGGAACTGAGCTCTTCTGTCGAGCCTGAGCCGTGTATCGCCGATGATCGGCTCAGGCTCGACAGGACAGCTCGGGTTCGGCGGAATACCCCGGGGTCAGCGGCCCCGACTCGCGAGGAGCCCGCGTCCCTCTACCCCTCGCGCGCGTCGAGGCGCGCGAGGAACAGTGCCTCGGTCAGCAGCGATTTGCGGAACGACTCGATGTGCAGCGACTCGTTCGGGCTGTGGGCGCGGCCGTCGGGATCCTCGACGCCCGTGACCAGGATCTGAGCCGCCGGGAACTCCTCGATGAGCTCGGCGATGAACGGGATCGACCCGCCCACGCCCATGTCGACCGGCTCCCGCTCCCACGCGTCGGCCATGGCGCCGCGCACCTCGGCCACGGCCCAGCCGCTCGTGTCGACGAGGAACGCCTGGCCGAGGTCGCCGCTCTCGAACTCGATCCTCGCCCCGTACGGCGCATTCGCGCGCAGGTGGTTCTGGATCGCCTCGAACGCCGCTTCGGGATCCTGCCCGGGCGCGATACGGGCGCTGATGCGCACGCGCACGCTCGGGATCAGGGTATTCGAGGCGTTGGCGACATCGGGGGCGTCGATGCCGGTGATGGTGATCGCGGGCTGCGCCCAGACGCGGCTCAGGATCTCGCCGCGGCCGATCGGGCTCACGCCGTCGAGCAGGCCCGACTCCTCGCGAAGCCGCGCCTCGTCGTACTCGGGGGTGTCGATATCGGCGCTGGTGAGCCCCTCGACCGCGACGGATCCGTCCTCGTTCCAGAGGGTGTCGAGCAGACGCACGGTCGCGAGCATCGCATCCGGCACCGCGCCGCCGTGCATACCGGAGTGGAGCGCGTGGTCGAGCGTCTGCACCCGCATGTTGAAGGCGACCGCACCGCGCAGCGCGACCGTGAGCGCCGGGGTCTCGGTATCCCAGTTGCTCGAGTCGGCGACGATGATCGCGTCGGCCGCGAGCAGATCCCGGTTCTCGCGCAGGAAGTTGCCGAACGACTGCGACGCCCACTCCTCCTCGCCCTCGATGAAGAGCGCGATGCCGAGTTCGAGCTCGCGCCCCTCGGCCTCGGCGGCCGCGGCGAGCGCGCGGATCGCGCCGATGTGGGCCATCACCCCGGCCTTGTCGTCGGCCGCGCCGCGCCCGTAGAGGCGGCCGTTGCGCTCGGTCGGCTCGAAGGGCGGAGTGCTCCAGTCCTCGTCCCGACCGGGCGGCTGCACGTCGTGGTGGGCGTAGAGCAGCACCGTGGGTCGGCCGTTGCGGGGTTCCCGCCGCGCCACGACGGCCGGCTGGCCGAGCTCGGGATCGGCGCCGTCCGTGCCCTCGCCGCCGGCGACCGGCGCGCGGCGGATGTCGACCACGTCGAAGAGCCCGGTCTCCCGCAGCAGCCCGGCGATAGCCTCGGCGCTCGCGGCGACGTGCGTCGGATCGAACGCCGGCCACGACACCGACGGGATGCGCACGAGCCGCTGCAGATCCTCCATCGTGCTCGCGAACTGCTCCTCGACCGCCGCTCGCAGCGCCGCCTCGTCAGCCGCGCCGTCTGCCGCATGTCCGTGCCGCGCCGTCGCCTGTTCCGTCATGTCTGCCTCCACTTCGGTGTGCGGGGCCGATCGGGCCCCGCTTCGCCTGCCCGGGCGCCGGATGCGGCCCCGAACTCCGGATCCAGCCTATCGGCGACCCGGTTCGCGAACGCGGAGTCCCGAATTGCTGCCTCGAACCGGGAAGAACCAGCAATTCGGGACTCCGCGTTCGGGGAGGGGGGGACTCAGAAGAGGGTGGGCAGGGGATCCACGGCTGCCGCATCGCGCTCGCGGGCTGCGGGATCCGCCGATCCCGCAGCCCCGACCGGTTCAACGGCGAGCGCGAGCCGCTCCGACCCCGCCACGGCATCCTCGATGAGCCGGGCATCGCCCGGGCGCTCGGGATCGAGCCACTCGTCGTGCAGCTCACGGGCCAGGAGCAGCGGCATGCGCGGGTGGGTTCCCGCCGCCGCGCCCACGGCGTCGCGCGTGACGAGCGAATAGCTCATGAGCACGCCGCCCGGCTGCGGCACCGGAGTCACGATGGCGGCGATCCCGAACAGCTCATCGCCCGGCAGTCCGAACGGCACGCCGCGCTCCACGTACCAGTGCGCGGGCACGATCGCGCGCCGCTGGAACGGAGCGCGCCACTTGCGCAGCAGCGTGTCGTCGCGGGAGTTGAAGGCGCTGTAGGGCGCCGGCTCCGCGCCGTCGTGCAGCCACCACCAGCCGAGCTCGACCGCCCGCTCCCCGTACCCGCGATGGATGATCGGATTGAGGTTGCGCGCCAGTCGCCCCGTGATGCGGGCTCGGCCGCGATGCTCCCGCGCCCAGGCCTCGAGCAGCCGACGGCTGTCGGGCTCGTGCATCGGCGGCAGATCGAAGGTGAGCCCGAGGCCGCGGGGGCCGCCGCCGAATCCGTAGCTCGAGCACATGCCTCAACTGTAGCGGCGAGGCGCCCGACGAGAACGGCGGGCCCCGAGCCCCCTCAGCGCTCCTGGGCGGACTCGTCCATCACGAGCACGAGCTTGCCAGCCGTGCGGTTGGTCTCGCCGGCCTCGTGCGCCCGCGCGGCCTCGGCGAGCGGGAAGGTGCCGGCGATCGTTGCCCGCAGCGCACCGGACTCCGCGAGGTCGGCGATCGCCTGCATCCCACCGTGATCGGCCTCGACGAGGATCAGCTTCGCTCGCACGCCGAGGCGCTCGGCCTCCTCCCACAGGCCCGGCGCCGGAGCGGGCAGGGTCGAGATGAGCAGCCCGCCGGGTCGCAGCGTACGGAGCGAGCGCAGCTGGTAGTCGCCGCCGATCGTGTCGAGCGCGACGTCGACGTCGCGCACGGCCTCGGCGAAATCGACCTCGCGGTAGTCGATCGCCTCGTCGACGCCCAGCTTTCGGAGGAAGCCGTGCTTCGCCGCGCTCGCGGTGCCGATCACGTACGCCCCGCGGGCCTTCGCGATCTGGACGGCGAGGTGCCCCACACCGCCGGCCGCGGCGTGGATCAGCACCCGGTCGTCGGGGCCGAGCGCGGCGGTGTCGACGAGCGCCTGCCAGGCCGTGAGGGAGGCCAGCGGCAGAGCGCCGGCCTGCACGTGGTCGATCGACTCGGGCTTGCGCACGAAGGCGCGGGTGGGGCCGACCACGTACTCGGCGTGCGACCCGACGCCGTGCGGGTACGGCAGCATCCCGAACACCTCGTCGCCGGGTTCGAATAGCGTCGACCCGAGGCCCACGGCCTCCACGACTCCCGAGACGTCCCAGCCGAGCACGGACGGCTCCCGCACGAAGCCCGGGCCCGAGCGGTGCTTCCAGTCCGTCGGATTCACCCCGGCCGCGCGCACCCGCACGAGGATCTGGCCGACGCGCGGCTTCGGTCTGGGGAGGCGCACCTCGTGCAGCTCCTCGGGCCCGCCGAAGCGGTCCTGGCCGATGGCGAGCATGTCGGGCCGCTCGGCGACCGGTTCTCCGCGGGTATCACTCATAGCTCCCCACTCTGCCACCGTCAGGACTCGCGGGCAATGGGCGCGGGTTCGGGATCGAGTGCGGAGAGCAACGCGGGTGGGAACGCGTGCATCCGGCCCATCCCCGGCGCCGCTCCCCAGCCGGGGCTGCGAGGGGCGTCGAGATACGGATTTCGCACGCGGGATCGCGATCCCGCGTGCGAAACTCCTATCTCGACGGGGCTTCGGATCCTGCGCCCCGGCGTAGCATGAGGGCATGACGCTGCAGATCGAGACCCTGCTCGAACCCCAGGGCCCCGCCACCGCGATCGAACTCACCCAATCTCAGGTCGAGCAGCTCGGCGGTGGCAAGCGCGCCACCGTGCTCGTGACCATCGGCGGCCGCACCTCCCGCCTGCGCCTCGCGTCCATGGGCGGGAAGTACCTCATCGGCCTGTCGAAGGCCGCGCGCGCCGAGCTGGGCGTCGAGATCGGCGAAGTCGTCACGGCCGCGATCGCGCTCGACACGGCAGCGCGCACGGTCGAGGTGCCCGACGACCTCGCCGCCGCCCTCGACGCCGAGCCCGGGCTGCGGGCGGCGTTCGACGCGCTCGCACCCTCCCGGCGAAAGGAGCACGCGCGGTCCGTCGCCGACGCGAAGCGCCCTGAGACCCGGGAGCGCCGCATCGCAGGCGTGATCGAGCAACTGCGCGCCGCGGGCTCCTCATCTCTGCCTGGCCGCGGCTAGCAGAGGTTCAGCGCGCCGGGTCGGATCCCTGCGCCGGGTCAGGCTCGCCGACCGGGCCGGATTCGCTCTCGGCGGACAGATCCTGGTCCCGCCCCGGAACCTCCCCCTGATCTTGACCCGGATCCGGGTCCGGATCCTGCCCCGCTTTCTCCCGCTCCTCGCGCTCGGCCTCGCGCGCGGCGCGCAGCTCCCGCGTGGCCGCGTGCAGCGCATCCTCGGCCCGCTGCCGACGCCGCTGGGCGAGCGTGCTGGCGCCGAACTTCGCGCGCACCCGGTCACGGGCCTCCTCGGTACCGGTGATGATGTAGCTGCTGGCGATGAGGATCACCTGCGCCGAGAGGTTGAACCAGAGCAGCAGCGCGATGAGCGCCGCGAACGTGCCGAGCAGCGGATTCGCCGTGGCTCCGCGCACGAAGAGCCCCGACAGCTCCTGCAGCACGGTGAGCCCGAGGCCGCCGATCACGCCGCCGACCCAGAGGGCGCGGGCGGGGGCGCGCACCCCCGACAGCAGTCGGAACACCGCCACGATCGCGACCGTGTCGATCACGAAGACGACCAGCACGCCGAAGATGCGGGTGAGCACGTCGGCGGCGGTGCCGCCGTCGGAGATGCCGAGCCAGGAGACCACCGCGCCGATCCCGACCGATGCCACCACACTCAGCACGGCAGCGACGACGAGCAGCCCGCCGAAGACGATCCCGACCAGCAGGTTGCGCAGCAGCACCCATAGGAAGAACCCGTCGTCGTGCAGTTGGTCGCCGAGCACGCGCAGCGCGGTTCGCAGGCTCGCGATCGCGCTGATCGCGGCGCCGACGAGGCCGAGCAGCGAGATGATGCCGGCGATGGTGAACCCTGCCTGCGCCTTGATATCCGTCGGGTCCACGATGTCGGTGAGCCCGGGCAGGAAACTCTCGAGCGCGTCCGCGAGCGCGTTCATCGCGTCGGGATTGCCGCCCAGCCAGAGCGCGGCGAGCGAGAAGCCGAGCAGCACGGCCGCGAACACGCTGAACAGCGCGCGATAGGTGATGCTGTCGGCGAGCATCGCGCCGCGGTGCTCGGAGTAGAGCAGGTACGCGCGCACGAGACGCAATCGCAGCGCCCACGCGATGACGCGCTGCATCAGGCCCGCGATGCCGCTCTTGCCGGTGCCCGTCTTGCCGTGTTCCTCCGCCTGCTTCGTCATGGTTTCAGCCTAGCCAGCGCCGAGGGGCGGGCCAGGGCCTTCCGCCTGCGCGCCCGGATGCGCTATAGGCGCGGGCGGAAGGCCGGCACGGCGCTACTCGTCGTCGCCCGCTCCGGGGCCGCCCGTCTCCGGTTCGTCGTCGAGGGGCACCTCCCGCTGGTGCTCGGCCCAGTCGGCCTCGTTGACGGGCTCACTCGCGGTCGCGAGGGGTTCGGGATCGGGCGCGTCGTCACCCGGGTCGGCCGGGGCGAGCTGGTCGAGCAGATCGGCCTCGGGAGTTTCGGCACTCGTCTCGAGGGGTTCGGGGTTCATCGGTGTTCCTCCTCGCATCTCGTCGGCGGTTCTGGTGGTGCGAGCGGCCGCCCGGGGGTGCCGATGCGGCCGCCCGACGCTATTCAGCGGCTCCGTGAGACAGCTGCTCGTCGGTGACGCGGGCCCCCGACTGCTGCGGACGGATCCAGTGCGTCAGATCATAACCCTGCTCGCGCGCCTCGGCCAGGAACTCGCGCTCCGCCTCAGCATCGATGTGCGGCTCCCGCGCGAGCAGCCAGAGGTGCTTGCGATCCGGAGTGCCCACGAGCGCGTGCCGGTAGCCCTCGTCGATGTGCAGCACCCAGTAGTCCGCGCGAGTGAACGGGATCCAGCGCAGCCCCTCCGGCAGGAAGCTGACGCGCAGTCGGCCCGCGTGATCCTCGTCCGGTTCGGCCTGACCGAGGGCCTGCGTCGGCTCCCCCTCGGCGTCGATGCACCGGTTGTCCACCTGCACCGTGCCGTCGTCTCGCAGCGAGTACTCGGCGGTGACGTCGCGCGCACCGTCGTCCTCGAATCTCAGCGGCAGTCGCCCGATCTCGTACCAGAGTCCGAGATAACGCTGCAGATCCAGGTCCTCCACCGACCGTACCTGGCGATCCTGATCGCTCACGGGCACTCCCTTCGTCGAGTCGTCGCCTCCAGTCTGGCGAGCGCCGCCCCCGTACGACAGGGCCTTGACAACGAAGCGCGCGGCCTCGGTCGCGGCGTGCACTCCACGGGCCCGCACCCCGGCCGCACCCCGCGCCCCGGGCCCCGGCCCCGCCCGCACCCCGCGCCCCGGGCCCCGGCCCCGCCCGCACCCCGCGCCCCGGCCCTACCCGCACCTCACACCCCGGGTACCACCCGCACCCCGGCCCTACCCGCACCGATCGACCTTCATGCACACCGATCCGCGGCAGAACGTGTGCGTGAGCGCCGATCTGTGCTGCAGGAACCGCGCCCCGTAGGATCGAGCCATGAACGGCATGGGGGATCCGGGCGAGTGCATCGGCGTCGTCGGCGCGGCGACGAACAACCTCCGAGACGTGAGCCTCGCGGTTCCGAAGAAGGCGCTGACCGTGTTCACCGGCGTCTCCGGCTCGGGCAAGTCATCGCTCGTGCTCGACACCATCGCGGCCGAGGCGCAGCGCCTCGTCAACGACTCCTACCCGAGTTTCGTGCGCAATCGGCTGCCGCAGCTCGCCGCGCCCGAGGTGCAGTCGATGAGCGGGCTCACCTTCACCGCGCTGATCGACCAGCGCAGGTTCACCGGCAACGCGCGATCCACCGTCGCGACGGCCTCCGACGTGGCACCCCTGCTGCGCCTCGTGTTCTCGCGGATCGGCGAGCCGAACGCGGGCTACTCGCCCGCCTACTCGTTCAACGACCCGAGCGGCATGTGCCCGGCCTGCGAGGGTCTCGGCACCGTGGTCGACATCGACGTCGAGGCGCTCATCGATCCGGAGAAGAACATCGACGAGGGCCCGGTGCGGTTCAGCCAGTTCCGACCGGGGGTGTACCGATGGAAGCGCTTCGCCTACTGCGGCCTCTTCGACCGCAAGAAGCCGCTGAAGGACTACACGGAGGAGGAGATGGACCTCTTCCTCTACGCCGATCAGGTGAAGCTGCCGGATCCGGATCCCCGCTTCCCGAAGACCGCCCGCTTCGACGGCGTCGTCACGCGCATGCGCGACGTGTACGTGAAGAACCGCCCGTCGAAGATCTCGAAGCCGGTGCGGGAGGAGCTGGATCGCCTCACCGAGCAGCGGGTGTGCCCCGAATGCGGCGGGGCGCGGGTGAACGCTGCCGCCCGGGCGAGCCTCATCGAGGGGCGGTCGATCGTGGACTGGACCGCGATGTCGGTCTCGGAGCTGCGGCGGCTGCTCGACGGCTTCGAGGACGCGCGGGTGGAGCCCGCGGTCGCGGGAATCAGGCGCTCGCTCGACGCGCTGCTCTCGGTCGGCCTCGGCTACCTGTCGCTCGACCGGGAATCGTCGACGCTATCGGGCGGAGAGGCGCAGCGGGTGAAGATCGTGCGCCACCTCGGCAGCGCGCTCACCGACGTCACGTACGTGTTCGACGAGCCCTCGACCGGGTTGCACCCGGCCGACGTGCAGCGGCTCAACCAGTTGCTCATCAGGCTGCGCGACGCCGGCAACACCGTACTGGTCGTCGAGCACCATCCGCAGGTGATCCGAGTGGCGGATCACGTGGTCGACATGGGACCGGGCGCGGGGTCGCACGGCGGTCTCGTGCAGTTCGAGGGCACCCCCGCGCAGTTGCGCGAGAGCGGCACGCTGACGGGGCGGCTGCTCGCGCGGCCTCTGCGGCTGACGCACGCGCCGCGCGCGGCCCGGGGCGAGGTGCTGGTGTCCGGCGCGAGCACCCACAACCTGACCGGGTTCGACGTCTCCGTGCCGCTCGGGGTGCTCACGGCCGTGACCGGCGTGGCGGGATCGGGGAAGAGCTCGTTCGCGACCGAGGAACTGCCCCGGCAGCATCCGGAGTTCACGGTGGTCGGTCAGGATCCGCTGCGCGGCGGCGTCCGCTCGACACCGCTGAGCGTGCTGGGCGTAGCCGACGAGGTGCGCGCCGCGTTCTCGGAGGCGTCGGGGCTCGAGCCGGCGTGGTTCAGCTTCAACTCGAAAGGGGCGTGCCCCGGCTGCCGGGGCAAGGGGTACATCACCACGGAGCTGGCGTTCCTCGACGACGTGGCGACCCCTTGTGAGGTCTGCGGCGGCGAGCGTTTCAACGAGCGGGCGCTCTCGGTGCGGATCGATGGCCGCACGGTCGCCGACGTGCTGCGGATGACCGCCGAGGGAGTCGCGCAGCTCTTCGCCGAGCGCGACGGGATCGCCGCGAAGATGCGCTGGCTCGACCGGGTGGGTCTCGGCTACATCTCCGTGGGGCAGTCGCTCGACACGCTCTCGGGAGGCGAGAAGCAGCGACTGCTGCTCGCGAAGCACCTGAGCGGCGTGACGGATCTCTCCTCGGAGCGGATCGTGCTCGACGAGCCGACCACGGGCCTCCACCCGAGCGATGTGGACCGGATCAACGCGCTGTTCGCCGAGCTGGTCGAGGGAGGAGCGACGCTCGTGGTCGTCGAGCACAACCTGCGCGTCGTGGCCGAGGCGGATCACGTGGTCGACATCGGGCCGGGAGCCGGCGCCGACGGCGGACGGCTGGTCTTCACGGGGCCGCCGGCCGCCCTCGCGGAGAACCCCGACTCGCTCACGGGAGCTGCGCTGCGGATCGCCTCCGGCGCGGCTCGCTGAGGGCGGGCCCTGCCGCAACCTCCCTGGCCTCTTCAGTCTCCGCAGCCTTCCTCGGGCCTCCCCCGGCCTCCTCAGCCTCCTCGGCCTCCCCGGCGTGCCTTCCCGCACCGATCGGCGTTCAAGCACACCGATCCACCGCAGTCGAGGTGCTTGAGCGTAGATCTGTGCTGCAGGAGGTGCCCCCGTCGGCCCAGCGACGCGCTGCACTCGCTCAACCGCTCCGGCCGTCTCGCGGGCCTCGATCGACGGCATCGATCACGGCGACGAGTTCGTCGCGGAGCGCCATGAGGCGCTCGATCGGCACGCCGAGGCGCTCGACCACCGCAGGGGGCACCGAGAGCGCCCGCTCGCGAAGGGCGCTGCCCGCCTCCGTTGGCACGAGCGAGAAGGTTCGCTCGTCACCGTCCACGGGCAGACGCTCGATGAGCCCTGACTGCTCCAGTCGTTTGATGATCGGCGAGAGCGTCGCCGGGTCGAGCCGCAGCATCTCGGCGAGCTCTCTGAAGCGGAGGGGGGCGTCCCCCCAGAGCGCCAGCATCACGAGGTACTGGGGGTGAGTGAGGCCGAGCGGTTCGAGGATCGGACGGTAGACGCCGATGACGCTGCGGCTGGCGACCGCGAGCGCGAAGCACACCTGTCGATCGAGTTCGAGCAGGTCTTCCGGCTGAGCATCCACTCCCACATGGTATCTCGTTCGCCCACGAATGAACGTGCTAGCATTTCGTTTGTGGGCGAACGAAAACGCGAGAAGCGGCACCTCTGGCACAAGACCCCCTACGACGGCGTGCCCGGCGTCTATGCAGCGATTCAGCGCTTCCTCTACCAGTTCGAGGGGCCCGCACAACTGGGCGACCGTGACGAGCCGCCGTACGTGATGCCTGCAGACCCGAAATGCCCGATCTGCGGCGAGTCGATGAAGGAGCATCGCATCGACCGCGGAGGCCCGGGCAAGCCGACCCACATGAAGTGCCCGTCCCCGACGCCCGGCGGCGCCGCAGCCTAGTATCGGCTCCCCTTGCCCGCCCCGATTCCCCGCGGCTCGGGCTCTCTTCGCGAAGAATGTCGGAGGTACGGCGTACGCTCGCCCCAGACACTTCGAACCGGAAGGAGACGGGATGAGGATCCGAGAGGAAGTGGTGCTCGACAGCAGCACCTCGGTCACCGCGCAAGAACTCGTGATCGACGCGATCCGCGAGCTCGAGCAGCAGCGCGAGCGCGGCGAGATCGAGCACGCCGCCTATTTCATGAAGAAGCGCTCGCTCGTCAAGATGCTGTGAACCGTGCGGGCTCGCTCACGCTCGGGCAGCGGCCGGAGTCTTAGCCCGAGCCGGAGCGCCACCCGAGCCCGCGCCCGAGCCAGAGCCGGCACCGGCACCCGCGCCCGGGCCGGCGCCGGAGTCGGAGCGCGCGCCGACACCCGAAGGTGCATCCGATTCCGAGCGTGCGCCGGCACCCTAGCCAGCGCTAGCGCCCGTGCTCGGTCCCGAACCTGCACCGGCGCCCGAGCCCGCGCCAGAGCGCGCACCGGCGCCCGAGCCAGAGCGCGCACCGGCGCCCGAACCTGAGCCCGCGTCGGCGCCCGCGCCGGCCCCGGCGCCGCCGAGCGGCACGAGCAACCAGAGCGCGCAGCTCAGCAGCAGCGCCGCAACGAGGGCGACCACGCCGGCCGTGCGGCTCACCGTGAAGTCGAAGATCAGGCTCGTCACACCGGCGATGAGCAGTGCGACCACCGCGAGGTTGGCCATGAGCAGGCGATTGCCGACGCGCACGATACGCATCTTCTGCCTCTTGCCGAAGAATCGTCGGTGCACCACGACCAGCGAGAGCCCGAACAGCGTCGAGGTTCCCGCGAGTGCGACGAGTACCAGGTACAGCACCAGCTGGTACTCATCGAGCTCGGTGAAGCGGCGTTGAAAGGCGACGGCGAGCAGAAAACCGCCGAGGATCTGCGTGCAGGTCTGCGTGACGCGCACCTCCTGCAGGATCTCGTTCCAGTTGCGATCGGCGCGCTCGTTCGCGCTCTCGCCCCTGCCGTCGTCAGCAGCCTTCGCCCGCCGTTCGTCCACGGATCAGCTCTCCGACTCCTCGATGTCCTCGTGCCCTCGACGCGCCGGCGACGACGACACGTCCTCTCCCAGCTCGTCGAGCGCGGCACGGGGATCCGGCTCCGTGGTCTCGACGGCCTGCTCGTCCTCGGGCTCGACGGCGGGCTCGGCCTCATCGCGGTGCTCCGTGACGACCAGCTCGTCGTCCTCGTCCTTCTCCTCGTTCTGCTCCCAGATCTGCACCACGTCGTCCTCCTCCGTTACCGAACGGCAAGCTCGGCGATCGCCGGGCCGGGTCGCGGCTCGGCCGCCCGTGAGCTCGGATCCGAGCCGCGACGCTTCCACCCTAGAAGCGCGAGCGCCGCGCGTCATCGGGGTTGACCCGCGCGTACGGGTCGAGGTAGATGGAGCCCTCGCCGGGGCGAGCGGAGACGGAACGTCACTCGAGCGCCGCGATGGCGAGATCGGCGCGGTCGGTGACGATGCCGTCCACGCCGCGATGCACGAGCGAGACCATGCGATTCGGATCGTTGACGGTCCACACGTGCACCTCGACACCCGCGCGATGCGCCGCGTCGATGAGACGGCGGCTGAGCACCCGGATCGGCCCCTGCCGCTCGGGGATCTGCAGCGCGTCGACTCCCGCGAGCGCACGGGCCTGGAGCCGCGCGGAACGGGCCGCGAGAGCGGCGAGCAAGCGGATGATGCCGCGCTGCCCCACCGACGTGGCCGGGCGGCCTCCCGCGATTGCGGCCGAGCGCAGCGCGCGAATACGGGTAGCGTCGGAGAAACTGGTCACGAGCGTGCGGTGCGCGTGCGGCGCGACGATGCGTCCCGCAGGATCGGCCGCCCTCGCGACCTTCACGTCGATGTTGAAGCGCGAGCGCGGAAACTCCTCGAGGGCGCCGGCCAGCGTCAGCAGTCCTCCGCGCTCGGCCATGATCGCCGACAGCTCCCTCAGCGGCAGGTCGGCGATCCGGCGCGGCTCGCCGATCACGCGCGAAAGATCCGCGTCGTGGAAGAGCACGACCTCGCCGTCCGCGGTCATCCGGCAGTCGGATTCGAGATAGCGCACCCCGGCAGCGAGCGCGGCGGCGAACGCCGTCCGGGTGTTCTCGGCCACCCCCTCCGCGGCGAGTTCCGGGGGAACGAAGCCGCGGTGCGCCAGCACGCGGGGAGGGCCGGTCCGTTCCCCCGCGCTCCCTTCCCCGAAGTAGGGGTGCTGTTCACCGGGCACGGACGACCCGGTTCTCGAGGGACGACCAGCCGATCCGGAACATGCCCTCAGTATGCCAGCGCTAGCCCAAACCCCAGGGTTTGTCGACCCCTGAACTTGCCGGAGCCCCGGGTGTTAGCTTCGGCCGTAGAGCACGGCGAAGGCTTCGCCGTGCCCAGGACTGCGAGAGGAGCCGACGATGGATGCGAACGAACATCCGCAGCACGAATCCGATCCTGACCCCCGGCTCGATCCCGACGACAAGGAGCGGCAGCGCGAGGAGCGCCCCGATCCCCCGCATCCGGCTTCCCGCTTCGACGCGGGCACCGGGCAGGGAACGGTGACGGGGCCTTCCCACGCCGAGCAGTTCCAGGATCGTCCCATCCTCGACGGGTCGACCCAGTCCCCCGAAGCCGAGGCATCCGTGCCGAATCCCTATCGCGGGCAGAGCGACCCCGCCACGGTGCGCCGCCAGCCCGCGCTGAACAGCACGAAGACGGATCGATGGCTGATCTCATCGACCGTGGCGGCCGTGGTGGTCACGGTCGTGCTGCTGCTGCTCGCCCGTTTCGATCCCGTCTGGAGCGGAGTCGGGATCGTCGCGGCCGTCGCCGGCTTGGTCGCGATGCTCGTGGTGCGGCTGAGCGGGGCGCGCCGCACGGCCAGCCTGCGCCTGATGGCGGCGCTGATGGTGTTCACCTGGGTCGTACCGCTCGCCGTGATCATCTCGATCATGGTCGGGAGGTCGGACCGCATCTGGGGGTGATGCCCGGGGCGCGGGATCGGCCGAGCGCGGTGCCCCGCGTCAGTGATTGCGGAGCTTGTCGATGAGTTCGGATTTGCGCAGCTTCGAGTAGCCGGTGAGGCCCAGTTCCTTCGCGCGCTCCTTCAGCTCGTCGACGGTGCGATCCTCGTAGTCCTCCGCGTTGCCGCCACGGCGCCCGACCTTCGAGCGGCCCTCCTTGGCCGCGGCGTTCGAGATGCGCGCGGCCTTCTCCTCGGAGTTCCCCTCCTTGCGCAGGCGGTCGTAGAGCTCGGGATCCTTCAGCTGCGGTGTCTTCGACTTCGGCACGGTGCTCACATCCTTTCCGTTCGCGTCGAACACTACGCGGGCGACGCGCCTCCCCGCACTCCCTCGACAGCGGTCGACCCAGCAGGTATCCTCTCCGGTCCCCCTTGGCACAACCGAGACCCCCTCCGCAAGGGCCTGTTCCCCGCGATGAGCGCGGCCCTACGATCACGATATGAAAACGATGTTCTGGTTGTGGATGGGGTTGGTGCTGGTCGGTCTGATCGCGATGTTCGCGATCGTGGTGACGGGGCGCTGACATGAGGATCAAGGATCACGCCCTCTCGCTCGTCTTCGCGGCGGCATTCATACTCGTGCTCGTGGCTCAGTCCTTCGCGGGGCTCTCCGTCTACAACGAGGAGCAGGCCACGCACAGCGGCACGCCGAGCGGCTGGCTCGACTTCGTCACCTCCTCGGATTTCGCGGTCGACGTGGCCGAGAACTGGCAGTCGGAGTTCCTGCAGTTCCTGCTGTTCATCATGGCCACGGTGTGGCTGGTGCAGCGGGGGTCGCCGGAGTCGAAGAAATCGGGAGACGAGGGGCTGGGCAGCGACGAGGATCAGCTCGTGGGGGCCTACGCGAGGCCCGACTCCCCCAAATGGGCCCGGGTCGGCGGCTGGCGCAGGAAGCTCTACAGCAACTCGCTCGCGCTCACGATGGGGGCGATCTTCGTCGCGTCATGGGCGCTGCAGGGCGCCGCGGGCGCCGTGGTCTACAGCTCCGAGCAGGAGCAGCACGGGCTGCCGCCGGTCTCGTTCGGCGAATACCTGCTGAGCGCGGATTTCTGGAATCGCACGCTCCAGAACTGGCAGTCCGAGCTGCTCGCGGTGGGGTGCATGGTGGCGTTCTCGATCTTCCTGCGGCAGCGCGGCTCCTCCGAGTCGAAACCGGTGGGCGTGCCGCACCGGCTGTCCGCCATCGAGTCGGAGTAGCGGGGGCGTCACGTCGCCGGGCGATCGAGATCGCGCACCGCCGGCCCCTCAAGCAGCTCGCCCTCCGCCGTGAACCGGGATCCGTGCAGGGGGCAGTCCCAGGAGCGCTCCGCCGTATTCCAGCTGAGGATGCCGCCGAGGTGGGTGCAGACGCCGGACACCCGGCAGAGCCGCCCGTCGACCCGTGCGACGCCGACGGGAGAGGGGCCGTCGCGCACTATGACGCCCTCTCCCTCGTCGGGCAGCATCACCTCGTCGATCGTCTCCTTCTGCGCCGAGGCCCAACCCGAGACGAGTCGCCCCGCCACCCCGGCGTTCACCCCGAGCGCGTCGCGCACCTCGGGCAGCCGCGTGGCGTGCCGGCGCAGTTCCAGGGCCCACTCGAGGTGGCCGCCGAGCACGTCGGCCGCGATCGTGAGCGCCGCGGCGACGGCGTTGGTCATGCCCCACTTGTTGTAACCGGTGGCCGTATAGATGCGCCCACCCCCGCGGGGCAACGGCCCTGCGAACGGCACCCGTGAGTGCGTGCGGTAGTCCTGCGCGGCCCACCAGCAGGCCCGGTCAGGCAAACCGAAGTTCTGCTCGGTCCACGCGTCGATGTCGCGCAGCGCCTCTCCCGTATCCTTTGCGCGCCCCGTCACGTGCGCCCCACCGCCGACCACCAGCAGTTCTTCCCCGTCCCGGCCGACCGCGGTGCGCAGCGATCGATCCGGCGCGCCCGCTGAGACGTACATGCCGCGCGGCAGAGCAGAGGCAGCCGGTGCCGCCCCGCGGTACGCGGCGACGAAGGATCGCGAGGGCTCGAGCTTCGCGAAGAAGAGGCCCCGATCCAGCACCGGTACCCCGCTCGCGAGGACGCAGATCCCGGTCGGGATCTCGCCGAGGGAGGACCGCACCCGGAGCCCGGATTCCTCCTGCTCGACGTCGACCACGCGGCAGCGCTCGACGAGACGACCCCCGCGCTCCCGCAGCTCTCGAGCGAGCGCCGCCAGCACCGTCATCGGCTGCAACTGAGCCTGATCCTCGAGCATCAGGGCCCCGGCGGTGTCGAAGGGCAGACCGGTGTCGCTGGTTTCCACGGCAGGCACCCCGGCGAGCGCTGCGGCGTCGAGTTCGCGCTCGAGCGTTCTGCGCTGCTCCGCATCGACGGCGTAGGTGTAGGCCGGCCGCCGCTCGGCCTCTACGCCCCAGGCCTCGAGCTGCCGCAGCATCCACGCCTGGCCCTCTCGGTTCGCCTCGGCATAGGCCTGGAGGGCCGCATCGCCGGCGTGCGCACGCAGCTCCGAGAAGACGGTCCCCTGGAGCAGGCTGAGCTTGCCTGTCGTGTTGCCGGTCGTGACCGAACCGACGCGCCTCGCTTCGAGCACGGTCACCCGCTGCCCGGCGCGGGCCAGCAGCACCGCCGTGGTGAGCCCTGTCAGCCCTGCGCCCACGACCACCGCATCGCACGCCTCCTCCGAGAACTCGTCGGAGTCGATGCTCGGCCCGGTGAGGCGCCAGAGCGAGGTCGTCTGCCACTGATGCGTCATGCAGCCGACTGTAGGCGCACGCCGCGGCGGTGACGACCCCGTTGACAAGCCCGTGTCGAGCCGCAAGCCGGTGGAGCGGGTGAGTCCCCTTCGGCGGGCTCAGGGGCGGAACCGACCCCGGCTCAGGGGCGAACCTGGCCCGGACTCAGGGAGCGGGATCGGGATCCTCGAGACGGTCCGCGTAGTCGGGGACCGGATCGGCCGGCACCACCACCACGTCCTGCACCTTCCAGTCGAGTCCGGCCACCCCCTCGCTCAGCTCGGCCAACCGTTCCATGCTCACCTCTCTTGCGACGGGCCGCACGAAGACCTCGACGTGGAACACCTGCCCCTGGTCGCGCAGCCTGATGCCCGACTCGGCGATCCAGTTCTGCCTGCGCAGGTAGGCGAGGATCACATCGCCCAGCGGGTGCGACCGCTCTCCGTCGTAACTGCGCGCGCGGCGATCCATCAGGTCCTGCACCGCCGCGGAGCAGTTGCTCAGCCCGTCGCGCACGATCCCCACGGCGATGAAGATCGCTGCGACGCCGTCGAGCCACCACAGCCCCGCTCCGATCCCGAGCACCCCGACGATGGACGCGACGTTGGTCTGCCAGTCGGCCTTCGCCATGTCTGCGTCCGCGTAGAGCAGCTTGCTGTGGAGCACCGGGGCGAGGCGCGCCTTCGCCGGCCCGTACAGCCAGACCGGCCCGATCACGATAACGACCATGACGGCCACCATGACCCACCCCTGCCAGACGGTGCGCCCCAGTATCTCCACGTCGCCGATCTCGGTGCGCTCCCCGGAGAAGATGCCTGAGAGGAGTCCGCTGCCGGCATCGATCGCGAGATGCAGTCCCACACCCAGCAGGGCGGCCCCGGCGAGCAGGTGGCCGACCCCCATCGCCCGGTGCCAGCCGTACGGGTGCTCGCGATCGGGCCGGCGGCGCACGAACGGGAGCGCGACCAGGAACGAGATCTGCGGCAGCAGCGACAGCATGTCCTCGAACCACGCCGTCTTCATCGCCTGCGAGTCGCCCATCACGAAGGCCACGATCGTGATGGTGCAGATCGTGTAGCAGATCGTGAAGACCTGCCAACGCACTGCGCTCCGCAGGGCCTGGCGCTGCTCGCGCGGCAGGTTCTCGCGCTTGTCCTGCCGGTACCCGGCTCTCTTCATACGCGGGTGCTTCGCAGCTGCGCGACATCGGGTCCGGCTGCCGCGCCCGTCACCGGCTCGCCGTCGTCGCTCGGGTTTCCGGGGATGGCGGGTTCCGCGCCGAGCGGGGGTTCCGCCGTCAGACCGAGCAGTTCGGCGAGCGGAAGCAGGGGAAGCAGTTGCAGAGTGTCGTTTCTCACTGACCAGTACCTCCTGTGCGAATGAAAGGCCTCGTCGTTCTCGCTCGCGCTTCGGAAAGACGACCTGGATCACATCGTGGCCCCTGGGCCGCCGAGCAACCCAGGCCTTGACAGATCGAGCAGCACGTCATATACGCGCTCTAGCCCATCGCCCCTGGAAGCGCAAGCCCTCGTGAGCCTTCCCGCACCGCGGTTACGGTCGGGAATCGCAGGGTAGTACCGGCCCTGGATAAGAGAGGAGCGCAGTCATGAGCACGAACGATCCGACGACGTCGCGACCTGGCGAACCCGGAACGACGCGGGGCGACACTCGCGAACTGCGCACGGGCACAGTGCAGACGGGGGCTCCCGCCGACGTGTCCCCGGTCGCGGCCGCACCCGGGGCGGAGGGGTAGGGGCATGCGGACAGCGCTGGTCGACTACGCCGTCTCCTCGGGTTCGAGCGTCGCGGCACGCAGGGCGGCCCCGCCGCTGGAGCCGAGGCCGGGCCCCGAGCCGTCCCCCGACGCAGATCGCGGAGGCGCGCCTGAGCCGAAGCGGAATCCGGACCCCCGGGTCCGGGAGCGGATCGCGCGCGACACTCGCGCCGCGGATGCCCTCGCAGAGGCCGCGGAGCTCTCCGGCGAGCGCAGACACGCTCTGAAGCAGCGGGTGATCGTGGAGTACCTGGGCCTCGCCGACGCGATCGCCCGGCGTTTTCAGGGGTCCGGCGTCGAGCAGAACGAACTGCGCCAGGTCGCCTACCTCGGGCTCACGAAGGCGATCCAGCGGTTCGACGCCGACAGCGGCAGCGGGATCGCGGCCTTCGCCGTGCCGACCGTCTCGGGCGAGATCAAGCGCTACCTGCGCGATGCGACGTGGGCCGTGCGCCCTCCGCGCGCGCTCCAAGAGCTATCGCTCGAACTGCGCGCACGCGTGCCCGCACTCACGCAACGCCTGGGGCGGGAACCGACCGTGGACGAACTCGCGGCGGAGGTGCGCCGCACGCCGGCGCGGGTCGCCGAGGCGCTCCGCTGCATGGGTGGGCGCCAAGCGCTCTCGCTCGACGCCCCCGTCGGCTCGGTCGACGGCGACGACGACCCCTCCGGAGTGTCGCTCGGAGACGCGCTGCCCGCGTACGCCGACGACATGGAGGAGCGGGTCGACCTCTCGGTCACGCTCAGGTCGGCGCTGCGCGCGATTCCGCTCAACGAGCGCCGCGCCGTGCACCTGCGCTACTTCGGCGATATGACGCAGGTCGAGATCGCGGCAGAGATCGGAGTGAGCCAGATGCAGGTCTCCCGGCTCCTCCGACGCGGGCTCGCTTCACTGCGGCGGGAGCTCTCCGCGTGCGGAGTGCAGGAGTGAGCGGGCCGCGGCGACGACCTCATCGGCGGTGACCGCGAGGAGCGCGGGATCGGGCTCCTCCGCGAACGCTTCGCCGCGACGCAGAGCCGCGTCGGTGAGCACGAGGTGGGGTCCGCCCGCGGGCGGACCCCACTCCTCGGGAGGCGCCGGCCCGAAGAGCACGACCGAGGGCGTGCCGTAGGCGGAGGCGAGGTGGGCGGCGCCCGTGTCGACCGTGACGAGCACACTCGCCCGGGCGATGACCGCGGCGAACTCCGCGAGATCCGCCCTCCCCGCGAGCACATCCTCCTCCGGCACTCCCCCCGCCTTCGCCACCGCTCGTGCGCGCTCCCGATCCTGCGCGCCGCCCGTGACCACCACGCGCAGCCCGTCTTCCGCGAGCGCCCTCGCCACCCGCGCGAACCGCTCCGCCGGCCACTGCCGCGAACCGTAGAAGGCCCCGACGTGCACGACCGCGGCCCCGTCCACGAGCGGGGACGCCTCGGGAACGGCGATGGAGAGGTCGTCGGAGTCTGCGGGGAGGCCGTAGGCGGCCACGAGCCGCGTCCAGCGCTCCCGCTCGTGCAGACCGTCGATCCACGGCACGCCGTCGAGGCGCTCCGCGGTGCTGTGCGCCATCGTGAGCCGCGCCCCCAGCTCATCGACACGGCCCCGGCTCTCGGAACCGCTCCCGTGCAGGTTGACGGCGACATCGATGTCGCCCGGGGCGAAAGGCAGCGGCTCGTCGAGCCCTGGTGTCGGTAACAGCTCGTCGACGGCGTCGACCAGTCGCACGATCGGCGCGAGCCAGCCCGGCGAGGCGAGCACGATGCGGTGCTCGGGGAAGCCGCGGCGCAAACCCTTCAGCGCCGGCACCGCGACGAGCAGATCGCCGAGCTTGAGGGCGCGCAGCGCGAGCAGCTTCGGGGGGTCGTCTGCAGAGTGTCGCATAGGCATCCCATTACCACAGGGCACGCCTTCTAAACAAGGCCGAGGAGGTCGTGTTTACTGCTTCTCCTCCGGGGAACCGGAAGGGTATGAGCAGCAGCGACGCCCCCATCTCCGCGGTCCTCTTCGACCGCGACGGCACCCTGATCGAGGACGTGCCGTACAACGGCGACCCCGATCGGGTGCACTCGCTGCCCACCGTCGCCGACACGCTCGACGGGCTCCGCGAACTCGGGATCGCGGTGGGCGTCATCAGCAACCAGTCCGGGATCGGGCGCGGCCTCCTCACCTCCGAGCAGGTGCGCGAGGTCGACCGGCGGGTGAATGCGCTGCTCGGCCCCTTCGACGTCTGGCGCATCTGCCCGCATTCACCCGACGACGGCTGCGGATGCCGCAAACCCCTGCCCGGCATGATCCTCTCGGCCGCCGAGCAGCTGGGCCTCGAGCCGGCGCGGATCCTGATGATCGGCGATATCGGGGCCGACGTGGAGGCCGCCCGGGCCGCCGGCGCGCACGCCGTGCTCGTGCCGCGGCCGGAGACGCTGCCGGAGGAGGTCGCTGCCGCGCCCCTCGTCGCGCGCACCGTGCGGGAGGCGGTGGGTTGGTTCATTCCCGCGCTCGCGGAGGCGCGCCCATGAGGCCCCGGGTGCTGGTGGCGAGGCTCGACAGCCTCGGCGACGTGCTGCTCGCCGGGCCGGCGGTGCGCGCGGTGGCCGAGCGGGCCGATGTGGTGATGCTGTGCGGGCCGAGGGGCGAACCGGCCGCCAGACTGCTCCCGGGCGTCTCGGAGGTCGTGGTGTGGGATGCGCCCTGGATCTCGGATCCCGCCCCGGCGGTCGACGAGGATCACCTCGGAGCGCTCGTCTCGCGGGTGCGCGCCGCACGGGTCTCGGAGGCCGTGATCCTCACCTCCTTCCACCAGTCGCCGCTGCCTCTCGCAATGCTGCTGCGCGTCGCGGGCGTCTCGCGGATCTCCGGCGCCTCGGTGGACTACCCGGGATCCCTGCTCGACGTGCGACTGCGGCCCGGAGAGGATCTCCCGGAGGACATCCCCGAGCCCGAACGGGCGCTCGCCATCGCAGAGGCCGCGGGCTTCCCCCGCTCTGACGACGGTCGTCTGCGGGTCGGGCCCCTGCCGGATGTCTCCGAGCTCACCGGCCGCGATCCCTACGTCGTGCTGCACCCCGGCGCCGCGGTGCCCGCGAGGCAGTGGCCGGTCGAGGGATTCGCGCGCGCGGCGCGCCTGCTGGCGTCGCGGGGTCGCCGGATCCTGCTCACGGGAGGCCCTGGCGAGCGTGCGCTCACCGGGCTCATCGCCCGCGAGGAGCCGACGGCCGTCGATCTCGCGGGCGGCTGCACGCTGCCACAGCTCGCGGGTGTACTCGCGGGCGCGAGCGCGGTGGTGGTCGGCAACACCGGGCCCGCTCACCTGGCCGCCGCGGTCGGCACGCCGGTCGTGAGCCTCTTCTCCCCCGTCGTCCCCGCCGTGCGCTGGCGCCCGTACGGCGTGCCGCACCGCCTGCTCGGCGATCAGAACGCACCCTGCCGCGGCACGCGAGCGCGCGTCTGCCCGGTACCGGGCCACCCGTGCCTCGCAGGCGTCTCCGCCGAGAGCGTGGTGGCGGCCGTGCTCGAGCTCGAGGCGGGGCGCCGCGACGAAGAAGCCACCGACACGAGAGGAGCACGCCGATGAAGATTCTGGTCTGGCACGTCCACGGAGGGTGGATGGACGGTTTTCTGCGCGGCAGCCACGAGTACCTGATCCCGGCAGCACCCGGGGATTCTCTGCCCGAGCTGCCTCCGGGAGCGCGTCCGATCGACCCGGCGGATCTGCGCGAGCAGCCGGTCGACCTCGTGGTGCTGCAGCGCACCGAGGAGCTGGAGCTCGCCGAGCGCCTGCTCGGCCGCCGCCCGGGACGCGACGTGCCCGCCGTCTTCGTCGAGCACAACACGCCCAAGCGCCTTCCCGTGACCGAGCGTCACCCCCTCGCCGAGCAGCGCGAGATCCCGATCGTGCACGTGACGCACTTCAACCGGCTCGCGTGGGACTGCGGCGAGGCCCCGGTACGCGTCATCGAGCACGGCGTGCCCGATCCCGGTCCGCTCTACACGGGCGACCTCGCCTCGCTCGGCGTCGTCATCAACGAGCCCGTGCGGCGGTGGCGGGTCACCGGCACCGACCTGCTCCCGGGCTTCGCGGAGGCGGCGACGCTCGACTGCTTCGGCATCGACGTCGATCTGCTGCCGGCCGCGCTCGGCCTCGGGCCGGACCGGCTGCGGCCGATCGGGGATCTGCCGACCGCGCAGATGCACGCCGAACTCGCGCGGAGGCGCGCCTACGTGCACCCGCTGCGCTGGACCTCGCTCGGTCTGTCGCTGCTCGAGGCCATGCACCTGGGTATGCCGGTGCTCGCGCTCGCGACGACGGAGGCGCCGCGAGCGGTGCCCGCCGACGCCGGAGCCGTCTCCGCCGACCCCGCCAAACTCGTCGCGACCGCGAGGCGCCTGGTGGAGGATCCCGATGAGGCGCGCCGCCGCGGCCGCGCGGCCCGCGAGTACGCGCTCGCCCACTACGGCCTCGAGCGCTTCCTGCGCGACTGGGACGCGATGATCACCGATCATCTCGAGGCGCACACAGCTCGTCGCTCCCGCGCATCCGCGGGGGCGGCGGACCGATCGACCGGCGCCGCGAACCGCGCGGAGCACGGAATGGAAGGAGCACTCCGATGAGAATCTCCATGGTCTCGGAACACGCCAGCCCGCTCGCTCCCCCCGGCAGCGTCGACTCCGGCGGGCAGAACGTGCACGTCGCGGCGCTGTCGCGCGCCCTCGCCGCGCGCGGCCACACCGTGACGGTGTACACGCGACGCGACGACGCCGCACTCCCCACCCGCGTCGCGCTCTGCCCGGGCGTCGACGTCGTGCACCTCACCGCCGGGCCCGCGCACCGCGTGCCGAAGGACGAGCTGCTCCCGTACATGGGGGTGCTCGCCGAGGAGCTCGCCGCGTCATGGCGCTACGATCCGCCGGACGTGGTGCACAGCCACTTCTGGATGTCGGGCATCGCGGCGCTCGAGGGCGCTCGGCTGCTGCCCGAGCACCAGCGCCCGGCCGTCGCGCACACCTTCCACGCGCTCGGCTCGGTCAAGCGGCGCCACCAGGGCGCCTCGGACACGAGTCCCGCCGAGCGGGCCGATCTCGAACCGCGGGTGGGCCAGCAGGCCGACGCCGTCATCGCGACGTGCGACGACGAGGTCGACGAGCTGCGCGCCCTGGGCGTGCCGTCGCACCGCATCGAGGTCGCCCCGTGCGGGGTCGATCCCGTGGAGTTCGACACCCGCGGGCCGGTCGAGCCGCGCGGCGCGAGTCATCGGCTGCTGACGGTCGGGCGGATCGTGCCCCGGAAGGGGATGGATCTCGCCGTGCGCGCGATCCCGCTGCTGCGCGAGCTGGGCTTCGACGACGTCGAACTCGAGATCATCGGGTCGGGCGACGCGGTCGGCGGGCGAGACGCGGAACTCGAGCGGCTCGCCGCGCTGGCGGAGGAGCTGGGCGTGGCGGATCGGATCCATCTGCGGGGACAGGTGGCCCGGGATCGGATGCCGGCCCTGCTGCGCTCGGCCGACGCGGTGATCTGCGCGCCCTGGTACGAACCGTTCGGCATCGTGCCGCTCGAGAGCATGGCGTGCGGCACCCCCGTCATCGCGGCGGCGGTCGGAGGGCTGCGCGACAGCGTGGTCGACGGGATCACCGGCCTGCACGTGCCCCCGCGCGATCCCGCCGCGATCGCCGAGGCCGCGGCGCGCCTGCTCGGCGACGAACCGTTCCGCCGGGCGCTCGGCGCAGCCGGGAGGGGCCGCATCGAGGCCGGCTACACGTGGGCGAGCGTCGCCCAGCAGACGGAACACATCTATCAGCGGCTGCTCACCCGCGAGCGTCAGCAGCCCGGACAACTCCTGGAGATGGCGCAATGACGATCACGACGACTGCTCAACCCCGGAAGAACCGCCGACACGACCCGGCGAGCGGCGAGCGGGTCACCGCTCATCTCGAGGGCCTCCGCGCCGCGCTCGCCTGCGCGATGCGTCACGCCTCGCACCTCGAGGAGTGGGGGGACCATCTCGCGACTCGCCTGCGCTCAGGGGCGCGGCTACTGGTCGCCGGCAACGGCGGATCGGCGGCCGAGGCCCAGCACCTCGCCGCCGAGCTCGTCGGCAGGTACCGCGGGGACCGCGAGGCCTACTCCGCGATCGCGCTGAACGCCGAGACGTCGAGCCTCACCGCGATCGGCAACGATTACGGCTTCGCCGAGGTCTTCGCCCGCCAGGTGCGCGCTCACGCCCGCGCGGGCGACGTGGTGCTGCTCATCTCGACGAGCGGAGCGAGCCGCAACCTCATCGAGGCCGCTCGCGCGGCCCGCGCGCTCGGGGCGACCACCTGGGCGCTCACGGGCGAGGGCCCCAACCCGCTGACGACGGTGTGCGACGACGCGATCTGCATCGACGGTGCCTCGCCGCACGTGCAGGAGAGTCAGCTGGCCGCGATCCACGCCATCTGCGAGGTGTTCGACGAGCGCGTCGCCGATTCCGCGAGGAGCGGGTCATGAGGATCACGGTGGTCGGAGACGTGCTGCTCGACGAGGACGTCGAAGGGCGGATCGAGCGGCTCTGCCCCGACGCGCCCGTGCCCGTCGTCGAGGTCTCGGGCCGCCGGTTCCGCGCGGGCGGGGCGGGGCTCGTCGCCGCGATGCTGCGGGGCGACGGTCACGAGGTCAGCCTGGTCACGGCGCTCGGCGACGACGAGGCTGCCGAACGGATCCGCGAGCGTCTGCCCGGCGTCGCGGTGATCGCCTGCGACTCCGGCGCCCCCACTCCCGTGAAGCGCCGGGTGCGCACCTCCGACCAGGCGGTGTGCCGCATCGACGAGGGCTGCGACCCTCCCCCGGTCCCTCGCGTGACCGACCGGCTGCTCTCGGCGGTGGCCGATTCCGAGGCGATCATCGTCTCGGATTACGGCCGACGTCTCACCGAGCACCCGGAGCTGCGCGAGGTGCTGCAGCGGCGCGGCGGCGAGGTGCCGCTCGTGTGGGATCCGCATCCGCGAGGGGCCGACCCCGTGCCCGCGGCGCAGCTCGTCACCCCGAATCTGCCCGAGGCGACGGCCGCAGCGGGGACCGCGCGAGGCCCGGAGCACGCCGCGGAGGCGGCCGCGCGGTTGCACGAGCGATACGGCTGCGCCGCCGTGCTGGTGACCCTCGGCGAGCTCGGCGCGCTGCTGCACGAGCGGGGCGCCGGGCCGCTCGAGATCCCGTCCGAGCCCGTCGCCGCCGCCGACACCTGCGGCGCGGGCGACCGCTTCATCGCGGCCGCGGCGGTGGCGCTCGCGCGGGGGGCGGATCGGCGCACTGCCGCACACGAGGCCGTCTCCGCCGCCCGCGACTACCTCGCGGCGGGCGGCGTCGCCTCGCTGCCGGAGTTCTCGGCGCCATCCGAGGCCGAGGCTCCCCTCGACGCCTTCGCGCTCGCGCGGGCGGTGCACGAGCGCGGCGGCACCGTGGTCGCCTCGGGAGGGTGCTTCGATCTGCTGCACGCCGGTCACGTGCGCACACTGGCCGCCGCCCGTGAGATGGGCGACTGCCTGATCGTGTGCGTGAACTCCGACGACTCGGTGCGGCGCCTGAAGGGGCCGGAGCGCCCGCTCATCCGCGAGCAGGACCGCGTGGAGATGCTGCGCGCCCTGAGCTGCGTGGACGCCGTGCTCGTCTTCGACGAGGACGGGCCCGAGCAGGCGCTCGACCGGCTGCGACCCGATATCTGGGTGAAGGGCGGGGACTACACCGTCGACGCCCTTCCCGAGGCCAGGCTGCTGCAGAGCTGGGGCGGCGCCGCGGTGACGGTGCCCTACCACCTCGGCAGATCCACCACCCGCCTCGCCGCCGCGCTCGCGCGCGTGAGCTGAGCCCGCACGATCAGATCGACTCGATGATTGGAGATTCCATGCACACCTCACTCTTCCCCCGCCACATCGGCCGCGTGATCGTCACCGGCGGTGCCTCCGGGCTGGGGGCCGCGGTAGCCGAGGCCGTCGCCGACGCCGGGGGCGAACCCGGGGTGATCGACCTCGACGTCGACGGGGTGGATGACCGCTTCGCCGCACGCGCGGCGGATGTCTCCGATCGGCCCGCGCTCGAGCGCGCAGTCGCCGAGCTCGCGGAGCAGCTCGGCGGCATCGACGCGATCGTCACCGCCGCGGGGATCGACCGCTGCGGCAAGCTCGAGGATGTCGCCGCCGACGAGTGGGAGCGCGTGATCAACGTCAACCTGCTCGGAACGGTCGCCGCGGTGCGCGCCGCGCTCCCCTATATCGCTCGTTCGCACGGACGCGTGGTCACCGTCGCCTCGTCGCTCGCGCTGCGAGCGCTGCCCGACGCCACCGCCTACTGCGCCTCGAAGTTCGGCGTGCTGGGCTTCTCCCGCGCGCTCGCGGCCGAGACGAAGGGACGCCTCGGCGTCACCACGCTGGTTCCGGCCGGCATGCGCACGAGCTTCTTCGACGACCGCCCCGAGCAGTACCGGCCGGCGCCGGATGCGCAGCTGAACGAGCCCTCCGACGTGGCTCGCGCCGTCATCTTCGCGCTGCAGCAGCCGCCCCACTGCGAGGTGCGCGAGCTCATGATCTGCCCGGAGGAGGAGCCGTCGTGGCCGTGAGCCGCGCGGTCTCACCGCGCGGGATGAGTGCGCGCCGCGGGACCGCTGCGGATGGCGGGATCGCTGCCGGCCTCGGGATCGCTGTGCGCCCCCGCGAGCAGCTCGCGCACGTCGGCGAGCACGGCCTCGACCGGCACGTCGTCGACGAAGGAGACGTCGTGCTCGCAGCGCTCCACGGCCACCCGCTCGGGCGTGCAGTCGATGCCGCAGACCGGGCACCGGGCGGTCCACGAGATCCGGGTGCGGTGCCGCTGCCGCGGGAACGGGCCCGCGTTGAGCATGTTGCCGCACCAGAAGATCGAGGCGGTGCGGGTGCCGACGGCTTGAGCGAGGTGGCGCGGTCCGCTATCGTTGCCGACCATCACATCGGCCGCGCTCAGCAGCCCCACCAGCTCGGGCATCGGCAGGCGCCCCGAGGCGTCCTCGACCAGCCCGGTCGCGGCCGCGTCGAAGCCCAGGGCGTCGACGATGCGCCCGCACAGCCGCCGTTCGTCATCGGCGCTGCCGATCAGCACGACTCTCACCCCCTCGCGAGCGAGCTCCGTGGCGAGCTCCGCGAAGTGCGAGACCGGCCAGCGCCTGCGGGGATCCGTCGCTCCCGGATGCATCGCGACCATCGGCCTCCGATCCTCGCCCCTGAAGCTCTCACCGAGCTCGCGCTCGATCTCCGTGACGCCCACGCGCGGCTCCAGCTCCACGGGAGCGGCCCCCACGAGCCCTGCGACCTCGAGCCACCGCATCACCTCGTGCTGCGAGTAGACGTAGTCGATGCTGCGGTCGAGCTGGGCGGCATCAGGCGTGCGCGTGCCGATCGTGCAGCGGGCGCCGAGTTCGAGCAGGAACGCGTTCGAGAAGCGGCCGCCCCCGTGCATCTGCGCGGCGAGGTCGTAGCCGACGAGCCGCTGCTGCTCGAGGAAGGTCGCGATGCCGGGCCCGTCGCCGCGCTCGCCCGGGTCGGCGCCCACCCCCGGCACGACCGGCAACGGCACGACCCGGTGCGGGGAGCCCTCGCGGCGCTGCAGCAGGTCCGCAGCGAGCCGGGTACCGAGCAGGGTCACCTCGGCATCGGGGTAGGCGGCGGAGAGCGCGCGGATCGCGGGGAGCGTGAACAGCAGGTCGCCCAGGCCGCCCGCGCGCAGCACCGCGATGCGACGCACCCCCTCCAGGCGGGCGCCCAGCGGGGCGACCGCGAGCGCGTCCGGCTCCGTCGTCGCGCCGCGGTCGTCTTCTCGTCGTCTCCAGCGCATCGTGTCGCTCCTCTCCAACGTCTCGGCGCCGGGCGCCGCAAGATCCTCTCCTCTTCTCATGCCCGCGAGTCGAGGACCGCAAACGTGAAAGTCCGGAGCCCGAAGGGAGGCCACGACCATGAGTCCTGAAGAGTGCATCGAGCGGGTGCGCACTGCCCGTCCGCGCGTGACCGTGATCGGCGACTACCTGCTCGACGGGTGGTGGAACGGCAGCGCCGAGCGCGTCGCCAGGGAGGCCCCGGCACCGGTGGTGCACCTCATCGACCGCACCGAGGCGCCCGGCGGTTCCGCGAACACCGCCCTCAACCTCGCGGCCCTCGGCGCGCGGGCGAGGGCCGTCGGGGTCGTCGGCGCCGACGACGCGGCCGCGGAGCTGCGCGCGCAGCTCTCGGCTGCTGGCGTCGACGTGTCCGACCTCGCAGGCGTCGCGGGTGCGAGCACCACGACCAAGGTGCGCGTGACGGTCGACGACCACGTGCTGCTGCGCCTCGATCAGGATCGCGACGAGGCGTGGCCGCTCAAAGTCAGGGAGGAGTTCTGCGAGCGCGCGGAACGGGCGGTGAAGAACAGCGACGCCCTGCTCGTCTGCGACTACGGGTCGACGCTGCTCGACGACTTCGTGGTGGAGCGGCTCGCTCGCATGCCCCGCCCCGCGCTCATCGTGGTCGACGCGCACCGGCCCGGGCGCTGGCGCGATCTGCGCCCCGACATCGTCACCCCCAACGCAGCCGAGGCGGAGACGCTGCCGGGCGTCTCGCTCGGCTCGGGCGACGAGCGGGCGCAGCGCGCGATCGCCGCCACCGAGACCCTGCTCGAAGCCACCGGCGCCGCGACGGTCGCCGTCACGCTCGACCGCACCGGCACGGTGCTGCTCCGACGCGACGGCGATCCCGTGCGCACCTATGCCGAGCCCGCCCCCGAGCGGCACGCCTCCGGCGCCGGCGATGTCTTCGCCGCGGCCATCACGACCGCCCGCGCCGCCGGGGTCTCGCTGGAGGACGCCGCGACGTTCGCGCAGGGGGCTGCGAGCGTGGCCGTGCAGCGCGCGGGTACCTGCGTCTGCTCCATCGAAGAGCTCGGCGAGTGGTTCTCGCGCGAGGCGGAAGCGGTACGGCGATGAACCCCGGCACTCGTCGAGGCGCCGCGCGGTGGGCTGATCCGGCCCCCGCTCCGCAGCCGCGCATCGACGTGCTCATCCCGACCGCCGGCCGCACGGCGGAGCTCGCGGTGACCCTCGCCGGGCTCGCCGCGCAGCAGGATCCGCCCTTCGCCGTGATCATCAGCGACCAGTCCGAGGAGGGGGTCGACCGCGCACCCGCGGTGTGCGCCATGATGCGCGTGCTGGAGGCCGAGGGCAGGCCCGTCGAGCTTCGCCGGCACCTGCCGCGGCGGGGCATGGCCGAGCAGCGGCAGTTCCTGCTCGACTGCGCCTCGGCCGACCGCGTGCTCTTCCTCGACGACGACGTCTGGCTCGAACCGGGTGCGCTCGGGCGCCTCGACGCCGCGATGAGCGAGGCCGAGTGCGGACTCGTCGGGTACGCCGTGCAGGGCCTCTCGCACCTCGGCGACGTGAGACCCGAGGAGACGGAGCGGTTCGAACCCTGGCCGCACGGGCAGGTCGCCCCCGAGCGCGTCCGGCCGTGGCTCGATGCCTTCGAACGGTGGCCGCTGCACAACGCCGCCAACCCCGCGCATCTGGCGCGGCAGCAGCGGCTGCGCGACGACGACCGGCTGCTCTATCGGATCGCCTGGATCGGCGCGTGCGTGCTGTTCGACCGGCGAGCGCTCGTCGAGGCGGGCGGCTTCGAGTTCTGGCGGCGGCTGCCGCCCCAGCATGCGGGCGAGGATCGGGTCGCGCAGTGGCGCGTCATGGAGCGGGCCGGCGGTGCCGGCGTGCTGCCGAGCGGCGCCGTGCATCTCGAGGCCCCGACCACCGTGACCGACCGCCGCGTCGAGGTGAGCGACATCGTCTTCCCCCGGCCCGACGCCGATCCCGGTCCGCCCCCGCCCGACGACGATCCCGATCCCTCCCCACCCGATCCCGATCCGTCCCCACCGGATCCCGATCCCGAACCATCCCCGAGAAGAAAGGAGGCGCTCATGCCCGAGCAGCCCAATCCCGTTCAGATCCAGAAGCACCTGGGAGGAGTCGACTATCCGGCCTCCAAGCAGGATCTGCTGCGGGTCGCGAAAGACGCCGGGGCCGATCAAGCGGTCTGCGACGCGCTCGACGGACTGCCGGATCGCGAGTACGACTCGCCGACCGCGGTCAGCGAGCAGCTCGGCGACTCGTAGAGGTCGTGCTCATCTCGGCGAGCAGGGCGAGCGTGCCCTGCTCGCCGGGGTCGAGAAAGCGGCGGGATCGCCGTCCGGCGAGCGAGCGCTGCACGCGCGCGAGCACCTCGGGCCGGTCGGCGGCCTCCATGACCCGCGGATCGACGTACGAGGAGCGGGTGACGGCCGGGGTGTTGCCGAGTCTTGCCGCCGCCTCGCGGACGGCCGCCCGCAGCGCATCCGTGCGCGCCCTCGCCGACGCCAGCTGCTCCTCCGAGAGGTCGAGCAGCGCCGAGGCCACGACCACGGTGCCGCCCCAGGTGCGGAAGTCCTTGGCCGTGAACTCCTCGCCCATGTGCCGCTTCACGTAGGCGTTGACGTGGCGGCTGCGCAGCCGCTGCACCACTCCGTCCTCATCGAAGAAGCGGAACACCTCGGGTCCGGGCAGCTCCTCGAGCTGTGCGATCAGGCGGGCGACGCGCGTATCCCTGATGCGCCCGCGCTGCCGCTTGCCGCTCTTGCCGACGAAGTCGAAACCGACCGAGGTGGTCGTGGCATCGAGATGCTGCGCCCGCAGGGTGGTCACCCCGTAGCTGCGATGCTGCTCGGCATAGCGCGCGCTCCCGACGCGGAAGAGCTGCCGATCGATGAGTCGCACCGCGCAGGCGGTCACGCGGTCGCGGTTCAGACGGCGCCTGCGCAGGTCGCGGTCGACGGCTGCGCGCAGCGCGGGCAGCGCTGCGCCGAAGCGCTCGAGCCTCGCGAACTTGCGCCGATCCTGTCTGCGTCTGAAGGCGGGGTGGTAGATCGTCTGCGTGCGCCCGGCGGCGTCGATGCCGCGCGCCTGCACCTTGGCCCTCGGGGAACGCGCGATCTCGACATCGGCCCACGCCGGCGGCACGGCGAGCGCGTCCAGGCGCTCGATCTCGGAGCGCTTCGTGATCCTGCGCCCGTTCAGACGGTAGATGAAACCGTCGCCCGCCGGTTCCCGGGAGATGGGGAGCCGCCGCGCCGCGCCGGCGCTCCGGCTGCGCTTCACCTCGCTGCGAGCGGCCATCCCTCCCCCGATCCTCATCTCCCCCTTCACTCAACTGTGCCCGCTCGGATCGATTTGAAAACCGACCGGAGCGGGCACAGCGCGGGGAGACTCTTTACAGGTGCTTCTGGAAGAAGGGCACAGCAGCCTCGACGGCCTTGCCCGCGCCGTTCGGCCGGTCGTAGATGTCGTAGTGCGAGGCGCCCTCGATCACGAGCAGCTGCTTGTCGGCAGAGGCCGCGCGCTCGTAGATCTCGTGGCCGTCGCGGTAGGCGCCGAACGCGCCCTGCTTATCCCCGACGATCACGAGCAGGGGCTGGTCGAGGAGCTCGTCGGCCAGGTGGAAGGCGTCCCACGCCATCACGGAAGCCCCGTGAGCGACCTCGAAGGTGGCGGTGCCGTTCGGGTGCTGCGCGCGCGGCGTGCAGTAGTAGTCGTACGCCTCGATCACGTCGATGTCGCCGATCTGCTGCGCCGCCTCTGCGGAGGGCGCGAGCGCGGCATTCATCGAGCTCTCGGCCTCGCCGCGGATCTCGGCGCTGCGCTGGGCGGCGATCGCCCGCAGCGCCTCGATCGTCCCGCCGGCAGCAGCGGAGTTCTCCCGCGACATGCGCCCGTAGTTCACGCCGGTCGCCGAGACCACGGCCTTGAAGCGCTTCTCAGTCTTGGCGGCGGCCCAGGCGTAACCTCCGCCGCCGCAGACGCCGAGCACGCCGATGCGGTCGGCGTCGACGTAGGGCAGCGTCACGAGGTAGTCGACCACCCGGCTGAAATCCTCAACTCGCTGAGCCGGGTCCTCGAGCCTGCGGGGCTCGCCGCCGCTCTCGCCCTGGAAGCTCGCGTCGAAGGCGATGGCCACGTAACCGGCCTCTGCGAGCGCCGTCGCGTAGATATTGCCCGCGGTCTGCTCCTTGCAGCTGCCGATCGGATGAGCCGCGACGACCGCGGGGTAGCTCGCGTTCTCGTCGAATCCGGCCGGAAGGTAGATGTCGGCCGCCATGTCCCAGTACATGTCGGGGTTGCGGAAGGTCACGCTCTGAATGTTCGAATCAGCCATCGGTTTCTCCTCGTGCGGATCGTGTGGATCATGGTGCCCGGGGATCCGGGCATGTTCTCCATCATTCCGAGGAACGACATCCTCCACCAGGACGGATTTGTTCCTAGGAAGGATCATTCCCACCCAGAGGAGGGACCGTCGCGGCGCTCAGCCGCGCGCGTCCTCCAGCAGCCTGGCGAGGCGCTCACGCGTCTCGGAACCCGGCTCGCACGAGTTCACGATGAGCTGCTGCTCGGGAGCGCTGGCATACCTGAAGATGTCCCAGTCGAGGGTGAGCTCGCCCACCCTCGGGTGCCGCAGCAGCTTGGTACCGAAATCCTGCCTCGCCACGTTGCGAGCCGCCCACCAGCGGCCGAAATCGCGATCAGATATCGTCAACTCTCCGACCAGCGCCGACAGCGCCGGATCCTCGGGGCTCGCCGCGGCCTCGCGCCGCAGGATCGCCACGCAGGATCGCGCCACCGAGGGCCAGTCGGCGAAGAGCTCGCGCATAGCGGGGTCGGTGAAGATCAATCTCACGTAGTTGAGCTGCTTCTTCGACATCTCGCCGAAGGGCGCGTAGACCTGTTCGGCGAGGGGATTCCAGGCCAGGATCTCGGTGCGCGGCCCGAGCACGATCGCGGGCGTCTCCGTGAGCTGCTCGAGCAGCCTCTGCAGTTGAGGCCGCACGCGGAACCGGTCGGCCCGCGGCGACCGCGACGCCTCGGCTCCCGGGTCGACGGAGGCGGCCTGCTCCGCGTGCGCCGCGTGCTCGATCAGGCTCGAGGCGTAGTCCGCCTGATCCTCGTCGAGTCTCAGCACTCGCACGAGGGACGCCATCACCGGCGGTGAAGGCGCCAGCCGCCCCTGCTCGATGCGGGCGTAGTAGTCGCTGCTGATGCTCGCGAGGTCCGCGACCTCTTCGCGGCGCAGGCCGCTCACGCGCCGTCGCGAGCCGACCGCCGAGATGCCGAGATCCTCGGGATCGAGCGCGCCTCGACGCACGCGCAGAAACTCCCCGAGTTCGCGGAGCTGGGGAGCACGGGTGCCAGAGGATCGGGGCATGCCATCAGGCTAACAGTCTTATCCCAGGAACACGATGGAACGCGTCACCCTCCGTGCCCGATCCGGCCGGGCTTTCAATCCTGGCCCGCGCTCGACGTGGGCATGCGGTCACGATCGTAGGTGATCGAGGTGTAGCCGTGAGGCACCGCGTCCCCGTGCTCGTCCAGGTTGACGAACACGATCCGTTCGATACTGAGGATGGTCTTGCGGGTGATCATGTTGCGCACCTGGGCGCGCATCGTGATCGACGTGCGCCCGAAATGCGTGGCGACCAGTCCCATCTCGATGAGGTCTCCCTGGCGAGCCGACGACTCGAAGTCGATCTCCGAGATGAACTTGGTGACGACACGATGGTTGCCGAGCTGAATGATCGCGTAGATCGCGGCTTCCTCATCGATCCATCGCAGCAGGCTGCCGCCGAAGAGCGTGCCGTTGGCGTTGAGGTCCTCGGGCCGCACCCACTTGCGGGTGTAGAAATTGATGTTCTCGGTCGCGCGCGTGTTCTGCATGGCCGCGATCCTACGGCCGGCCTGTTACGGTTCTGAGGCGAACGTGTGACCGAGGGCGTTCACGCCCCGGCGAGTTCGCGCAGGCGCGTGAGCAGCTCCTCGCTCGTGTGCGTCTCCTGGTCGAGATTGTCGGAGAGCAGCTTCGCGGCTTCTGCGGCCCCCTCGGCCTCCGTCGCGGTGATGAGCGACTGGTAGACCGAGATCTCGTAGTGCTCGTTGCCGAGCGCGCACGAGAGGGTCACCTGGTCGAGCAGCGCGCGGTCGGAGCGCTCGATGAGGCCGTGCGCCTGGCGCGAGATCCCCTTCGTCGCGGGCGAACCCGCGGTGGACTCGGGAAACTCGAGCAGCCCGAAGACCTTGCGCAGATTCTCGATCTGCTCGCGCGTCTCGTCAGAGTGGTGGCGGAAGAGCTTCTGAATATCCTTTGACGGCGCCGCCTCGGCCAGATCTCCCAGGGCCGCAAGCGAATCCTGCTCCATGGTCATGGCGGTGCGCAGCTGGAAGCGCAGCAGGTCAGTCGGGGTTTCGAGGCTTCGCTGTGACATGGGCTTCTCCTTCGAGTGGTTTCTGACGATTCTCCAGAGCTTCCGGGCGGCCCGTGATGACGCCGACCGGTCTCTCGGTGATTGTAGGAACGGCCGAGGCTCCCGGCACAGGGGCTTGCGCGAGCGTGCACCGAGCCGCTATCGCGAGGGCCGCTCTCGGAGATCCGAAGTGTCAACCCCTCCCGCCGGAGCCGCGCATCGGCTTGTATGGGACCATGCCAACGAAGCTCCTCTCCCTCGGCACCGCCGTGCCCGCCGCCAGGCTCGATCAATCTCGGGCCCGCGACTTCTTCGCGGCCCAGCCCGAGGTGAATCGCCTCACTGCCCGCCTCATCGGGGCCGCCTTCGACCAGTCCGCCATCGAGCACCGCTACTCGGTGATCGGCCAGATCGGGTCGGGAGGCACGCTGTTCTCGGAGGACGGAGAGCTGCTGCAGGCGCCGAGCACGGGTGCGCGCAACGCCGTCTACCGCCGGGAGGCCCCGCCGCTCACGGAGGCGGCCGCCCAAGACGCGCTCGAGCGATCCGGGTTCGATGCCTCCGAGGTCACCCACGTCGTCACCGCGTCGTGCACGGGCTTCTTCGCGCCCGGCCCCGACTACCTGTTGGTCAGGCATCTCGGACTCCCGAACACCGCCGAGCGCACGCACATCGGCTTCATGGGGTGCGCAGCCGCGTTCCCCGCGCTGCGAACCGCGAAGGCGATCGCGGATTCGCGGCCCGGCGCCGTGGTGCTCGTCGTCTGCACCGAGCTCTGCTCGCTGCACATCAGGTCGTCGAGCGACCCCGAGCAGATCGTCGCATCGGCGGTGTTCGGCGACGGTGCGGGCGCGGCGATCGTCTCGTCAGCCGATCCGAAACCGGGTCGCCCATGGTTCGAGATGGGCGACTTCTCGACCGCGATCACGTCGGAGGGCGAGCAGGACATGGACTGGACCATCGGCGACAGCGGCTTCGAGATGCGGCTCACGGCCGAGGTGCCGCGCATCATCGGCCGCGAGATCGCGGGCGTCGTCGAGAGCATGCTCGACGGGGCGGACCCGCTCCGCGAGGTCGACGCCTGGGCCGTGCACCCGGGCGGGCGCAGCGTGCTCGATCGCGTGCAGGGCGGGGTCGACCTGCCCGACGAGGCGATGGAGCACTCGCGCGCGGTGCTGCGCGACTTCGGCAATATGTCGAGCGCGACGATCCTGTTCATCCTGCGACGCATCCTCGCGGATCCCGCGCTCGCGGACGGGGCTCGCGTCGCCGGTCTCTGCTTCGGGCCGGGGCTCACCGTCGAGACCGCGCGGCTCACACTGCGCACGGGCGGCGGGCGCGAGCCGGAGCGCGCATGAACCTGGCCTCCCGCGACGAACGGCTCACCGAGCTGATGGACGACCCCGCCTGCGATCCCGCGAAGCTGCGCCGCACGCTGCAGCGGTTCTGGATCGTGAACCGCGCCGTCTCCCGCTGGGGGCGCGTGTACCGCTCGCACGTGCGGCCCGCGCTCGCGGCCGCACCCGGCCCTGCCCGAATCCTGGACATCGGATGCGGCGGCGGTGACGTGCTGCGCAGACTGCTGCGACTCGCGCGTCGCGACGGCTTCGCGGTCGAGGGGGTGGGCATCGATCCGGATCCGCGAGCCCTCGAGGTGGCTCAGGCCGGCGCGAGCGGAAGCAGCATCGGCTACCGGCAGGCGAGCAGCGGCGAACTGGTGGCCGCGGGCGAGCGCTTCGACGTGGTCGTCTCCAATCACCTGCTGCACCACCTCGGGGGCGACGATTTCGACAGCGTCATCGCCGACTCGGCGGCGCTCGCCACGCGGCTGTGCGTGCACTCCGATATCGCGAGGGATCCGCGCGCTTACGCGGCCTTCTCGGTGGGCGCCGCGCCGCTCGCCCCGGGCACCCTCCTGCGCGTCGACGGCCTGCGCAGCATCCGGCGCAGCTACACCCGCGCCGAGCTGGCAGCGCGACTCCCCGCGGGTTGGACCGCCGAGCAGCCGACCGCGTTCCGACTGCTCGCGGTGCATCGCGGATCTTCGCCGGAGGCGCGTCGGTGAGCCCCGAGGCGCACGACGCGGTGGTGATCGGCGCCGGGCCCGCCGGGCTGTGCGCCGCCGCCGAGCTGCACCGGCTCGGCGTCGACACGGTGGTGCTCGAGCGGCGCCGCGATCCGGAACCCGGCACCCGCGCCATCGGCGTGCACCCGCCCGCACTCGCCGCACTCGAGGCCTCGGGCGCGACCGAGCGCATGCTCGCGGAGGCCGCCCGCATCCCGCGCGGCATCGCCCGCTCCCGGAGCGGACGGGTGCTGGGCGAGGTGAGCTTCGATCGTCGCGGCACGCGCTTCCCGTTCGTCGCGGCCGTGCCGCAGGCGACGACGGAGACCGCGCTCGCGTTCGGAGTCCCGGCGCCGGTGCGGGGAGCTGAGGTGCGCCGGATCACCCGGCGCTCTGACGGCGTCAGCCTGCTGGTGAGGCTCGCCGGCGAAAGCGCCCCGGGCGGCGGGGCTCACGACGGTACCCCGGCCGATCTCGCGGTCGATCTCGAGGTGCGCGCCCGCGCAGTGATCGTGGCGGTGGGAGCCTCGGGCCGGGAGGCGCTGCTGCCGCTCTCGCGATCCCGCGGCCGCACCTATGCCGACCGCTACCTCATGACCGACCTGGCGCACGCCCCGGGGCAACCGCAGGATCTCGCGATCATCACGCTCGACCCGGAGGGCGTCGTGGAATCGTTCCCCCTGCCGAACGGAGGGCGCCGGCTCGTCGCCTGGGACAGCCTCGGCGGCGGGCCGGGATCGGGCGCGGCCCGCCGACTCGACCGTGCAAAGCCTGTCGAGCTTGCCGAGCCCGTCGAGCTTGCCGAGCCCGTCGAACTTGCCGCGCCTATCGACGTTGCCGAGCCCGTCGCCCCTGCCGAGCGCCTGCGCCGAGCGGTCGCCGGGCGCACCGGAGAGACCGAGCTCGCGTCGCTCGTGGAGTCCGCGACCGTGTTCGGCATCAGACGGCTCCTGCTGCCCCGCATGCGCAGCGGCGCGCTCTTCGTGATCGGCGACGCGGCGCACGAGGTGAGCCCCATCGGAGGCCAGGGCATGAACCTCGGGCTGCTCGACGCCGCGACGCTCGCGCCCGCGCTCGCCGCGTGGTTGCGGGAGGGATCGGATTCCGCGGAAGCCGAGCGCCGCCTCGAGCGGTGGGAGCGCAACAGGCTCGCCTCGGCGCGCACCGCCGCGCGACTCGCCTCGCTCAACACGGGCATCGGCCGGTCCCGATCCCCGAGCGCGCACCGTACGCTCGTCGCGACAGTCGGGGCCGTCGTCCGCGGCCCCGTCGCACGGCTCGCCGCCCGCGCGTACGCGATGGGCTTCGACCGCGCCGCCTCGCGCTGAACCCTCGCACCCGTTCCCCGAGCCACCGCCCCATCCCTGCGCCCGTCCTTGAGCTCGTACTCGCTCTCGAGCCTCAACCCGTTCCCCGAGGAGCGCAGCGGCGCAGACGATCCATCGCATATCGCGGATGTATCGAAATTCGCGAACACGACCGCAACACAGCGTCGGCTTGGGTGGGAACATGTCAGAGATCACCCTCCCCCGAACCCGCACGCTGCCCGTGCCGGCCGCGGCGAGCGCGATGCCGCGGCGCCCGCGTCGAGCAGCCGTAGCCCGCCCGACTCCCGCGCAGCGCGCACTCCTCGGCGTGCTGCTCGCGGTGTACATCATGCTGCTCGTCTGGGTCGTGGTGTGGAAGCTCGAGGCCCCCTACTCGGAAGCGGCTGGCACCCGACTGCTCAAACTCGTGCCCTTCGTCTCGACCGCGGAGTACGGATCCAGTGCCCCGCGCGAGGTGCTGGCGAACCTGCTGCTCTTCACGCCACTCGGCGTCTACCTCGGACTGCTCACGCCCCGCGGAGCCTGGTCGAGGGTCGCAGTCGCGGGCGCCGCGACAAGCACCGCTCTCGAAGCAGCGCAGTACGCGCTCGCGGTCGGCAGCGCCGACACCACCGACGTGATCGTCAACACGGCCGGAGGTCTCGCGGGACTCGCGCTGCTCGCCCTCGCGCGGCGCGCGTTGGGAAGCCGCTCGTCCGCGGTGATCACGCGGTGGGCCCTCGCCTGCACGCTCGTCGCGACCGTCGCCTGCGCGGCGTTCGCGACGTCTCCCCTCCGCTGAGGCATCGAGACCGTCTCCCGCCGTCGACACTGCCTCTGGCGCTCACGGTGAGGGGCGGTCTCGACGGCAGGAGCCCGGATCGATCCGAAGGAAGAGCTGGAGTGCGGAGTTCCCTTCAGCAGGCTCAGGGCGCGGTCACCTCCGCGCGGCGGGGAGCCGCACCGCGACGCGCAGGCCACCCTCCGGTCGGGCCGCCAGCGCGAGCTCGCCGTCGTGCGCGCGCACGATGCTCTTGACGATGGCGAGGCCCAGCCCGACGCCCGCGTGATCGCTGCGGATCCGCTCGCTGCCGCGTCTGAAGGGCTCGGTGAGCGTCGCGACCAGCTGCGGGCTGAGCCGCTCCCCCGTGTTCTCGACGGTCAGCGTCGCGCACCCGGGCCCCGCATCGGTGACGAGGCGCACGAGGCCGCCCTCGGCGAGATTGTGCACGACGGCGTTGTGCAGCAGGTTGACGGTCGTCTGCAGCAGCAGCGCGTACGAGCCCTCGGTGAGGGCCGCCTCCCCGCTCACCTCGATCTCGACGCCGTGCTTCTCGGCGAGCGGCAGCAGCGTCTCGGCGGCCTCCTCGGCGATGAGCGAGAGGTCGACGGTCTCGCGCGCGAACGAGCGGCGGTCGGCGCGGCTGAGCAGCAGCAGCGCCTCGGTGAGGTCGATCGCGCGCGAGTTCACGACGCGCAGGCGCTCGAGCAGTTCGCGGTGGTCGTGATCGGGATCTCTGCGCGCCACATCGATCATCGTCTGCGTGACCGCCAGCGGTGTGCGCAGCTCGTGCGAGGCGTTCGCCGCGAAGCGCTGTTGCTCGGCCACGTGCGCCTCGAGCTGCGCGAGCATCGCGTCGAAACTGTCGGCGAGCTCCCTGAACTCGTCGCGCGGCCCGTCCATGTCGATGCGGTACGAGAGCGAGCCCTCGGCGGCCCGGCGGGTCGCCTCGGAGATGCGGCGCAGCGGCACGAGCATGCGCCCCGCGAGCCACCAGCCGCCCACGAGCCCGAACACCAGCAGGAAGGCGAGCGCCCAGCCCGCCGCCGGCACGAAGGCGCGGATCAGATCGCCGCGTCCCGGAAAAAAGTAGCCTCCCGGACCGTAGGTCGCGTTCGGGGGCACGTAGCGCAGCAGGAACATCCACACGACCGCGAGCAGCAGCGTTCCCGCGAGCATGAGGAACCCCGCGTAGCTGAGAGCGAGTTTGAGCCGCGCACTGAGGCCGGGCCGCCTATGCGCCGGCATCGATCCGGTACCCCACGCCGGGCACTGTCGCGATGAGCCACGGCTCCCCGAGGCGCTTCCGCAGCGCCGAGACCGTGATGCGCACGGCGTTGGTGAACGGATCCGCGTTCTCGTCCCAGGCCTTCTCGAGCAGTTCCTCGGAGCTGATCACCCCGCCGTCCGCCGCCACGAGCACCTCGAGCACCGCGAACTGCTTGCGGGTGAGCGCGACGTAGCGGCCGTCGCGGTAGACCTCGCGGCGGAACGGATCGAGTCTCAGCCCCGCGATCTCGCGCACGGGCGGGCGGTTGTGGGCGCGGCGGCGGTCGAGGGCGCGCAGGCGCATCACGAGTTCCTGCAGCTCGAAGGGCTTGGTGAGGTAGTCGTCGGCGCCGAGCTCGAAGCCGGAGGCCTTGTCGTCGAGGCGATCGGCGGCGGTGAGCATGAGGATCGGCATTCCGCTGCCCGAGGCGACGATGCTCCGGGCGATCTCGTCGCCGGAGGGGCCGGGGATGTCGCGGTCGAGCACGGCGATGTCGTAGGCGTTGACGCTCAGCAGCTCGAGTGCCGTGTCTCCGTCGCCGGCGATGTCGGCCGCGATCGCCTCGAGCCGGAGCCCGTCGCGCACGGCTTCCGCGAGATAGGGCTCGTCCTCCACCACCAGCACACGCATGGTCTCCATGCTACGAGGCGCGGCATATCGCGGGCATATCGAAAACCGCGTACGCCCTCGCAACACCCGCCCGGGTTGACTGGCGGGCATGCAACGCACCGACTCAGCACCCCGGGGCCACCGAGCGATCCAGGTCGCCGTGCTCGGCCTCATCCTCGCCACCGCGACCACGATCGGCGTCATCGTCTCCCAGGTCGGGGCTGCGTCTGCGCCCGCGGACGCCGCGTCGACGCAGCCGCAGGAGCGGATCGGGGTCCGCGATCCCGACCCCTCCGGCGGCGACTCGGCCCCGGCCGCCACTCCCGAGCAGGCGCCCGGCCTCGCGGAGGCCGAGGGGCGCACCGGCGGTTCTGACGGACGACTCCCCGATGGGATCACCGTGTTCGACGACGGCTACGACGGCATCACGAACCTGCGACCCGAGCTGCTGCAGGCGCTGCGGGCCGCGGCCGCCGATGCTCGGAGCCAGGGCATCGAGTTCATCGTCAACAGCGGCTGGCGATCGGCCGAGCTGCAGGAGCAGATGCTGCGCGACGCCGTCTCGCAGTACGGCTCGCTCGAGGAGGCCTCGCGCTGGGTCGCGAGCCCGCAGACCTCGGCTCACGTCTCCGGCGATGCCGTAGACATCGACGGCGCGGACGCTCCGGCCTGGCTCTCCGCCTACGGCGCGAGCTATGGGCTCTGCCAGACCTACGCGAACGAGCCGTGGCACTATGAGCTGGTTCCCGACGCGACGAGCAGCGGCTGCCCGATCATGTACGCCGACCCGACCGAGGATCCCCGCCTGCAGCAGTAGCCCGGCACGCAGGGCAGGCACCTAAGCCCCGGCCTGCTCCTTCTTCGCGTAGGCCTCGGCCTCCTCCTCGGAAATGACGACGAGGCCGCGCGGCGTATGCGAGAGCGAGGTCAGCGCCCTGAGCCACGTCGGGTTGAGCTGCGGAGGGCGGCTACCCGAGAACCTGAACGCGATCGCGATGTGCGGGGACAGCCACACCGACACGCGGCCGCTGCCCGACTCGGCGCTCTTCGACCAGCTCAAGAAGAAGCACTCCTGCTTGCGCAGCTTCTGACCGATGACCGTCTTGAGGTGGGCGAGCACCCGATCCTCGAACTCATAGGTGTTACCCCCGTGCACCAGATACCCCATGCGCCCATCGTGGCAGCCTCGGCGCCCGCTCACGGAAGGCGCGGCATGAAACGCGCAGCGCTGACAGATCGCGCACAAACTGTTCGTGTTCTGTCGAAGGCCGCCACTCGCGCTAGGCTTCATGGCGCACGCACCGGCGTGCCCGACCCTGAAGGCCGAGACGTGTCAGATTCCCCGCAGATTCAGCGCGCCCCCGAGACCCTGCAGTTCCGCTCGACGGAAGCGGCCGAGGTAGCCGAGATCTGGCGGCGATTCGCGCCCTCGTCCGAGCTGCTGCAGGTCGACGAGACCCGCTGCGAGCTCGACTGGTTCTCGGTGTCGACGCCCGGCTTCTCCGTGATCGAGTACGATCTGGCGGCCGACGTGCGCTCGATGATCGAGCCGGAGGATCAGCTCTTCACCTGCCGCGTCACCACGAGCAGCGGCGGATCCGTGAGCGCGAGGCGCGCGCTGCGCTCCGATCTGCCGTGGGCGTCGGCCGGTGAGACCGTGCGGGCGCACTGGGAGGACCGCGCGAACGTGCGCGCGCTCGTGTTCGACCGGGCGCGCGTCGAACGCCTCGCGCGGCAGATCTCGGGCGACGACACGCTGCGCGTGCGGGTGAAGGATCCGCAGGCCGTCGACGCGGCGGCAGCACTGCAGTGGGATCGCGCGTTCGAATACCTCGCCTCATCGCTCATGCTCGCCGGGCACGCGGGGCACGCCTCGCCCCTCTTGATCGCGAGCCTCGAGCAGCATGCGCTGTGGACGGCGCTCGCGACGTTCTCGACGACCTTCTCGGATACGATGCGGCGGTCGCACCAGACCGTCGCGGCGCCGAAGACCGTGCGCCTCGCGCTCTCGTACATCGACGCGAACGCCCACCTCCCCATCACGGTCGACGACGTCGCGGTCGCGGCGCGCATCTCGACGCGCGGCCTGCAGTACGCCTTCAAGCGCGCACTCGGGATGACGCCGCGCGAGTGCCTGCGGCGAGCGCGCCTCGCCGGCGCCCGCACCGATCTCGTCACCGCAACGCCCGGTGACACACTCGCCGCGATCGCGCAGCGCTGGGGGTTCTCGAACGTGTCGCGCTTCACGGTCGCGTACCGCGCCGAGTTCGATGAGCACCCGGCGGAGGTGCTGCGGCGACGCACGCGCTGATCCGCGCGCAGACCTTACGGCAAGCGGCCTGTGATTTCCAGGCCCTTGTCGCCGCCTTCCGACGCCGGAAGCATTGAGCGCGAGACATCACCCACCGCGGCGAAGGGAGCAGGCATGCGAGCCCTCACCTGGCAAGGCAAGCGCAAGGTCAGCGTCGAGACCGTGCCCGATCCCGCGCTGCGCGAGCCCGATGACGTGATCATCGAGGTCACCTCCACCGCGATCTGCGGCTCCGACTTGCACCTCTACGAGGTGCTGGGGCCGTTCATGAACGCGGGCGACATCATCGGGCACGAACCCATGGGCCGGGTGATCGAGGCCGGCCCCGATGCGGGCCTCACCGTCGGGGATCGCGTCGTGGTGCCCTTCACCATCTCGTGCGGATCGTGCTGGATGTGCGGGCGCGGCCTCACTACGCAGTGCGAGCGCACGCAGGTGCGGGAGTACGGCTCGGGTGCGGCGCTCTACGGGTATTCCCGCCTCTACGGATCCGTGCCGGGAGGCCAGGCCGAGTACCTGCGCGTGCCCTTCGCGGGGTTCAACCCGATCCGCGTCGGCCCCGACCTGCCCGATCACCGCTACCTCTTCCTGAGCGACATCCTGCCGACGGCGTGGCAGGGCGTGCAGTACGCGGGCATCGGACCGGGAGACACGCTCACCGTGTACGGCCTCGGGCCGGTCGGTCAGTTCGCCGCTCGCATCGGCGTGCACCTCGGAGCGCAGGTCACCGCGATCGATCCCGTGCCCGAGCGCCGCGCGCTCGCGGAGCGCTACGGCGTGCAGACCTTCGACCTCACCGACGACGTGAACGAGCGGATCCGGGATCTCACGGCGGGCCGCGGCCCCGACGCCGTGATCGACGCGGTGGGGATGGAAGCGCACGGATCCCCCGCCGCGAAGCTCGCGCAGCAGACCGTGGGGCTGCTGCCCGATCCGGTCGGCCGCAAGCTCATGGAGACCGGAGGCGTTGACCGCGTGGCGGCGCTGCACGGCGCCATCGATCTCGTGCGCCGCGGCGGCACGGTCTCGCTGAGCGGCGTCTACGGCGGGCAGGCGAGCCCGATGCCCATGCTCACGCTGTTCGACAAGCAGATCCAGCTGCGCATGGGGCAGTGCAACGTGAAGGCGTGGGTCGAGGATCTGCTGCCCCTCGTCGAGGATCCCGACGATCCCCTCGGCACCGAAGACCTCGTCACGCACCGGCTGCCGCTCGACGACGCGCCCGACGCCTACGAGATGTTCCAGAAGAAGACCGACGGCTGCATCAAGGTCGTGCTGGATCCTCGGCTCTGACGCCGTCGCGCGATCCCGACCGCGCACCGAACGAACACCGTCCCCGCCCGAATCCACCAGACCACCCATCCGCACCGACCGAAGGAGGCCCCGTGTCCGAGCACTCGAACACCGACCAGCTGACGTTCCAGAACCCGGTGACCCGGTTCCCCAGTATCTCCCCGCCCGAGCAGCACCAGCCCGAGCCCGGTCTCGACCAGAAGCTGATCCCGCAGACCGATCGCGGGCAGCACAGCTACCGCGGCACCGGACGGCTCATGGGCCGCAAGGCCCTCATCACGGGGGCCGACTCGGGGATCGGCGCGGCGGTCGCGATCGCCTTCGCCCGCGAGGGCGCGGACGTCGCGCTCTCCTACCTGCCCTCCGAGGATCCCGACGCGGAGGAGATCAAGGAGATCATCGAGCAGAGCGGGCAGCGCGCGATCCTGCTGCCGGGCGACATCTCCGACCGCGAGTTCTGCGAGCAGCTCGTCGAGCAGGCGGTCGAGCAGCTCGGCGGCCTCGACGCGCTCGTCAACAACGCGGGTCGGCAGATCGCCGTCGAGGACATCGCCGATCTGAGCGACGAGCAGTGGACGAACACCTACGAGACCAACATCCACGCGATGTACCGCATCGCGCGGGCCGCCGTGAAGCACATGCCAGCGGGGTCGACCATCGTCAACACCACCTCGATCCAGGCCTACAAGCCCTCGACGCACCTGCTCGACTACGCCTCGACCAAGGCCGCGATCAACAACTTCTCGAAGGGCCTCGCGCAGGCGCTCGCCCCGAAGGGCATCCGCGTGAACGCCGTGGCGCCGGGCCCGATCTGGACTCCCCTGCAGGTCTCCGACGGGCAGCCCAAGGAGGCCCTGCCCGAGTTCGGCAAGGATACGCCGCTCGGCCGCGCCGGTCAGCCGACCGAGCTCGCGCCCGCCTACGTGTTCCTCACCTCGCCCGAGTCGAGCTACGTGATCGGCGAGACCCTCAACGTCAACGGCGGCACCCCGTCGCCGTGATGCCCCGATCCGACCCCGACTCCCAGGGAGGCCCCACATGCGCGTAGCCGTCGTCGGCGCGACCGGTAACACCGGCACCGCCGCGCTGAAAGCCCTCGCCGGCGCTCCCGAGGTGACCTCGGTGCTCGGCATCGCCAGGCGCATGCCCGATACCGAGCTCGCCCCCTACTCCGGCTGCGAGTGGGCCTCGATCGACATCGCGGCCGCCACCTCCGCGGAGGAGGCCGAGCGCGAGCTCGAGGAGGCCTTCGCGGGTGCCGACGCGGTGATCCACCTGGCGTGGCTCATCCAGCCCAATTCCCAGCGCGATCTGCTGCGCCGCGTCAACGTCGACGGCACCGAGCGCGTCGCGCGCGCGGCCGCCGCGGCCGGGGTGCGGCAGCTCGTGGTCGCGTCGTCGGTCGGGGCCTACTCGCCGGATCCGGATCGCGACCCCGCACTCGAGCGACGTGACGAGAGCTGGCCGGTGAAGGGGGTGCGCACCTCGCATTACAGCGTCGACAAGGCCGCGCAGGAGCGCGTGCTCGACGAGTTCGCCGCCGCGCACCCCGAGGTGACCGTCACCCGGCTGCGGCCCGCGCTCGTCTTCCAGGCCGATGCGGCCTCTGAGATTCAGCGCTACTTCCTGGGCGGGTGGATGCCCACTCAGCTGCTCGACAGCGCCAAACCGCCGGCCCTCCCGCTGCCGCGCGGGCTGCGAGGGGTGCAGGCCGTGCACGCCGACGACCTGGCGCGGGCCTACGTCGCGGCGGTCGTGCAGGGCGTCGGGGGCGCGTTCAACATCTGCGCCGACGACATGCTCGGCCCGCAGGATCTCGCCGACATCCTCGACCACGGTCGCTACGTCGAGTTGCCGCCGCGGCTCGTGCGGGCCTTCCTGTTCGGGGGCCACAAGACCGGGCTCATCGCGGCCGACGAGGGATGGATCGACATGGCGATGGCCGTGCCCGTCATGGACAACACCCGCGCCAAGGCCGAGCTCGACTGGCAGCCGCACCACACCGCGGCCGAGGCGCTGCGCGGCCTGCTGCAGGGCATGGCCGAGGGCCGGGGCGCAGGCTCGATCCCGCTGCGGCCGCGCGACCCCGAGGATACGAGGCTCCCCGCGAGCAGAGAACGGGTCGCGAGCGGGGCGCACGCGGATGCGGCGGCGGATCCCGATCCCACAGCCGGCTCTGATCCCGATCCCACGCCAGCTCCCACTTCCACGCCCTCTCCCACCCCCGCGCCCGCTCGCGCGATCCCGGATCGCATCTCCGAGGACCTGCTCGGTCTCTACCTCTCCGACCACCTCACCGGCGCGACCGCGGGCGCCGAGCGCATCGAGCGGATGGCGGCCTCGGCGATCGATACCCCGGTCTTCGCCCGGCTCTCGGAGGTCGCCGAGGAGATCCGCCTCGAGCGCGCCTTCCTGCAGCAGCTCATCGACGACCTCGGCCTGCGCCGCCGCGGCTACCGGCAGGCCGTCGCCTGGGCCGGCGAGCACCTCGGCAGGCTCAAGGGCAACGGCAGGCTGACCACCCGCTCGCCCCTCACGCTCGTGCTCGAAGCCGAGCTGATGCGCAGCGCGGTGATCGGCAAGCTGGGCGTCTGGCAGACGCTGCGCGAGCTCGCGGGCGAGCTGGAGCTCGACCCGCAGCTCTTCGCCGATCTGGCCGAGCAGGCGCTCGCGCAGGCCGACCTCTTCGGCGAGGTGCACGAGTACGCCCGCGAACGCGCATTCCACGAGGATCGCCAGACCTTCGGATCCGAACACACGAAAGCAGGTACCACGATGAACACGAACGATCCCGATCTCACCACTGATCCCGAGGCGCGCACCGGCGCCGGAGCGGAGGCAGGCGCCGATCCCACCGCATCAGCCCCGCGCGACCCGGAAGCGGGCTCCGGGTCGGAGCCCGGCCCCGACACCGAACGACCCGACGACGTGGCCGAGAAGCCCGGCACCTCGAACGTGTCGCCCGACCACGAGGACGAGCTCGTCGACGAGTGGGGCGAGGAGTCGTTCCCGGGCAGCGACCCGCCCGCGCACTACTAGACACCGGATGCGTCGGCCCCGCTCTCGTAGCGGGGCCGACGCATCTGCGCTATAGCGGATCGGCGACTCCCGGGCAAGGCCTGGGCACCGTGGAGCAGAGCGGCCACTCTGGAGATACGAACGAACGGACATGACTTTGACGATCTCCACTATCTCCCCGACCGAGCTCTCCTCCCCCGCCCACCTCGTCTCGCGCGGCCCGCTCAGCGCCGCCGTGCTGCTGCGCCTCAGCGGTTCGAGCGGCCTCGACGGCACCGATTCCGGTGACGGAACGGGCGGCACCGGTTCCGCGAGCCTTGTCGCCGCCGCGCGGGAGGCGCTCGAGCGCGCGTCCGAGATCAGGACCGACGACGACGTGCAGCTCGCGCTCTTCTTCCTCTACGCCTCCTCGTACGGCTCGATCGGGCGGTTCTCCCCCGACCTCGAGTGGGACACCGAGCTCATCGAGGCCCGCCGCGTGCTCGAGGCGGCATTCGAGCGGGAGCTGCGCGAACGCATCCCGGTGCCCGAGCTGCCCGAGCCCCGCGCCGACGCCGTCGCGAAGACGCTCTTCGAGCTGACCGGCGCAGACACGGGCCCCAGCCTGGCGAAGTACTTCGCGAAGCGCGCCACGCTCGCGCAGTCGAGGGAGTTCCTGATCCAGCGCTCCATCTACACGCTGCGCGAGGCCGACCCGCACTCCTGGGCCATCCCCCGCCTGCGCGGGCGCCCGAAGGCCGCGCTCGTCGAGATCCAGTCCGACGAGTACGGCGGCGGACGGCCCGAGCGCGTGCACGCCGAGATCTTCGCCACCAGCATGCGCGCCGCGGGGCTCGATGATACCTACGCCGCCTACCTCGACCGGGTGCCGGCGATCACGCTCGCGTCGCAGAACATGATGTCGATGTTCGGCCTCAACCGCCGGCTCATCGGCGCGATCGTGGGGCACCTCGCCGCCTTCGAGATGACCTCGTCGATCCCGAACAAGCTGTACGGAGACGGCTTCAGGCGCCTCGGCTTCGGCGACGAGGTCACCGACTACTTCGACGAGCACGTCGAGGCCGACGCGGTGCATGAGCAGATCGCCGGGCGCGACCTCGCGGGTGCGCTCGCCGAGGACCGGCCCGAGCTGCTGCCCGACATCATGTTCGGTGCGGCCGCGTGCCTCGTCGTCGACGGTGAGGTCGCGGGGCACATGCTCGACAGCTGGTCGCGAGACGAGTCCTCGCTGCTGCCGGTGGGCGCACGATGAGCGAGGAAGATCGCGCCCGGATCACGGCCTGCCCCGACGGCCCGTTGCTCGTGCGGGGCGAGTTCGAGCTGCTCGACACGGAGGGCGAGCCTATCCCGCGCAAGCGGCGCACGGTCGCGCTCTGCCGCTGCGGCCTGTCGAGCATCAAGCCGTTCTGCGACGGCACGCACAAGCCCGCGGGCTTCCGGACGGACGACTGATGGCGGGGCGGGAACAGGCCGAGTACGTGCTGCCGCTCCGCTGGAGCGACGATGCCGGACTCGACGAGCTGACCGCGTACCTGCGCGAACTCAGCGACTGGATCGACGTCACCGTTGTCGACGGCTCGGATCCAGCGCTCTTCGCGGCGCACGCACGGGAGTGGGCGACCTCGGCGCCGCTCGTGCGGCACCTGCCCGTCGCTGTGGCGAGGGGGAAGAACGGCAAGGTGCGCGGGGTGCTCACGGGGCTCGAGGCCGCGAGGCACGAGGCCGTGATCCTCGCCGACGACGACGTGCGCTACGACCGCGAGTCGCTGGCTTCGGTCGTCGCGGCGCTGCAGCGCGCCGACCTCGTGAGGCCGCAGAACTTCTTCGATCCTCGCCCCTGGCACGCTCGGTGGGACACCGGGCGCACGCTGCTGAATCGCGCCGTGGAATCCGACTACCCCGGCACCTACGGCGTGCGCAGAGCCCTGCTGCGCGCGGCCGGCGGGTATGACCCCGACGTGCTCTTCGAGAATCTGGAGATGGAGCGCACGGTGCGCGCCGCGGGCGGCACGATTCAGGATCGCCCCGACATCTACGTGGCACGTCGCCCGCCGTCGACGCGCCATTTCCTCTCCCAGCGCGTGCGCCAGGCCTACGACAGCTGGGCGCAGCCCGGGCGGCTCGTAGGCGAGGCCGCGATCCTGCCGCTCGGGATCTGGGCGGCGCGGCGGCCCCTGCGCCTGGCGGCGCTGACGGGGCTCGTACTGCTGCTGGCCGAGCGCGGTCGCCGTCGGGCCGGTGGGTCCGCCGTCTTCCCACCTTCGAGCACCCTGTGGGCGGTGCCGTGGGTGTGCGAGCGCGGGGTGGCCGCCTGGGCGGCGATCCTGCTGCGCCTGCGGGGCGGCGTGATCTACGGCGACGGCCGCCTGATGCGCGCGGCGAACTCGACCCGCACGATCGCCCGGAGAATGCAACCCCCTGCGGATCCCTCGCCCGCTCCCTAGCGTGGAAACGGACGACACGAAAGGAAGGCGACACGATGACCGAGGTCACCGCGCATCACGGACTGTTCAAGGACACGAAACTGCACGTGGACGACGCCGGAGGGAGCGGACGCCCCGTCGTACTGATCCACGGCTGGCCGCTCTCGGGCGACTCCTTCGCTCTGCAGATCCCCGCGCTCACCGAGGCCGGGTACCGCGCGATCACCTACGACCGCCGCGGGTTCGGCCGCAGCGACAAGCCGCTGACCGGCTACACCTACGACGCCCTGACCGAGGATCTGCGGACGCTGCTGGTGGAGCTCGACCTGCACGACGTCACCCTCGTCGGCTTCTCCATGGGCGGCGGCGAGGTCGCCCGCTACTTCGCGAGGTACGGAACCGACCGGATCCGCAGCGCCGTCTTCGCATCCGCGGTGCCGCCGTACCTGCTCAAGACCGGCGACAACCCCGACGGCCCGCTCGAGAAGGCGCAGGCGGCGAAGATGACCGCCGAGCTCACCGCGAACGAGGATCGGTTCTACGACCAGTTCATCACCGAGTTCTTCTCGGTCGACGGGGTGCTGCAGGTCGGCGACGAGCAGCGCCTGCGCGCATTCGAGATCGCCAAGCAGTCGAGCAAGGCGGCGGCGCTCGCGTGCATGGCGGCGTTCGCGACCACTGATTTCCGAGACGATCTGGCGAGCGTCACCGTGCCCACGCTCGTGCTGCACGGCGACGGGGACGCGACGGTTCCCTTCGAAGGCTCCGGGGCGCGCACGCACGCGGCGATCCCGAGCAGCGAACTCGTCGTGCTCCGGGGCGCCCCGCACGGCGCCAACGTGAGCCACGCCGCCGAATGGAACCAGGCGCTGCTCGACTTCCTGGAGCGGTGAGCGCCTTCCCTTGCGCCTCATAGCCGCTTTGTCCAGGGGGTGGTTCTGCGGGGGGAGCGCTGCGTAGCGTGGGGACATGGATGACCTGATCGAACTCGTATCCCCTGAACAACTGCCCGCGGAGACGGAGAGCGCAACGCGCTTTCTGCTCGAGAGCACCGTCGTCGAGGTGGAGCCCGAGGGCGCGCATTCGTGGTGGTTCCCGGAGCTGGGCGTGAGCCTCGTGCAGCGGGACCTGAGGGCCGACGGCGCGTTCGTCGTCAGCGGCCACGGAGACGCGGGATCTTTCGCCGAAGCGCTCGCCGTGCTGCGGGAGATCGCGCAGGACCCGCCCGGGATGGAGGGCGCGTCTGGGGGCGGGACGGGGGCTTCCTCCGGGCCCGGCTCGTCAGCAGGATCGGCCTCTGGACCGGAGCCCGGATCGGCTGCAGGCTCGTCAGCGGGCCAGGGGCATGCCTCCGGGCCCGGTTCGTCCGCGGGCCAGGACGAAGGGAGCACCTCATGACTCGGTACGTGTGCGCGAAGTGCGGCGCTGAGGCGATGACCATCTCCCCCGACGGCAACACGCTGCCGGGCGACGACGAGACCGTCGTGGATCACGTGACGCACTGCTCGAACCGGGAATGCGAGAAGTCCGACCCGAGCCGCGCGACCGCCGCGGACTTCATGCCGGCCGAGGAGTGGGCGAGCAAGGCGTAGTGGCGCGCTCCTTCGAGCGAGATGCCCCTCCTCGAGCCTCTCCTCAATCGAGATGACTCATGCCGCCCCATCCTGTGCCAGCAAGGGGCAACAGGAGTCATTTCGGCTGCGCAGGACGCAACGTTCTCCTTCGATTTCGTTGCCGGGGCGCACTAGACCCGTTTCCCACGGGCAGGCTCGCAGAGCCGCGGACTACCCTGAAGAGATGGCGATCCTCATCGACCCGCCCGCGTGGCCGGCGCACGGCACCCTCTGGAGCCACCTCATCTCCGATTCCGGATACGACGAGCTCCACGCCTTCGCGCGGCGGCTCGGGGTGCCCCGACGCGGCTTCGACCTCGATCACTACGACGTCGCCGCGTCGCTGTACGAGCGGGCGATCGCGCTCGGTGCTCGCCCCGTGAGCGGCAAGGACGTGGTGCACGCGCTGCTCGGTTCGGGGCTGCGGGTGCGGCAGGCGGAGCGCCCGGTCGTCACGCCGGTGCGTCGGCGTCAGTTTCTGATCGCGGAGTGGGCGGGCCTCGGCGCGCTGATCAGTGCGGACTCATCGCGGGTCTCTGCAGAAGATTGGCTGCGACTCGGCGAGAACCTCGTTACCCGCTGGAACGAGCCGCACCGCAGCTACCACGACGAGCGTCACCTCGAGGACGTGCTGCTCGCGCTCGACCACCTTGCCGTGCGCGGCGAGCGGGTCTCCCCCGTGACGTTGCTCGCGGCTTGGTTCCACGACGCGGTCTACACGGGTGCGACCGGCGCTGAGGCGGGTGGCGACGAGTTCGCCTCGGCTCACCTCGCGACGGGCTCGCTCGCGGCGCTCGGGCTCGATCCGGCGCTGGTGAGACAGGTGGGTGAGTTCATCGTTGCGACGACGCCGGCGCGGGAGGTTCGGGATCCGGCGCCGCCGCTCGCCCACCTGCTCGATGCGGACCTCTCGATCTTCGCCGCCTCGCCGCACCGCTACCAGCAATACACGGAGGCCGTGCGACTCGAGTACGCGCACGTGCCGGAGCCCGACTTCGCGTCAGGGCGATCCCGCATTCTCAGTGCCTACCTTGACCAGCCCGCGATCTACCGCACGGGCACGGCGCAGCAGCTCTGGGAGCAGCGGGCCCGGGAGAATGTCGGCGCCGAGATCGAGCGGTTGCGGGGTGCCGCGGCCGAGTAGGTCGCCGGGCAAGCGACGGCGCAGGCCGCCGATTCCGCAACCTAACCGGGCTCAGCTCTCGATGCGCCACCCTGTGGCGGCGTGTTGCTGCGCGTGGAACTCGGCGAAGCGCCCGCCCGCTCTGAGCAGCTCTTCGTAGGAGCCCTGCTCGACCACGCGACCGTCGTCGATGAACACGATGCAGTCGGCGGCGCGGATGCTGCTTAGTCGGTGTGCCACGATCACGCGCGTGCGCGGGATCGGATCGCCGCTGAGCGCCGCAGCCACGGCGGCTTCGTTCTCAGTGTCGAGCGCGCTCGTCGCCTCGTCGACGAGCAACACGGGAGCGGGTTTCAGCAACGCGCGTGCGATCGAAACGCGCTGGCGCTCACCGCCCGAGAGGGCAGAGCCCGCCTCGCCCACCCGGCTGTCCCAACTGTCGGGCAGGCGGTCCACGATTCCGTCGACGCGCGCGAGTGCGGCGGCGATCGCGACGCGCTCTTCATCGGCGCCCGGGTCGCCGACCAGCAGGTTCTCGCGCACGCTCGTGTCGAAGAGGTAGGGCTGCTGGAAGACAAAGGTCGAGAGCGCGCGCCGCGCGTCCGCGTCGAGCTGCGCGGCATCGATCCCGGCGATCTCGACGGTCCCGGAGTCGGGCTGGTGCAGGCCGGCGATGAGGGTGAGGATCGTGCTCTTGCCTGATCCGGACGGTCCCACGATCGCGGTAGTACTACCGGGTTCGAATACTAGATTGAGGCCGTCGAGCACCGGTGCTGCCCCCTCCCCGTAGGAGAACTGCACCCCGCGCAGCTCGATGCGCGGGGGCGCGATCCCGCCCGCCGCCACGGTGGTCGTCCCCGCCGGCACGGTCGGGGCGTCGAGCACCGTGCGCACCCGGCGCAGCATAGCGAGGCTGCCCTCCATGCCCGCGGCGATGCCCGCGAGCGCCGTGAACGGCTCGAGGTACCGGGCGATGACCGCGATCAGGGCGACGGCCTCGGGGGCGCCGATCGTGCCGCGCACCGACAGCCAGACCGTGACGCCCGCCAGCAGCATCAACGCGAGCTGGCTCGCAAGGCTGAAGACGAGCTGCCCGGGCACCTGCATCGCGAGCAGCCGCATGGTGGCTCCGTGTTGTGCGTCGAGCGCGGCCCCCACGTGGCTGCGCTCGGGCCCGACGCGACGCGCCGAGCGCAGCGCCTGTTGGGTGCGCGCGAACTCGAGCACGCGCTCGGTGAGGGCGGTGTTCGCCTCGTCGGCGGCGCGGTCCGCGGCGCGGCTCAGGCGGCCCGCCAGCCAGAAGGCGCCGAGCAGCACGGGCACGCCGGCGAGCGCCGCGAGCCCGAGAAGCAGCGAGATCGGCATGAGCGCGATGGCGATCGCGACGGGCAGCAGGATCGCGGCGAGCATCGGGGTCGCCAGGTACACGAAGAGGCCCACGAGCTCGGGGCCGATCGCCGCGATCGACTGACGCGCGGTCGCGGTGTTCTCGCCGTCGAACCAGGTAAGCCGAATGCGGTTCACCTGCTCTGCAAGGTCACGCTGGCCGCGCTGCAGCACCTCGAAGCCGAGTCCGAATGCGATGCGGGCGACCAGCCAGTCGACCGCCCATCCGCCGACAACCGCGGCGACGAGCCAGCCGGTCCAGGGCCACGCCTCGGCCGGCTGCGAGCTGAACAGCGCCGCGACGAGTGGCACGAGCAGCACCGCGCTGAGCGCGCGTAGCACGACGCTCAACAGGGTGAGCGCGAGGTGGGTCGCGATGCGGCCACTGCTGCGCGGGGGCAACAGCGCGAGAACGGCGCGGATCATCGGGCGGCCTCCTGCTCGGTCGTGATGGTGAAGGTAGGCTCCGGATCAGCACCGCCGCGCGCCGCTGCGTTCTGCCCGGCTTCCCAGAGCTGCCGATATCGTCCGTCATACCCCAGCAGTTCGGAGTGAGCTCCAACCTCGACGACGCGCCCGTGATCGAGCACCACAATGCGGTCGACGTCGGCAATGGTGTGCAGCCGGTGCGCGATCACGAGCACCGTGCGGTCTCGAGTGAGGCGGCCGAGGGCCTGCTGCACGAGGAACTCCGATTCGGGATCGGCGAAGGCGGTCGCCTCATCGAGCACGAGCACCGGGGTGTCTGCGAGGATCGCTCGGGCGATCGTGAGCCGCTGGCGCTCACCACCCGAAAGGGCGGCGTCGGGACCGAGCCGCGTCTCGTAGCCCTGTGGCATGCGCAAGATGCGATCGTGGATGTTGGCTGCGCGAGCAGCCGTCTCCACCCGCTCGTCGCTCGCGTCGGGCACCGCGAGCGCGATGTTCTCGCGCACCGTGCCCTGCACAAGCTGCGTCTCCTGGAAGACGAATCCGACGCGGGAGTAAAGAGCGTCGGCGTCGAGCTGACGGATGTCGGTGCCATCGATCCGAATCGCCCCCTCCTCCACGTCGTGGAAGCGGGCGAGCAGCGCGGCGAGCGTGGACTTGCCCGATCCCGACGGCCCGACGAGAGCCGTCACCGTGCCGGGCTCCAGCGTCAGGGAAACGCCCTCGAGCACCGGCGCGCCGGGCCGATACGCGAAGCCCACGCCTTCAAAGCGCACCTCGCCGCGCGGCCGCGCCGATCCGGAGCCTCCGTCGCCCGCGCCCGGGGCCGCGAGTTCCTGTTCTTCCAGCACGTTCTGCACTCGCCGAGCCGCGAGCAGCCCGTCGCGCAAGCCGGACAGACCGTAACCGATCCCGAGCAGGCGCGACCCGAACGTCGTGCCGAGCAGCAGGAACGGCAGCAGGTCGAGAGGATCCATCGAGCCGCTCGTCACCCAGAGCGTGCCGAACACGCAAATGAGCAGCAGGAACGTCGACGGGCGCGTGGCGAGATCCATGAACGTCTTGAGCCCGGTGAAGGGACGCTGCCAGCCGTCGAGGAACTCGATGTACTCGCCCAGCCGCGCGCGGAACGTCGATGCCGCCGCACCCCCGAAGACCCGCACCACCGGCTGCCCCTCCAGGTAGGCGCCCGCCTCGGTCTGCATGCGTTCGGCCCACTTCAACGCCTTCGGCGTCGTGTCGTACGAGCGCAGGATCATCAGGTACATCGTGAACGCGTACACCACCACCGGCACGAACATGAGCAGCGCCATGCGCCAATCGACCACGAACAGGTACACCAGCACCGCGACGGGTGCGACCACCGCCGCTATCGCATCGCCGACCGCGTGCGTCACAAGGTAGTGCAGCGCGAGCGTGTCGTCCTGCACCACCTGCTTCACCTGCGCCGAGCCGCGGGCGCTGAACCAACCGAGCGGCAGTCGCGAAAGCTTCGCGAGTAGACGGCCGCGCAACCCGCGCTCGAAGCGGGCGTCGACGGCGTGCAGCCAGAGCACGAGCGCCGCCCCGAGCAACGCGCCCAGACCGACCAGCACCACCGTCCAGATGCCGATCGCCCAGAGCTCCTGCGGTGTCGAGCTGCCCGACAGCAGCCGTCGCGAGAGCTCCACCAGCAGGAAGAACGGCGCCAGCTCGATCAGCGTGACAATCGCTTGCAGCACACCCGTCACGACGAAGATCGGCTTCATCGGAGCGAGCAGGCGAGAGCCGGCCGACGCGCGCCACTTGCCGCGCATGGATTGCCCCGTCATCCCGCGCGCAGCCGCAGAATCCTTCTCGGCGCGCGTCTCCCCCGTCAGACCGTGCGACGGCACTTCCTCCCCCATCCTTCTTGCCGTCGCAGGACCCTCCTCGGCGCGCGTCTCTCCCGTCATCCTGTGCGACGAAGGAGTCGCCGAATCCACCTCGGTGCTGCCGCCACCTTCTCCGCGCTGCTTGCCCATCGCCTTGCCCTCGACCCAGTAGGCCTGCGAGTGGATCTCGCTGCGGGGAAAACCGAAGTCGTCGCGCAGACGCGAGCGCAACTGCTTGAGCGAGGCGCTCTCGGGAGTGGCCCAGACGTACCAGTTCGACCAGTCGCGCGCCTCGATCGCCTGCGCGAGCGAGTGGGGGCCTGTGCGCCGCGTCCAATGCGTGCGCAGCCGGGGATGGCTCGGGATCGGGATCAGCCGGTCGTCGGGGTGATGCTCTTCGAGGTAGAGCTCGATTGGCACGTCGTGCGGCAGCGCGGAGATGACGCCGGCGAGGCCCGGGATCGCGGCGGCGTCGCCGACGAGCAGGTAGCCGGCGGGGCGCTCCTCGGGAAGCTCGAACTTGGAGGATCCGAGGGTGTTCACCTGCAGGGTGTCGCCGGGCTCGCAGTTCTGCGCCCAGGCTGAGGCGGGGCCGGCGGGCTCGTGCAGCACGAAGTCGAGCGAGAAGCGGCCGGTCTCGGCGTCGCCGGAGCTGATGGTGTAGCCGCGCTGGTGCTCGGTCTCTTTGCCCTCGTGGTCGGGGAACCATCCGCGCAACCAAGCGGTGGGCGCGAGCTCGGCGTCTTCGAAGAGGGTGTCGGAGTGCAGGTGCACGCGGATGAAGTTCGGCGTGATCTCCTCCTTCGAGAGGACGGTCACGGTATGGTCACGTGCCTGCGTGGCGCGCATCATCACGCCCTGGATACCGCGTTTCGCCATCGGGCGCCCCTTGCACTCTGGATCGTCGGGTTGGTTCCCCGACCACCCAAACTACCATTCATCAGATGAAGTGGGCGAGTGCGGGTTTCTCATATCGGCCCGACGGCTACCGGCGCAGAAAGGACGTCTTCCGTCGCTAGGACAAGACCGGAATGACTCCTCGCAAATGTTCGCGAAGAGCCTCGTCACACACGTACACGAAAGTGCCGCGGATACCGCGAGTGAGTAGCACCGCGTAGATGTTCTTCACGTAGCGCTCAATGTCCGCGTCGGTGTAAATGCGCTTACGTTGGCGGTTATTCTCGCGCCCCTTCTTATCGAAGTAGTGGGAACGATCGAAGCGAATCTCGCCGCTTTCGGTGTCAAAACGGAGATCCCGCCCGATGATGACTCCCGCATAGTTAAGGTCATACCCCTGCACGGTGTGAATCGATCCGACTTCGTCGAGGGCATGCTTGGAGTTAATCCAGTCTGTATCGGCGGAGTTCCAACGCCAACGATGGCCTTCAATCTCGATATCGTAGGGTCGCTCCGCAAGCGGGATCTTTTTCATGCCCTTCTTCTTCGGGTCGGACTTCCATTTCCAGGCGTACCCTGCGGCTAGCCTCGCGAGCCCAAACTCGTGATCCCGTTCGCGGATCATCGTTTCCATCTCGCTGATCTCGTCGAACATCCCGAATTCATAGTCACCCAGGTCCGGTAGTTGTGCCGCGCCTCCGTTCAACAGCTTCCGCACGAACCCGACGTAATCCGCCTCCGCCTTTACCCGCATCTGCGTCAGCAACGGGAAGAAGTGGTGGCTGGCCTTAGCCTCGCCGACCACTTCACCAATAACCTCCGGCGGCAGGTCTGCGGGACGGACACTCTGCTCTGCGTCCATGAGGAGGATGCTGTGCTTGCTCTGCGCACGAATCCAGTCCAGCTGCGTGAATTCGACGGAGTCAGAGCCCAAAAGGCGCAAATTAATGTCTCTGAACGCAGCATTGAGCGAACCGGAGGATTGATTAGCACGCTGATTCAAACGGTGCGCCTCGTCAACGATGAGTACGTCGTACGGCACTACTGACTTGCCTACGTCGAAGGCTGTAAGCACCATCGACGCGTCGAGTCCGGGAGCACGTTCGAACACCTTCGCAATAGAAGCGCGGAGCGACTGCTGAGGAACGACCATACCTATTCGAAGTCCCTGGAGCGCCTCTGGATATCCCTTGGCGAAGAAGTCCGAGATAGGGCTTCCTTGTTCTGCGTCCTCAACGCCTCGTGATGCTTCAATATCCCGAAGGGTTTTCATCAACGAGATTCCGACGACGGTCTTTCCCGTACCGGGGTTCCCCGAAACCACCAGGGTGGATGATTTGTCCTCCTCGAGGTCGTCGAAGAGGACTTTAAGAATTTCAAGTATTGCTCGCTCCTGGTCTGGCACAAGCGACTTGAACGGCGAAAGCTTGAAGAAGTCACTGTTCTCAATGTCTTCGAGGGACTGTTGGAACAGGCCCCGGTCGCGAAGCTCGTTGAATATCTGACGAAATCGAGGTTGAAAAGAAGCCCGTCCGGGGTACGCCTCGTTACGGTGCCCGTCATTGGCATTAATGACGGTGTATCGGCCGTCAGAGTAGAACCACTGAATCAGTAACGATTCCAGGTCATAACAGGCAGATCTATGGAACGTATCGTCGAGAAGGATACGCGCCACCTCGAGGTGCTGCTTCTTGGGATCCCGTCGATGCTGCAGCATTCGCAGCAACGCGTTCCCGGTCTCACCGATGTAGATATCACGGTGGTTGTTGATCGCGTAGACCGCAGGCCAATTACTCAGACGCCCAGTCGGATCAGGGTAATCACGGATGCTCTCTGCCTCGAAGGGAACCTCTTCGACTTCAAAGCCGGTCATACTTGGTGCTCCGTCCCCGAGCGAGCTCCGGGGGATACTTCTTCCGAGTAATCTCGAGCTTCTCAAGAATGAGAGACTCGGGATCCGCGCCCAGTCGATCCGCGAGCTCGTAGCAGTAAGTCAGTACGTCGGCGAGTTCCAAACGCACTCGCTCGGTATCGAACTCTGAGGACCACTGGAACTCCTCAAGAAGCTCACCCGCTTCGACAGCAATCGACTTCGCCAGGTTTTCTGGAGAGTGGAACTGAGCCCAGTCGCGCTCTGCGATGAACGCGCGTAACGCTGCCAGAACGGTTTCACTGGTCATGAAACCCAGCTTAGCGAGCGTCCCCGCGCGTCGCCCCTCCCCTAATGGAGATACGGCTGGACTCGAACCAAGAACAACTGAGCCCACCTTCCCGTTCTCATCCGCCCCGCACTCCCTCGTACAGCCCGATCGTGGTGCGCTCCCGGCAATCTCGACAACGGTCAACTTCGGTGCCCCGAAGCCGGCCACCGATCGACCGAACGCCGCTCAGCGCATCCCGTGGTTCCTTCACTACACTGCGACCACGCATCATCGAGAAGGGAACGCTCATGACCGAGAACAGCGGCAACACCGGCAACAGCGACTGGTACGAAGAATTCAAGGTCAAGGGCGACGAGCTCATGGCCAAGGTGCGCGAGATCATCGAGGAGGGCAACGCTCGCAGGCTCTACATCAAACGGGAGAACGGCGAGACGATCTTCGAGATCCCGCTGACCGCGGGCGTCGCCGTCACCGCCGCGAGCGCCGTGCTCGCCCCGATCCTCGTCGCGGTCGGCGCAGTCGCCGCGCTCGCCACCAGCGTCACGATCGGTGTAGAGCGGCCGAAAGCAGACGAGGAGAAGGATGACGAGAGCGCCGCGAAGCCGGACGGGAGGGAATAGCCGAGCAGAGCCCCACCCCTTACCCCGCCTCGTACACCCCGCTCACGGTCGCACTCACGGTGATCTCGGCGACGGTCACCTCGGGCGCCCCGGAGCCGGCCGCCGCCCGCGCGAACGCCGCGGGCGCTCCCCCGCCCACGGGCGCATCCGAGATGCTTACAACGCTCTCGATGCGCTGACCCAGCGCCTCCGCGTAGTCGTTCGCGACCTCGCGAGCGGATTCGACCGCGGCCTTGCGCATGCGGCGCTCGTAGACGCGGCGGGTGTTCTCAGTGAGAGACCAGTCGACGTCGGTGGTCACCCCGGCCTCGGCGAGCTCGGTGACGAGCGCGCTCACGAGCGGCAGGTTCGACAGCTTCACACGCACGCGACTCGAGGTGCGGTGCTCAAAGACGACCTGCTTCGGCTTCCCCTCGGCGTAGCTCTTGTAACTCCAGGTGGTGATGGGATCGGCGGAGTGCCAGGTCGCGTCGCCGCTCGCCCGCAGCTGCTCGGCCCGCTGCACGAGCCAGTTGTGCAGGCGGGTCGCCGCGTCGATGCTGCCGGAGCGGTCGCGCGAGGTCACGGAGACGAGCGCGGTGATCGTGGCGCGTTCGGCGAGCACGTGTGTCTCGGCCGTGCCCGTGGCGTGGATCGTCGTCATGGCATCACGCTAGCAGGGCGCCGACAGCAGGGCCCGATTCCACGCGCGAGCAGAACACGCAGCTGACGCAGACCCCGCCCCGGGACCGCGGTCGTCAAAGACACCCTCACCCTAGGACATGTAATTCGCGCGGAAGGCAATCACTGCTACGCTCGTTTCTTCGCACGCCCCCGCGAACCGCCGCTCCGGGTTCCCTTGCCGTGCCCCTTCTTCTTCGCTGCGCGCGACTTCTGCACGCTCTGCTTGAGCGCCGCCATGAGGTCGATCACCTCGGCATCGCCGGAATCCCCAGAGCCGCCGCCGGAGCCGCCAGAATCCGCATCAGAACCGAACGTCTCCTCCGTATCGAGCGCCTCCCCGGCGCGCCGCTTCGCCTCAATGAGCGACCGCAGCTCCTCCTGATACTCGTCCTTGAACGCTGCCGGGTCGAAATCCCCCGAGAAGCTCTTCACGAGCGACGCCGACAGCTGCAGCTCCTTCGCCGAGATCCGCACCCGCTTCTCCAACGCAGAAAACGACGCGTCCCGAATCTCGTCGGGCCACAGCAGCGTCTGCAAGAGCAGCACGTCCCCGCGCACGCGCAGCGCCGCGAGCCGCGTCTTCTGCCGCAGCGCGAACTCGACGATCGCGGTGCGGTCGGTCTTCTCGAGCGTGCGCCGCAGCAGCACGTACGCCTTCGTCGTCTTGCCGGTGGGCTCGAGGTAGTAGCTGCGCTCGAACAGCATCGGGTCGATCTGATCCGAAGGCACGAACTCCACCACCGAGATCTCGCGATCCCGCTCCTGCGGAATCGACGCGATCTCCTCCTTCGTGAGCACGATCGTGTCGTCCTCGTCGGCGTAGGCCTTGTCGATGTGCGCGTACTCGACCACCTCGCCGCAGATCTCGCAGCGCCGCTGATACCGGATCCGCCCGCCGTCCTTGTCGTGCACCTGGTGCAGCTCGACGTCGTGGTCCTCGGTGGCACTGTAGAGCTTGACGGGCACGTTGACGAGCCCGAAGGTGATCGCTCCGCTCCAGATCGCTCTCATACGTACAGTACAACTCGCGAGACTGTCAAAGGTCTACTGCTTGCGCGATCCGCCGACGATCATGTAAGCATGGCCCGCACAGCACACAGGGATCGCAAGCAGCAGACGGTCGAGGTGGGCGGTCACCGGATCCGCGTCTCGAACCTCGACAAGGTGCTCTACCCCTCTACCGGAACCACCAAGGGAGACGTGATCGGCTACTACGGCGCGATCGCGCCGACGATGCTGCCGCACTGCCGCGACCGGCCGGCGACGCGCAAGCGCTGGCCCGACGGCGTGGGCGACGACGGTCGCGGCGAGGTGTTCTTCCAGAAGGACATCGGCGATTCCGCCCCCGATTGGGTGCGCACGGGCCGCATCCAGCACAAGGATCACGTCAATCACTACCCGCTCGTGAACGACGAGGCGACGCTCGTCTGGCTCGCGCAGCTCGCCGCGCTCGAGATCCATGTGCCGCAGTGGCGCTTCGATGCGGAGGGCGAGGCCCGGAATCCGGATCGCCTCGTGTTCGACCTCGACCCGGGTGACGGTGTGACGCTGCGCGAGTGCGCGCGGGTCGCGTTCCTGGTGCGCGACATCCTGCGCGGCATGGGCCTCCCCTCGATCCCGGTGACGAGCGGCAGCAAGGGCATCCACCTCTACGCCGCGCTCGACGGCACCCAGACCTCCGACCAGGCGTCGGCCGTGGCGCGCGAACTGGCCCGCTCGCTCGAGGCCGACCACCCCGACGACATCACGAGCTCGATGAAGCGAGCGCTGCGCCCGGGCCGCGTGTTCATCGACTGGAGCCAGAACAATGCGGCGAAGACCACCGTCACACCGTACTCGCTGAGGGGCAGGATCGCGCCCACCGTCGCCGCCCCGCGCACCTGGCGGGAGCTCGCGTCGCCCCACCTGCGGCAGCTCGAGTTCCACGAGGTGCTCGAACGGGTCGCGAGGCGGGGCGATCCGCTTGCGGAGCTGGCGGAGTTATCGGACGCGCACGCGGTGTCGGATCGCCTGGCCGTGTACCGGGCGAAGCGCGACGCGGCGCGCACCCCGGAACCAGTGCCCGCGGCGAGCGGCGCGAAGGGCTCGAAGGGCTCGGGCGGCGCGAAAGTCTCGAAGGACTCGAAGGGTTCGACCGGCAGGGCCGACACCGACGATCCCGATTCGGAGGGCTCCCGACGGGCCGAGCCCGTCTTCGTGATCCAGCGCCACGAGGCGCGCCGGCTGCACTTCGACTTCCGCCTCGAGCACGACGGTGTGCTCGTCAGTTGGGCGCTGCCGAAGGGTGTGCCGACCGACCCGAAGGTGAACCACCTCGCGGTGCCCACGGAGGACCACCCGATGTCGTACCGGCACTTCGAGGGGGTCATCCCGAAGGGCGAGTACGGGGCAGGCAACGTCGAGATCTGGGACTCCGGCACCTACGAGCTCGAGAAGTGGCGTGACGACGAGGTGATCGTGCGGCTCACCGGTCGTCCGGGCGGCGGCCTCGGCGGGCCGCGGCGCTACGCGCTGTTCCGCGCGGGCGAGGCCGGCGGGAAGCCGCGGTGGATGATCCACCTCATGAGCGACGAGCCCGCGGCACAGGGCCGGGGCAAGAAGCGGAATCCGGATCCCGCACCGGACCCCGATCCCCCGTCCGCGATCCCGCCCCGGGCCCCCGCCATGCGTCCCATGCTTTCCGAGCGCGGCGCCCCCGCCGAGTTCGACCGCCTCGACGAGCGCGAGTGGGCGTTCGAGATGAAGTGGGACGGCATCCGCGCGCTCGCCTTCGTCGACGGCGAGCGCTGCACACTGCGCAGCCGCTCCGACGGAGACCTCACCGCGTCGTACCCCGAGTTCGCGGAGCTGCCCGCGGTGGTGAACGGTGAGGAGGCGGTGCTCGACGGCGAGATCATCGCGCTCGGACCCGACGGCGCGCCGAGCTTCGGCCGGCTGCAGCGCCGCTTCGGGCTGACGAATCGCGCCGACGTGGCGCGGGCGCGCCGGGAAGCCCCGGCCTCCTACCTCGTGTTCGACGTGCTGAGCATCAATGGCCGGGACTGCCGCGCGCTCCCCTACCGGCAGCGCCGCGAGCTGATCGAGGCGCTCGTCGAGGAGGACGCCGACGTGCCGGTCGCCCTGCCCGACGTCTTCGCCGGGGAGGCGCGCGATGCGGCGGAGACGAGCCGTGGCCTGCACCTCGAGGGTGTCATGGCGAAGCGCTGGACGAGCCCCTACCGCTCGGGGGTGCGCTCAGGGGACTGGCTCAAGTTCCCGCTCATCAACACCGAGGAGGCCGTGGTGATCGGCTGGCGCGAGAGCACCGCCGACGCCCGCGGTCTCGCGTCGCTGCTGCTCGCGGACTGGCGGGACGGCGCCTGGCGATACGCGGGCCGGGTGGGCACCGGGTTCTCGGCGAGGGATCGGCGCGCGATCCGCGACCGCCTCGCGCCGCTCGAGTGCGACGAACCCGCAGCCGAGGTGCCCCGCGAGGTGCGACGCGACGCTCACTGGGTGCGGCCGGAGCTCGTGGCCGAGGTCGAGTCGAAGGCGCGCACCGCGACCGGCAGCTTCCGTCAGGCCGTGTGGCGGGGATGGCGGCCCGACAAGCGCCCCGAGGATCTCGCCGCGGGCTCCGGCGAATGACGCATAGGGTGGAGAGCGGGGGCTGCTCATGAAACTCGCACGGCAGGCGGGATGGTGGATCGCGGACTACCTCTACGCGGGGTGGTGGCAGGCGCGCGCGTTCTTCTCGCGGGCGGATCCGCGGGCGTTCGCCGAACCCGGCGCCGGGAGCGGGCGCGCTCCGATCCTCGTCATCCCCGGCGTCTACGAGCCCTGGCGATTCATGCTGCCGCTGATCCGCGATCTGCACGGCCGCGGCCATCCGGTGCACGTGGTGGATCCGCTGCGCAGCAACCGCATGCCCGTGCCCGAGGGAGCGCGCCTCGTCGACGAGTACCTCGAGGCCCACGACCTCAGCGGGGTGATGATCGTCGCGCATAGCAAGGGCGGCCTGATCGGCAAGCAGGTCATGTCGTTCGGGGCGTCGGCCCGGCGCGTCAGCCGCATGGTCGCGATCTCGACCCCGTTCGGCGGATCCCGCTACGCGCGCTTCCTGCTCGGAGCCACGCTGCGATCCTTCTCCCCCGACAATACGACGCTCGCGCGGCTCGCCGGCTCGCTCGAGGTGAACACGCGCATCGTCTCGGTCTATCCCCGCTTCGACCCGCACATTCCCGAGGGCAGCGAGCTCGCCGGCGCGCGCAACGTGCGCGTCGAGACGGGCGGGCACTTCCGCATCCTCGCCCACCCGCGCGCGATCGCCGAGGTGCGACGGGCGGCGGATTGGCGAAGTGCAAGGTCTCCGTGAAGCGCGGCGTGCCCACCCCTGGGGCCAGATCAGCTGGAGCACCAAGCAGGCGATCCAGGTACTCACGGGCAACGCAGCCGACAAGGTCACCAAGAACGCTTGGGAATGACCCTCGGGTTCCGAGTATTGTTCTGAACGGGAAGGAACGATGATGAACCCTCTAATTCCGACTACCTTTGACGGCGTCATGATCGTTGCTTGCATGTTCGCAGCCGGGCTCGCGCTGATCGCAATGGTGTCGCTGTTCCGGACGTCGCTGAGGCCACTCCAGTTTCTCTTGTGGCTTCTGCTGATCATCCTCGTGCCGTTTGCTGGCGCTATCGCATGGTTCCTTCTGCGGCGAACCGAGCCGCGCTCCGAGGCGGCGTAGCGGAGGAAGTCCACGAGAACGCGGCAAAGCAGTTCCCCGCCGGGGATATCTTGCTGCATCTGCCCAAGGTGTCACGCAGATGACGTGAACTACCCCAGATTCAGGAGAGATCCCGGATCTGGGGTAGTTGCGTCTGTCCGCTGAGAGCGCCGCTGCCGGCCCTCCGTCAACGCTTTGCGCCTGTCTGTGGCCGGATCCGAGACTCAAATCTCGGTCATTCGAAACCCACGGACGGGCGCGCCGACCTCACTCGGCCGCTGCGAGGTGCGTGCCGAAGAACTCCGCGGCCTTCGCAGCCACCGGATCGACGTACTCGGGCACGTCGTAGAGCGCCATGTGAGTGGCGCCGTCGACGAGCATGAACTCCTTGCCCGCGACGCGGGCGCGGCCGTGCAGCTCGGTCGACATCCACAGCGATCCCGCGTTCGAGCCGGCGACGACGAGCAGCGGCTGCTGCAGCAGATCCTCGACCAGGTGGAACGCGTCGAAGGTGAAGATGCGCGACACGCTGCGCGTCAGCGGGAACTTGTTGCCGGCGTTCGCGTGGCAGGCGCGCGGCGTGAGGTAGTACTCGTTCGCCTCGACCATGTCTGCGGGCGTGTTCTCGTCGGGTTCGACCGGCACGTACGGAATGTACGCGATGTCGGCGCCCTGCGCCTCGGCGGTGCGCTGCTGCGCGACGGCCTGCAGCGTCGGCACGCCGGCCGAATCGGGGTTCTGGCCGTACCAGTCGCGGCGGAACGAGGCGCCGATGTTGACCGCGCTCACGGTCGTCAGGGCCTTGATGCGGTAATCGGTCATCGCGGCGTTGACGGCGTACCCGCCGCCCGCGCAGACGCCGAGAGCGCCGATCCGCTCGGCGTCGACGAAGTCGAGCGTCTGCAGGTAGTCGACGGCCGCGCGCACGTCCTCGACGCGGGCGTAGGGATCCTCGAGGTGGCGGGGCTCACCGCCCGACTCGCCCTGGTGCGAGGCGTCGAACGCGAGGGTCACGTAGCCCCGCGCGGCGAGCTTCTCGGCGTACAGACCCGCGGTCTGCTCCTTGACCCCGCCGCCTGGGTGCACGGTGACGATGGCCGGGTAGCGCTTCGAGGCGTCGAAGCCTTCGGGCTTGAACAGGTTGCCAGCCATGTCGATGGGGCCGTTGGGGAACGTGATGGATTCCATGATCACTCCTCGTGGGTGTCGATCGTCGGCCCGTGCTGGCCGAACGGTTTCCACGTTAGGGAGCTTCGAGCGAGGCAGGCAGTCGGCGGTTATCGGGGGGACTGCCGGTACTCCCCTTGCGCCTGCGTCTCCCTCTGCTCGGCCGTGACCCAGCTCGCGAGCAGGGCGAGCCGCTCCGCGGACGGGGATCCGGGCTCGGGCAGATAGCTGAGCAGGGTGAGTTCGTCGCGGCCCGGGATCTGCATGGACTCGTACCCCAGGGTCAGTTCCCCTGCCGTCGGGTGCGCGATCGCCTTCACGCCGCGGTGATGCGCCCGCACATTGTGCTTGGCCCAGCGCTGGGCGAAGTGCTCGGAGCGGGTCGACAGTTCGCCCACGAGGTCCGAGAGGGAGCGGTCGTACGGATTCTTGCCGGCGTGCACGCGGAGCATCGCCGCGGCATCGTCGGCGATCGACTCCCACGCCGTGAAGAACTCGGGCGCTCGGGCGTCGAAGAACACGAAGCGGGCCATGTTCGGCGCCTCAGCCTCGAGCACCGGCGCGAAGACGGCGGCGCCGAGCGCGTTGGTGGCGAGAATGTCGAGTCGGGAGTTCTGCACCATCGCCGGCACGCCGGTCATCGCATCGATCAGCAGCCGCACTCCCTGCGGAAGCTGCGCCGCACGAGCACGTGGGCGCTGGCTCGCCCGATCCCGCGCCGCGTGCGCGAGGTCGAATAAGTGCGAGGTCTCGACGTCATCGAGCAGCAGCGCCCGGGCGATCGCTCCGAGCACGTCGTCGGAGACCCCCGCCAGCCTGCCCCGTTCGATCTGCACGTAGTACTCGACACTCACGCCGGCGAGCATCGCCACCTCCTCGCGACGCAGCCCGGCGACCCGCCTGCGACCCGCGGAGGGCAGCCCGACCTGCTCCGGCGTCACATTCGCACGACGCGTCATGAGGAAGTCCCGGATCGCAGCTGCCACATCCATGCTCTTAGGGTATGCGCCCCTCGCCGCCCTTGGCAGGGGCCGCGAGTACCCCCATCGGATAGGTGACCTCGCCGCCTGCCCCGACGACCGCGCCGGCGCTCAGCTCGGCGGGTTTCACCTGGCCGGGGCCGAGGATGTGCTGCACCTCGTCGCCGGCGGCGAGCAGGTGGTCCGCGATGATCCTGCGGTGGCATCGCCACCACACGGCCTCCGAGCACATCACGGCGGTGCGCCGCTGCGATCCGACGCTCCTCAGCTCAGCCAGCGCGTCGCGGAACCCCTCGGACAGCGCGTGGTCGGCGTAGTTGTGGAAGCTGCGGTTCTCCCACCACGCGTTCACCTCGAACGGCACCTCCCGGTTCACCGGACGGCGGCCGGTCAGCGCCTCGATCCGCGAGAACCCGATCCCGCGCTCGGCGAGTGCGGCTTCGAGGACGGGGGCGTCGAACCAGGGGTAGCGCCGGGAGCCGGGCAGCTTGCGCACGTCGACCACCGCCTCGACCGAGCTCTGCTCGAGCAGGCCGATGAACTCGTCGAGCTCGCGGTTCGAGTGCCCGACGGTGAAGAGCGGCGGATCCGCCTCCGGGCTCAGGGACACGCGATCCCCGACCGAGAATTCATGGGCCATGAGAATCCCCTTCCGCCTCCCACCTCACCCTAGCGAGGTACGCCGCGGGCCGCGCCGGCTCCCCTCGATAGACTCGAATCCATGAGTCTCACCGACCCCCTGGAGTCCGAACGCCGCAAGACCGCCGACTTCAAGGGGTCGGCCTCCGCTCGCACCGCGACGTTGGCCTACGGACTCTGCGGATTTCTCGCGATTGCGATTCTGGGGTTCGGGATCGGCGGCCTCTTCGATCAGATGCGCATCATGGCGCTCAACAGCGTGTTCAGCGACTGGGAGTCGGGGGTGCCGGTCGCGGTGCGAGCGCTCGCCATCCCGTTCGGCATCATCGCGAGCATGCTGTGCTTCGGCCAGTACTCGAAGTGGAATCACCGCTACACGGGCCGCTCGACCTACTTCGCGTTCGTCGGGCCCCTCACGCTGGTACTGCTCGGGCTCGCGCTGGGAACCTGGATCGCGACGACCATGTGGACCGTTCCCGACGCCGTCGGCACCGCGGTCGACCCCGTCTTCCACGAGAACGAGCAGTGGGGCATCGGCGCGTGGATCCTCTATTCCGCGCAGTGGTGGCTGCCAGGGGGCTTGGCTCTGCTCGGGATCGCGAGCCTGATCATGCGCTTTGTCTCGGGCAGGCACCGCGCCCGCAACTCCGATCTCGCGGCGGAGCTGCTGCGCAGCGGCTCGCTCGTCGAAGCCGAGGTGGTGAAGTCGCCGCCGGTCTCGGTGGAGGCGTCGAGGGCGGCCACCGCAGTGACCCTGAAGTTCGAGGACTCGGCGGGGAACAGCCGCTGGGTGAAATGCCTCCTGCTGCTTCCGCCGCGCGAGGTGCCGGGCGTCGGCGAGCGTCGTCCGCTCCTGTTCGACCCCGCCCATCCCGGCAATACGAAGCGCATCTTCGTATCCCCGACGGGCGGCCTCGACGCGGACGACTTCCTGCCCGTCCAGGCGGCCTGAGCAGATCGCTGCAGCGCACAGGCGGCCCCGCAACACTGCGTCATCTCGCGCAACAGAGTGTTACAGAGGGTGACCCGGGCCCCGATCGCGGATAGCTTTCTCGGCAACGCGCCGCGAATGCGGCGATCCTCGAATCCGAAGGAGCCCCCCGTGTCCGCAGCAACCGCAGCATCAGCCGCGCCCGCCGAATCAGCCGCGCCCGCCGCATCGCCCCGGCAGGTCCGGTTCAACGCCTTCGACATGAACTGCGTGGCCCACCAGAGCTCGGGGCTGTGGCGCCACCCCGACGACCAGGCGTGGCGCTACAAGGACATCGAGTACTGGACGAACCTCGCGCGCATCGCCGAGCGCGGCCTGTTCGACAGCATCTTCATCGCCGACGTGCTCGGCACCTACGACGTGTACGGCGGCAACGACATCGCGGCGATCCGCAACGGCGCGCAGGTGCCCGTGAACGATCCGGTGCAGCTGGCCGCGGTGATGGCGGCGGTCACCGAGCATGTCGGATTCGGGATCACGGCGGGCACCGCGTTCGAGCACCCGGTGCCGTTCGCACGCCGCCTCTCGACCCTCGACCACCTCACCAAGGGACGGGTGGGCTGGAACGTGGTGACCGGCTACCTGCCCTCGGCCGCGCGCAACCTGGGTCAGGACGACCAGCTCGAGCACGACCAGCGCTACGACCACGCCGACGAGTACCTCGAGGTGATCTACAAGCTGCTCGAGGGCTCCTGGGAAGACGACGCGGTGGTGCGGGATCGCGAGCGCGGCGTCTTCACCGAGCCCGACAAGGTGCACCACATCGGTCACCACGGCACGCACTTCAAGGTGCCCGGGATCCACCTCTCCGAGCCGTCCCCGCAGCGCACCCCGCTCGTCTTCCAGGCGGGTGCGTCACCCAGGGGCATCCGCTTCGCCGCGCAGAACGCCGAGGCGATCTTCATCGCCTCGCCCACGAAGGCGGTCGCGAAGCAGAGCGTCGATGCGATCCGCGCCGCGCTCGTCGAGGCCGGCCGCTCCCCCGACGCCGCCAAGATCTACCTGCTGCTCACGATCATCACCGACGAGACCGACGAGCTCGCCGAGGCGAAGCACCGCGAGTACCTGTCGTACGTCAACGCCGAGGGCGCTCTCACCTTCCTGTCGGGGTGGATGGGCGTCGACCTCTCGCAGCACGAGCTCGACGAGCCGCTCGGCAACGTGCGCAGCAACGCGATCCAGTCGACGGTCGCCGCGTTCCAGGCCGACAACCCCGAGGGTCGGGCGTGGACCGTGCGCGACATGGTCGAGTGGAACGGGATCGCGGGCCTCGGCGCCACGGTCGTGGGTTCGGGATCGACCGTGGCCGACCAGCTGCAGCAGATCGTCGCGGAGACCGGCGTCGACGGCTTCAACCTCGCCTACGCCATCACCCCCGGCACGTTCGAGGACGTGGTCGAGCACGTCGTGCCCGAGCTGCAGCGCCGCGGCGCGTACCCCACCGAGTACGCGCCCGGAACGCTGCGTCAGAAGCTCTTCGGCGCCGGCGACCGGCTGCCCGACGATCACCGCGGATCGCGCTACCGCGTCGGCGGGCCGCTCTCGACGATCGACGACTACGCGGGCACGGGCCGGCCACGCGGCTGAGGAGCGTCGGGCTCGAGAGCCGTGAACTCGGGCGCCTCGCCGCGACGGAACACCCCGATGGCTCCCACGGGCACCTCCGCCCAGGTGCGGCTGCTCCAGTGCAGTTCGAGGGGCTCGGAGACGACCAGCTGCGCGTCCGCCGGCAGCCGATCCTCCGTTCCGTCGACGGTGCGCAGTATCGTGGCGCCCGCCGAGTGGAACAGCGTCGGCGCCGCAGCGCCCGGCGCGTCAGGGCTCACCCACCGCAGCACGACGAGCCGCGAACCGTCCGAGGCGCAGATCGTCGCACGGAACGGCTCGGCCACCCCGTTCTTGCGCCGGGCGCGCTCCACCCGCCCGACCATGCGGCTCAGGGCCGCGACCGGATCCTCGCGCAGCCCGTAGCTCAGCGCGAGATAGAAGCACACCTCGGAGTCGGAGTTGCCGAGGATCGACGGGTAGAGCTCCGCGTCGACCGCGAAGGTCAGCTCGCGCTTCAGCGACGAGAAGCCGTGGATCTCGCCGTTGTGCTGGAACATCCACCCGTCGTGCACGAACGGGTGGCAGTTCTGCTCGGCGATCGTGCCGCCGGGCGCGGCCCGCACGTGCGCGAGGAAGCAGCCCGATTCGATCTGGGCCGCGAGGTGCCGCAGATTCCGGCTGCCCCAGGCCGGGTCGATCTGCCGGTACTGCCCCAGGGTGCCCGCCCGGCCGCGCCAGGCGATCCCGAACCCGTCGCCGTTCGTCGGGAAGGCGCTCCCCCGGAACTGCGACGCCCTCGGATCGCCGGGCAGGTACAGATCGCGCGCGAGCAGGCTCTGGTCGATGAGCGAGTGGTCGGGCCGCACGAGCACGTCCTCGAGCGGGATCGCCGACCCCAGATACGCGAGCCAACGGCACATGAGCTCCCCCTTCGCGAGACCGCTCCGGTACGTTCCGAGGCTACTCGGAAAGCGGGAGCGCGGACAGGGGCGGAGGCCTCAGGCTCTCAGCCTCGACCTCCCAACGCGTCAGCGTTTCAGCGCGTCAGCGCCTCAGCGTTTCCCATCGACCGCCGCGGGTACCGCGGTGTCGTCTCCCGATAGCCAGCGCAGCCAGGTCGCTCCGGGGTCGCCCTCGAGGATCAGCGCCCGCACCAGCAGGGTGAGCGGGATCGAGAGGATCGCGCCGAGCGGCCCGATGATGAAGGTCCAGAACAGCACCGAGAAGAAGCTGAGCGTCAGCGACAGGTTGACCGCGTCGCTCACGAACTTCGGCTGCACGAGCACCTGCAGCACGACGTTGACGACCGAGTAGATCACGACCACGCCGATCATCATGGGCCAGCCGCTCACCACGAGCGCGAGGATCATCGGCGGTACGAGGCCGAGCACGAAGCCGATGTTGGGCACGAAGTTGGTGACGAACGCGAGGATCGCCCACACGATCGGTGCGGGGATGCCGAGCCACCACAGGGCGAGACCGTCGATGACCGCGACGATGAGGCCGAACACCGCGTTCACCACGTAGTAGCGGCGCACGCTGCTGTTGAACGCGGCGACGCGGCGGATGCCGGATCGCGCGGAGGATCCGAACTCCCGCGCAGCACGGCCGAAACGACTCGCGTCGGCCGACATGAAGATCGCGTAGGCGAAGATGAAGAACAGGGCGGTCAGCACGGCCAGGGTGCCCGATCCGAACTGCGAGATCAGCCGCACGATGTTCGATGGCGTGAATATCGAGGTGACGGTCTGCACGATCTGGGTCTCGAGGCCGAGTTCCGTGAGCAGGGCGTGCACGTTCTCCACCGTCTGGCGCAGTTCGTCGTAGTAGTCGACGACGAGGTTCGCGAACTCGACACCGGCGTAGGCGAGCATCAGGGCGAGCACGATGAGCACGGCCCAGGAGAGCAGGATCACCGCCGTCGTCGCGAGCCAACCCGGCAGCCCGAGGCGCTCGAGCGGCCGACGCACCGGGTTGCAGATGATGACGATGACGGCCGCCACGGCCAGCGGACCGATGAGCTCGCGGCCGAGCGACATGCCCACGAGCACGATCACCGCGGCCGCGAGTCCGAGCAGCACCTTCAGGGAGGGGGCGAGGCCCCGCGACCCCGCAGCTTGTCCGTTCGTCATCTCCCGATTGTATGCGGCTGCGCGCCGTGCTCAGGTGAGGTCGACCCGGCTCGGCATGCACACCGTGCGGGCCGGAAGCGCAGTTCAGCGCATACGGTGGTTGCTTCCGTACACTGCGACCACGCAATCATCGAGAAGGGAACGCTCATGACCGAGAACAGCGGCAACACCGGCAACAGCGACTGGTACGAAGAATTCAAGGTCAAGGGCGACGAGCTCATGGCCAAGGTGCGCGAGATCATCGAGGAGGGCAACGCTCGCAGGCTCTACATCAAACGGGAGAACGGCGAGACGATCTTCGAGATCCCGCTGACCGCGGGCGTCGCCGTCACCGCCGCGAGCGCCGTGCTCGCCCCGATCCTCGTCGCGGTCGGCGCAGTCGCCGCGCTCGCCACCAGCGTCACGATCGGTGTGGAGCGGCCGAAAGCAGAGGAGGAGGACGAGAGTGGGTCGAAGCCCGACGTGTTGGAGGATACGGAGTAGCCGGAGGTATCGGGCGGTGCGGCGACAATGCTTCGAGTAGAGCGTTACTGGCTAGCGGAAGACGAATGGTGACCGGCTGGTCAGCATCCGACCTCGTGTGAAGATTCCAGCGCGCCGCAGTGCGGACGCATCTATCACAACACCATCTGGCGTCGAGTCTCCAGGTACTCCTCGAAGTACTTCTCGAAGGCTCGCTCATCGATCACGGGGATGCCGTAATCGCGTGCTTTCACCGCCTTGCCGCTGAGCGAATCAGGATCGGCGGCGACTACCACGCGAGTCGACCTGGAGATGCCTCCCGTGACCAGCCCAGCCGCGACGATCTCACCAATCCACGCCTCTCGCGGCTTCACGAGGGCGCCGGTGAACACCACTCGGTCTCCGGTCTGGAGGAGAGCCTCCCGAGGCGCGGTACGAACGTCTCGATTGGCATCCAGCGCCGCCATCACATCGGCGGCGGTCAGACCTAAGCAGACGGCCGACTTGCAGAGCGCGAGCAGCTCGTCATCAGCAAGCGTCCCGTCCGACCAGGCTTCCGCCGCGAGCCGTTCAAGGTGTTCACGATGCAACTCGAGCACGCGAACACCGGACAGCCCAGAAACCCGCGCGATCTCGACCAGTTCACGCCCCTCGGTCGTCGAAACATGGAAGTCGAGAAGCGAGTTATTGAGTGCTACGAGATACGCGGCCTCATCCGTCGAGGCACCGGGGATCCAGGCATCGGTAAGCACATCCTCCATCCACGAACCCGGATGCGCGCTGTTCTCCGCCCGCCTCGTGACGGTCCGAGTCTCCGACGCTCGTCGTCGAGGAGCCGGCCACCCGAACGAATGAGCCACGGAGAAGTCATGCTCCCATTCCGGCAGTGTCCCTCCGAGCTTCAACAGCTGGAGCAGAAGCTGCCCGGTCGCCTCAGCATCCGCGAGCGCCGTGTGCGCGTTATCGAGCGGGATCCCGAGCGCCTCGCAGCAGTGATCCAGTTTTGCCGCGCCCAGCAGCCGACCTGACCACTTCATCGAGCACAGCGCCCGCGGGCGCTCATCGACCCGGTAGCCCGCCCGCAGAAGCTCTCGATGCAGAAAGCGCATATCGAAGCTCGCATTGTGCGCGACAACCGCACGCCCCGAAACAAGCCCGAGCAGGTGGTCGCTGATCTCCGAGAACTCAGGAGCATCAAGAACATCACCTGCTGTGATGCCGTGCACATGACTCGCGCCGACATCTCGCTTCGGGTTCACCAACGTCGTCCAGGTTCCCTCTCGGCGACACTCCTCATCGAGCAGTACCACTCCGACTTCCACGACTCGATCAGTGCGCTCGGGCATGAAACCCGTGGTTTCGAAGTCGATCACCGCGAATCCTGACATCTTCCACGCTTCCTTCGTCGAAGGCACTCCCAGCGCCGCCTCACCCGCTCTGTAGAAAATTCTGAGTGCGGAGATCCAATTCGACCAAAAGAATAACCTATGCGCGATCTGTCGAACATCTCGACCAGATCCACTCGACCGTCAGGTCTTGTCTGTGAATGTCCGTCGTATTGACTACACTCACTCCCCAGAGGCGCAAATTTGGAGCGCCTATTGAGATAGGCGAGGAACTCGGATGGTGGACACCCGCGTACTGATCGGGCAGGGACTCGACGCCGTTGCTGAGGCCCTGCAGCCGATCGTCGCTCAGCGTTTCTCTCAGCTTCTGCCCGGCGTCTCCGATTGGACGCGAGTGCTGCGGGAGAAGGACGAGCAGAATGGGCGACGGTTCGAAAGCTACAACCCCGCCGACCTGCTCCTGTTGCTCCGCGCGATCACCGAACGCTTCGGATCCATCGGATACCCGTTCCAGGACCTCATCGCCCGCCAGACCTCCAACTGCGCGAGCGAGCTTCGCACGGTCCGGAACCGCTGGGCGCACAATGAGACTTTCTCAGCGGCGGAGGCCTACCGTGCGTTGGACACCGCCGCACTCCTGCTGTCCGGGATCAACGCCGCGACCCAAGGCGCAAAACTCGCCGCTTTGAAGCTCGAAGCGCTCACCGCGATGCAGCCTTTCGTCGAAAGACCCGCGGAGACTCCGAAGACGGTTCCCGCGAGCATGCAGCCATCGACCGCGAGGCATGCGGAACCTGCGGCACCTCTGTCCACGGCAGCCGACCCGGAGGGTTCCGATGCTCCCCGGGGTGCCTCCGCGTCGTCCGTCGCCGGCTTCGACGTATCCGCCGTTGATGTGCTGAGCTATGCGCTGGCGCACTGCAGCGTCGCCATCGTGAACGAGATCACCATCAACTACCGCGGAGCAGAACTCCGCGGTGCTTCAGTCGAAGTCGAAGCGCTCAGTCCGATGGGCGCTCTCGGGGATCCGAAGGTTCTGCTCGTCGACCTCGACGGGGAGAACAACCTCTCCCTGAAGGCCGTCGCCTTCACCTTGGACTCATCCCGAATGCTGGCGTTGGACACCCAGCACGAGGGAAGTCTCCGTCTCACGCTGCGCGGGCCCGACGACCAGGTGATCACGGAGCACCAGCACGCGGTGCGCATCCTTGCCTCGAACCAGTGGATCGGTAGACCGCTCCAGCTCGGTCTCGAGCTCATCGCCGCCTTCGTACAGCCAAACGCGTCCGAGATCGAGAAGCTTGCCGGCGAAGCCTCCGAGCTGCTCGGCAAAGCCACGGGGAATTCGGCACTCGACGGATACCAGTCGGGAAGCCCCGAACGCATCGACGCTGCGGCGAAGGCCGTTTACGACGCGATGCAGGCGCGAAGTATCCGGTATGCGGAACCGCCGGCCAGCTGGGGACTCAACGGCCAGAAGGTGCGTACACCCGAGGAAGTCCTCTGCGGACGACTCGGAACCTGTCTCGACACCACCGTCACCTTCGCCGCCGTTCTCGAGGAGATGGGGATCAACAGCACGCTGTGGTTCGTCCCCGGACATGTGTTCCTGGGTTACTGGAGGTACGAGAGCTCGCTCGACACGCCGGCCGAGGTCGATGCCTCGGAGGCGATCAACTATGTCGGCCTCGGCAGTCTTCGCCTGATCGAGACCACATCCGTTCCGCTCGGAGAGAGCTTCGAGACCGCTGCACGACGACCCATGCTCGAGCATTTGTCCAAGGGGGCGAGTCATTTCGATGGCGTCACCGATATTCAGCAAGCCAGGCTGTCCGGTATCCATCCGCTCCCGAGCCGTTCCTTCAATGACTCCGGAGAGTTGGTCGTCAGAGAGTATCGCATCGCTGCGAGCTCCCCTGCTCTCGAATATCTACCGGAGGTCTCGTCGAGCGACGGGAACACCCAACGTCGGCTTCCGACCCGCGTGGTGCAGTGGAAGAACGCGCTCCTCGATCTCAGCCTCCGCAACCGTTTGATCAATTACTCGGGCCGGGCAGGGCACGCTCTCGAGGTACCGCAGCCGAAGCTCGGGGACTTCGAGGATCTCATCAACTCGGGAGCAGCGGTTACCCTCGTGCCCTCGGACCGGATTCCCGAGATCGACCGTTCACGCGGCATCCGATCCGGACGGGAGCTGCCGGAAACGGCCCTGGCCGTCATGCTCGACGAGCGCAAGCAGGTCTTCATCGATCTGCGCGAGGAGGCGTACTCGAGCCGACTGAGGGCCCTGGCCTACAAGGCACGAACGATCGTCGAGGAGACCGGCGCGAACAATCTCTATCTGGCGCTCGGCATGCTGCGGTGGGACTTGGCAGGTCGAGAGCTGCGTTCTCCTCTGATCCTCGTTCCGGTCATGTTAACGAGTTCCGCTCGCGGCCAGGGCTACCGCATCAGCCTCGACGATGCAGGGGAATCCACTCCGAACTACTGCCTGCTCGAGAAGCTGCGTGTCTCGCTCGGTCTCGAGATCCCGGGGCTTGCAAATCCTGCGCATGACGAGTCCGGAATCGACCTGGCCGCAGCACTGGCGGCGACTCGCCGCGCCCTCGCCGATGCGAAGCTTCCTTTTACCGTTGAAGACTCGGTTGAACTGGCGATCCTGCAATTCGCCAAGTTTCGGCTCTGGAAAGACGTCGACGAGAACTGGGACGCGTTCACCTCCAACCCGCTCGTCGATCATCTTGTGCATTCTCCGACGGAGACATTCAGTGACCCCGCGGCCACCCCGGCGAACCCCGATCTCGATGCCGTCATCACCGAGCTCCCCGTGTCGGCCGACTCCTCACAGGCTGACGCCGTGGTCGAAGCAGCTGCCGGACGCACCTTCGTGCTTGAGGGACCCCCCGGCACGGGCAAGTCCCAGACGATCACCAATCTGCTGGCGCATTCCATCGCTCAGGGCAAGCGCGTGCTCTTCGTCGCCGAGAAACGCGCTGCGCTCGATGTGGTGAAACAGCGTCTCGAGGCCGTCGGACTCGGTCAGCTCAGTTTGGACCTGCACGATAAGGGTGCACGCCCCACCGCTGTGCGAGCACAGATATCCGCCGCGCTGGAGGCGGCCTTCATCGTCGACGAGGCTCGTCTATCTACCAACCGCGAGACGAACCAGTCGAGCGCCTCCTCGTTGCGCCGATACGCCGAGCGGTTGCACAAACCCAACGCGTTCGGATTGTCGCTCTACAGCGCGCGAGATCGCCTCCTCGCTTCCGAAGACGACACACCATCGCTTCCCGTCCCCGTGGCATTCATCCGGCGCGCCGATAAAACGGTGGCGGAACGAATCCGGGCCTCGCTGCGCAGTCTGCCCGAGACCGCTGATCTCGCGAAACCCGCCCCTGTGCACCCCTGGGGATTCATCGACTTCTCCGCAACCACGCGGTCTGCCGAAGACATCTACGCCGCCGCGCGTGAATTCGATCGGACGTTGGGAGATCTGATCAACGCTGGTGTCGACCAGGCGACCCTGCACCTAATCGAAGCTCCGGAGCAGATCGAGGCCTGGGCAAACCTCTGTCGCGCGCCTCGGTTCTCCCTCGAAGCGATCGATGCTGTCCGCCCGAGAATCGATTCAGGAGATTTCGCCGAGCTTCGTCGACGATTCGCACAGATCGCCGAGTCTCTGCCAGCATGGAGCGCATCCGTGGGCGTCGAGTGCTTGAGCAGCAACGTGCAGGAGATACACGCTCACGCGATGGCAGCCGATGGTTCCGGGATATTCGGCAGGAAGAAGCGCCAGCGCGCAGTGCTGCGAGAGTTCGGCGAGGCCCTTCGCGTTGACCCACGCAGCGTGCACCCGAAGGCGGTCTCGCAGCTCACTTTCGAGATCGCCCAGACCGCATACGCCATCGACGATCTCGTCCGACTTGCGATGAGCCTGCCATTCCCGCTCGTGCACGCAGACTGGAACCCCCACCTCGACCCTGGAGCGCAGCCGGCGCTCGCAACCCTCGACTGGCTGAAGTGGCTCATTCCCATACTGACGCGGAACGGCCCCTTCTCCGAGCCGTTGCGCGTCGAGCTCCGGAACTCCTATGCAGGGTCATCGGTCGACCTGAATCTGGCGGAGGCCCTGAGCAACTACGCCGCTGCGTGGCGTCGTCTGGATGCATTGGCGGGAGCGAACGACCGGGACGGAGCCCTGGCAGCGTGGAGTGCCGGTCGTGGACTCGTCAACACCTGGGCCGCAACCCGCGGACAGCGCCGCCTCGATGCGGACGCGCCGATCTCCTTGCAGCGATGGCTCGACTTCCTCCAGCAGCTCGAGCCGATCCGGCAGGAAGGCCTGAGTGAGGCCCACGAGATCCTGAAAACGGGCATGATGTCTGCCGACGATGCCGCACTTGCCTTCGACCGCGGACTCGCTGCATCAACCATCGAAGAACGAGAGGAGGCCGAAGGGCTCACCGCCTTCGACGCTGCGTCGCACAACCGATCCATTACGAGGTTCACGCGGAGCAGCAGCGCGATTCGTGAGGAGCTTCCGCGTTGGATCCCGCAACAGATCGTCGCTCAGCGTCGGGTGGATCCCCGCTACAACGGCGGGGCCATGGGCGAGCTCAAACGCCAACTCGGACGTAAACGCGGAGGCATGAGCATTCGTGCCCTCTTCGAACACTTCGAATCGATCATCCTCCAGATCTCTCCGTGCGTGCTGATGAGCCCCGAGTCCGTCGCACGTTTCTTCCCAGCCAAGTCGGACATGTTCGACATCGTGGTCTTCGATGAGGCCTCGCAGATTCGAGTCGCAGACTCCGTGGGCGCGATGGGGCGTGGACGCTCGGTCGTCGTCGTCGGTGACAGCCGTCAGATGCCCCCGACGAACTTCGCCGAGCCCCAGATTCACGAGGGAGACTCACAAGTCGAGGATGGTGAAACCGTCGTCGACGAGGAGTCGATCCTCACCGAGTGCGTCCAGGCGCGCGTGCCTCAGAAATGGTTGTCATGGCACTACCGCAGTCAGGACGAAACGCTCATCTCGTTCAGCAACCACACCTACTACGACAGTCGTCTGTCCTCCTTCCCGGCTCCGCCGAGCCCGTCTCACTCCGCGAGCCACGGCATCTCCCTGGTCCGTGTCGACGGCCATTTCAATAGGAGCGGAAAGGGCAAGCTGCTGCGGACGAACCAGATCGAGGCACAGGCAATCGTCGATGAGGTCGCCCGTCGGTTCGCTCGGAACCCTGCGGAGAGCCCTTCTCTCGGCATCATCACGTTCAACGCGCAGCAACGGGTACTCATCGAGACCATGTTGCGAGATCATCACGATGAGCGCCTCGCCGCTGCACTTGACGAACGGGATGGTCTGTTCGTCAAGAATCTCGAGAATGTGCAGGGCGATGAACGCGATACGATCCTGTTCTCCGTGGCCTTCAGCAAGAACGACCGCGGGGTGGTGCCGTTGAACTTCGGTCCGCTGACTCGAGCGGGCGGGGAGCGGCGACTCAACGTCGCCATCACCCGCGCGCGTCGTCAGGTCGTGCTGTATTCGAGCTTCGATCCCGGAGATCTACGCACGGAGAATACCCTCTCTGTGGGCATCAAACATCTGAAGGCGTATATGGAACTCGCGGACGCAGGCATACGCGGTTCGAGCCTCGACGCCTCGGTGCAGCCGCTCACCGATCGTCATCGAGATGAGATCGCCGCGGAACTGCGACTACGAGGCTTCGCCGTACAAACCGACCTCGGCCTCTCGGATTTCCGCATCGACATCAGCGTCGCAACGGCCGAGGAGCCCGAACGGCAGCTCCTCGCTGTCCTGCTCGACGGCGAGTCCTGGCGCTCGCGACGCACCGTCGCAGATCGCGACGGCCTGCCGGTGGAAGTGCTTGAGAATCTTATGCGCTGGCCCGCCGTGGAGCGCGTGTGGCTGCCGGAATGGCTGCAGGATCGCGAGACGACGCTGGATCGATTGGCCGCGGCCGTGAGTCGAACCTTAGAACGTCAAGTGTCCTCTGACCCCTTCCCGTTGGGTGAAGAAGCAGGACAAGCTCCGGCAACGGACCAGGGGCACCCCGAGATCTCCCGAGAGACGACTTTACGGTCTTCGCTGCGCCATGGAGCGGATCTGGATCCGGCTCCAAGCCCGACCAGTGCCCCGGATCGACGGTCCGCGATCATGGAGTTGCCGTCTACTAGAATACAGCACGAGCGGTTGACGCCTTTTGTGCCGTGGACCGGCACCGCCGGAGGAGGAGTCGATGTTCTCGACGCGCTGCCTCGTATGGATGCTGCCAGACAGGTTCGGGAGGTCATCCGCTCGGCCGTCGCCGCAGAAGGGCCCGTCCACGCCCAGCGGTTGGCCAAGCTCGTCGGGGAGAGTTTTGGGCTTTCACGCGTTGCGAGCGGTCGCGTCTCCAGCATTCTCGCGTGCGTTCCGAGCGACCTGCCCCGCAGCGAGAACGCCGAGTTCATCTGGCCCGCCGAAATCGATCCGAAGACATATACAACAGCCCGTCATACCGGCGGCGAACTACGACGCGAGATCGATTCGGTACCGCTGGAAGAGATAGCGAATGCGATGGCGATCGTCTCGGAGCTTTCGGGAGGAATGGAGACGGAGGCCATCCAGCGTGAGGCTCTTGCTCTCTTCGGGGGCAAGAGAATCACTAGCGGAATCGCGAGACGGCTCGAAGCCGCACTGGCGCTAGGGGAAGACTCCGGACGTCTGCGGCGCGTTGGTACCGTCTGGCGCACCGCTGACTGACCCCTCACTCCGCCTCGTACACCCCGCTCACGGTCGCACTCACGGTGATCTCGGCGACGGTCACCTCGGACGCCCCGGCGGCTGCGGCGGATCGCGCGAACGCCGCCATCGGGGTGCCGCCGACGGGCGCGTCGGAGATGCTGACGACGCTCTCGATGCGCTGGCCGAGCGCCCCGGCGTAGTCGTTCGCGACCTCGCGAGCGGATTCGACGGCGGCCTTGCGCATGCGGCGCTCGTAGACGCGGCGGGTGTTCTCGGTCAGGGACCAGTCGACGTCGGTGGTCACCCCGGCCTCGGCGAGCTCGGTGACGAGCGCGCTCACGAGCGACAGGTTCGACAGCTTCACACGCACACGGCTCGAGGTGCGGTGCTCAAAGACGACCTGCTTCGGCTTCCCCTCGGCGTAGCTCTTGTAACTCCAGGTGGTGATGGGATCGGCGGAGTGCCAGGTCGCGTCGCCGCTCGCCCGCAGCTGCTCGGCCCGCTGCACGAGCCAGTTGTGCAGGCGGGTCGCCGCGTCGATACTGCCGGAGCGGTCGCGTGACGTCACGGAGATGAGCGCGGTGATCGTGGCGCGTTCGGCGAGCACGTGCGTCTCGGCCGTGCCCGTGGCGTGGATCGTCGTCATGGCATCACGCTAGCAGGGGGCGAGGCCCGCGCATCCGTCGGCACGGCCTCCGCCCTCGGCGATTGCCGGATCGGGATCCGGATCGGGATCAGGGCACCTCGAGGGGCCACACCTCGACGACGCCCTGTGCGACGGCGCACGGCGTCCCCGAGACCATCTCGATCGCCTCCTCCAGGCTGCTCGCCTCGATGATCGCGAATCCCGCGATGGGCAGCTCGGACCGCAGGAACGCGCCGCCGGTCGTGCGAACCCCGGTGCCGTCGTGATTGCGCACCTGCACAGGCTCCCCGGCGACGCCCATGACGACGCTTCAACTGCGCAGCACCGCATCGTGCTCGTGGGCGCGGTTGCGGACCTCGGGATCGGTGCCGTCGTATCCGGCCTGATCCCCGTACCCGATCGTGATGAATGTGGCCATGATCCTCTCGCTTCCTCCCCTGTCTTCCCCATTGTCACCGGGCAGCTGCGTGAGGGCTAGGGGCGGGCAGGATCCGGATCGCCGCCGACCGTGACGATCAGCGTGATCAGGCCCTACGTGATCGCGGCCCTCGGTCGCCCCTGCCCGCTGCCACTTCCCACGGTTCACCGGGCGATAAGGCTTGTCTTGCCTTGCTTGCGGATCGCACCGATCCGGGTCACAGTAGACAGCATCGGAACGAAACAGTCCGACAGGATGAACGAAGGGGCGAGCATCATCATGGTTCAGACCAAGAAGCAGTCAGTCGTCGTGGCGAAGCAGGATATCGACCGAGCCGCGGGAGTCGAGCACTACCTCGCGCCCGTGGTACACGACCTCGTCGCTCTGGCGGTCGACGGCAAGCAGGCGCACTGGCACGTGCGCGGCGCGAACTTCATCGGCGTGCACGAGTTCCTGGACGAGGTCGTCGAGCATGCGCAGGACGGCGCCGACGAGGTCGCGGAGCGCATCGTCGCCCTCGGCCTGCCCGTCGACGCCCGCATCGGCACCGTCGCGAAGAAGGCCAGCCTGCCCGAGGCGAAGCAGGGATTCCAGCAGTCGGACGACACGATCCGCGACGTCGTGTCGCAGCTCGACGCAGCACTCGTCACGATCTACGCCGCGATCTCGGGGCTCGAAGACATCGACCCTACAAGCCAGGACATCGTGATCGCGCTGGCGCAGCAGCTCGACAAGGATCGCTGGTTCCTCGCCTCGCACCTGACGGTCTGAGCCGGGTCGACGTGCGCGGGTCCGGATCGGGACGATTTTCCGACCCGGATCCGCCGCGCGAGTGCTACGCCCGCTGCTCGCGGTACTCGACCGCGGCGGTCCAGATCTCGGCGAGTTCGGACCGGATGCGGCCCCACTGCTCGGTAGCCTCGTGGCTGTCACGGGCGCCGGTCCACAGGTGCACGTAGCGGCCGCTCAGCGGGTCGCCGCGCACCCACTCGTCGAGCCAGGCGTCGACGGCGTTCATGAGCAACTCCCCCGTCAGAGCCGCGCGCGACTCCTGCACGAGCCAGGTGATCCCGACCCCGGGAGGCGCGGCAAAAGGCTGGATCTGCTCCGCCGTCTTGACCTCGATGAACACGCGCCCGTAGCTCTTGCGCGGAAGGTCCGCGCACCAGTCGCTCAGGGATTCGATGTCGCTCGCGTCACCCGCCGCGAGCACGCACTCGAGGTAGCTCGGGCAGATGAAGATGAAGTCCGACGTGCTGTTCTCGTCGGCGTGGTCAGTGGCGCTCACACCGTTCATTGTACGTAATTTCACGCTTCGTCTGACGAATTCTCAGATTCTGCCGAGCAATCGTACCCGGTGTACGCGAAAACCCCGGCTCAAGCCGGGGTTTTCTGTGGCTGGGATACCAGGACTCGAACCTAGAATGACGGTACCAGAAACCGTAGTGTTGCCAATTACACCATATCCCAAGGCGGAAATCTGAGCTCCGAGGAGATCAGCACCGAGAGATAACTTTACCCGATCGGGCTGAGGAAGTCCAAATCAGGTGAGTACCTCACGCCGCCCGGGCGCGCTCTCCTGCGCGTGCCGCCCCGGCGAGTCTCAGACATAGTCGTCAGGAGTGATCTGCCGCAGCCCGGTGCTGTGCAGCACGAACTGGGCGCGCAGCCGCGGCCCGTGCTCGCCCGCCTCATGCGCGAGCGCGCGGGCCCAGGCGCGGTCATCGGCCGTGAACTTCTCCGGCCCTCGACGCTCCCAGATCAGCACGATCGCACTGCCGCCGACCGCCTCGCAGATCACGCCCGCACGCTCGACGAACACTCGGGGGAACGGGACAAGGCCGAGGTCGTCGGTGCCCACCAACTCATCGGGAGCATCGGGATAACCGTCCATCGGTATCAGGGGGCCGGTGGGCCGCTGCTGCTCGTCGAGCATGAAGATCCAGACCTGGCGATGATTCGCGGTTTGCAGCAGAAGCTCGATCACCTCCTGCAGGTCTGCGTCGGTCGCCAGCACGCGGTCGCGGTCAAGGCGGGGGTCTTCGGGGTCGAATTCGTCGTAAGTCATGCACCCAGCTTGGACGCTGGCCGACCACCCCAGGGCGCAGATCCGCCAATCTGTGGAGAAGTCATCCGGCAGACCATGATCCGCCGATTGTGAGCGAACTTCTGACCCGGGCTCCCAACCGGCTACGCCCCTTCGCAGCGGCAGGTCACGTTGTGCGCCCCAACCCCGCCCCAAGTAGGAGATCCCGTTTCAGGCGGGTGCAGTACCGGGAGAAGCGCCCGCACAGGGGCGGATCTCCTACCTGGGAGAGGCTGAGCAGCAGCGAAAGGCAGCCGACCGGAGGCTGAGCAGCAGCGAAAGTCAGCCGACCGGGGGTGAACAGTAGCGAAACTCAGCCGCCGGCGTGCCGCCCCTGCGCGATGTACTCGTCCGTGGCCCGCCGCGGCACGACAACCACCGGCACCGGCGCGTTGCGCACGATCTTCACGGCGTGCGAGCCGAGCGAGATGCGCGCCAGCGGGCCGAGGCTGCTCGATCCGACCACGAGCACCTCGGCGTCGAGCCAGGGGATCGACCGCAGCGCGGAGCCCCAGCTGTCGCCCGAGCCGACGACCACCTCGACCGATGCCGGCTGCCGCTCGAACCGCTCGATGCTGTCGAGGATCGCCCCCGCGTCTTCGCGGATCCTGGCTTCCCAGTCGGCGATGATCTCGTCTTCCACGTCGTTGCCGACCCTGGCGGTGAGGAATGCGCGCGGCCTGGTGTGGAAGGACGCGATGCGGATCCCCTCCCCCGCCTCGGCGGCGATCGCGGCCGCCCCCAGCACCAGCTCCGCCGAGGTCTCCGAACCGCTGTAGGCGGCCGTCACCCGCTCGAGCGTGGCTCCCGGCGCGGCAGAGAAGCCGTGGGGAGCGATGGCCACGGGAAGATGCGCGCTCTGCAGCAGCCCGGTCACGACCGAGCCGACCACCACCTCGCCATCGGCGCCGTCGTCTTTCGCACCCACGACCAGGCGCTCCGCCCCGATCTGCTCGCAGGCCTCGAGCAGGCCCCGGCGCGCGCTCGACGCGTCATGCACGCGGTAGCTCGCATCGATATCGTCGGGCACGAGCTCTCGTGCCTCGTCGAGCGCGGCCTCCGCCTGCTCGCGCACGAAGCGCTGGTACTCTCCGTCGACGCCGCTGAGCGGGCGCTGCGGCGGCCAACCGGCGGCGTTCACGGAAACGACCGCGAGGGGCAGATCCGATGAGCGCGCGAGCAGCACCGCGAGGCTCACCGCCGCGTGCGAGCAGTGCCCGGGAGCGACGCCGACGACGACACTCATCGTCGGCTCCCGGTGCCGCCGTCGGAGGACGAGGATCCCGAGCCGCCCGCGGAACCCGGCTCACCCGCGCTCACCACGGGGTCGCCCTCGGTCACGTCGGGGATCCGGAGCGTGCCGGTCTCGAGGTGCTCGGCCGCGCGCTCGGCGTCGCCCTCGCGGTAGCGACCCGGGCCGACCAGACGGATCAGACCGGTCTTCAGCTGCTCGCCGAGCACCGAGTTCTTGCGGCCGGTGAACCACCACCACACGAGCACGACCAGGGTCCACCCGAGGAAGACGAAGATGGTGATGGGGCGGAGATCCTTGATGATCCAGAGGCAGCCGATGATCGACAGGATCGGGATCACGGGGTACAGCGGTACGCGGAACTTGCGCTCGAGATCGGGTTCGCGCTTGCGCAGCACCATCACCGCGATCGATACGACCGTGAACGCGGCGAGCGTACCGATCGAGGTCATCTCGGCGAGGAAGTTGATGGGCAGCACACCCGCGAGGATCGCGACGATCACCGACACGATGATGGTGTTCGCGATCGGGGTCATCGTGCGCGGGTTGACCTTCTGGAAGATCTTGGGCGCCATGCCGTCGCGCGACATCGCGAACAGGATGCGCGTCTGGCCGTAGAGCACCACGAGCGTCACGCTGAAGATCGAGATCACCGCGCCCGCTGCGACGAGGGTGCCGGGCCAGCTCGCCCCGATGATGTTCTCGAGGATCTGCGAGAGCCCCGCCGACTGCCCCTCGAACTCGGAGGTGGGCTGCGCACCCAGCGCCGCCACCGCGACCAGCACGTACATTGTGGTCACCACGACGAGGGCCGCGACAAGCGCGATCGGCAGGTTGCGGCGAGGGTTCTTCGCCTCGTCGCCCGCGGTCGCGACGGCGTCGAGGCCGACGAACGAGAAGAAGATGAGCCCCGCGCCGGTCATCACGCCGCTGAAGCCGAAGGGTGCGAAGTCGGCGAAGTTGTTCGCGTTCCAACCGGTGATGCCGACGGCCACGAAGAACAGCAGCACGGCGATCTTGATGAGCACCATGATGGTGTTCGCTACGACCGAGTGGGACGTGCCGCGGACCAGCAGGAAGGCGCACATCGCGATCAGGATCACGGCCGGCAGGTTGATGACGCCGCCCTCTTCGGGGGCCGCCGACAGCGCCTGCGGCAGCTGGAAGCCGAACAGGTTGCCCATCAGCTGGTTCACGTACTGCGACCAGCCGACCGCCACCGCGGCTGTCGAGACGCCGTACTCCAGCAGCAGACAGGCCGCGACGCCCATCGCCGGCAGCTCGCCCAGGGTGCTGTAGGCGTAGGAGTAGGAGGATCCCGACACCGGCACGCTGCTCGCGAGCTCGGCGTAGCACAGCGCCGAGAGGCCCGCGACCGTGGCCGCGATGATGAACGACCAGATCACCGCGGGACCCGCGATCGGCACCGCCTCGGAGAGGATGAAGAAGATACCGGTGCCGATCGTGCCGCCGACGCCGATGAGCGTCAGCTGGAAGAGGCCGATGCTGCGCTTCAGCTTGCTGCCGCCCTCACCGCCGTCGCGCGGCACAGGCTTCACACGGAAGAGCTGCTGTCGCAGCGTTTGCGGTGTGGACATGATTCTCCAGACGTCTTCGTCGTATCAGGGGGCGGTCGGGCCGGGCGGCCCGGTTATCGGGTTTGAGTCTAAGCCGTGCGTGTGACGCGGAAGGTGCGCACCGCAGCATCTACGGCGCCGCGCACGTAACCGGTGGGCGAGGCTGCGACGGCCTGCAGGAAGGCGACCGTCTCCGCGGTGATCTCTTCGCCCGGGATGAGATTCGGGATCCCGGGCGGGTACGCCGCGAGGGTGTCGGCCGAGACGCGGCCGATCGCCTCCTCGGCAGGCACGACCTCCGTCTGCGCGAAGAAGCCGTCGCGGGGCGCCATGCGGAGCTTGCCGGGCGCGGGCAGGGCGGGGAAGGATCCCGCGGCCGCGTGCGCTTCGCGCTCGATCGCGGCGGCGTCGGACTCCACAGCCTTGACCATCGCGCGGTGCACGAGGTCGTAGTCAGGCGTCTTGCCCGCGCCGATCACGGCCACGAGCGAGGTGGCGGTCGACATCTCGAAGTAGATGCCGTCGACGTCGATGAGCCGCTGACGCAGCCAGTGCCCGCTCACTCCGCTCGCGGAGACGTCGATGGGCACGCGCAGCAGGTCGGTGGCGACGATGTCGTCGAAGCGTCCGAAATCGTCGCTGACCACCGCGAAGCGCGGGTCGTCGCGCAGCATCTGGCGGAACCGCTTGGCTCCCTCGATGGAGCGGCCGATCTGCTCCTCACCGGTCATCAGCGCGTGACGCGCGACGTCGAGCGAGGCGCGCAGGATCGCGCTCGTCGAGGTTGAGGCCGTCATCGTGAATGCGCGCTCGATGAGCGGCTCCAGGCGGTCGGCGAAGGGCCCGTGGCCGAGATGCAGCATGGCCGACTGCGTGAGGGATCCGGCGAGCTTGTGCGTGCTCGAGACCACGAGATCGGCGCCGAGCCGAGCGGGCGATTCGGGCAGTTCGGGGTGGAAGCCGAAGTGCGGCCCCCACGCGCCGTCCACGATGAGCGGTGCGCCGTGCGCGTGGGCGACCTCGCTGAGACCGCGCACATCGGCGACCGAGCCGAAGTAGCTGGGAGAGATGACGTAGACGGCGGAGGCCGGCCGTCCCTCGCGCTCGGCGAGGGTGAGCGCCTCGTCGAGGGCCGCCGGGGAGACGCCGTGCGCCATGCCGTGGGTCTCATCGACCGACGGGAAGACGAAGCTCGGGATCAGGCCGGCCGCGAGCACGCCGTCGCTGAAGCTGGAGTGCGCGCTGCGCTGGGAGACGATGTGCTCGCCGAGGCCGCGAGCCGCGAGGGCGGCGGTGCGATTCGCCTGCGAGGCGCCGTTCGTGAGGAACCAGGTGCGGCGAGCGCCCCAGGCCTCCGCCGCGAGCTCGAGCGCGCGGTCGAACGGCGAGTTCTCTCCGAGATCGAGACCGTCGATGAGCATGGGGACGTCGAGCTGCAGCGCGCGCTCCCCCAGGAGCTCGGCGAGGGGGCCGCTGATCCCCCGGTCCGTGCCGCCGTGACCCGGCACCATCAGCTGCACCGGTCCTCGTGCGACATATCGCTCGAGGGCATCCGCGTAGGGGGTCTCGGCGTGGCGACGCAGCTTGGCGTCGGCGCCGCGCGGACCGACGGAGGCCGTCGCAGTCGGGAGGCTCTCCAGTGCTACGGGGTCGGTCGAGGCGAAGTCATGGAGCATTCCTCCATGTTCGGCGGCGGCGACCCGAAGCGGAATCCCCGTCTTGACTCGGAAGCCACATACTTCATATGTGACTCGCTTGCGCAATTTACCATGATTCCAGATATGGGGTAGGGTGACTCGATGATCGATCTGCGTCAGCTCCAGGCACTCCGGGCCGTGCACGCCGAGGGCTCGGTGACGGGAGCGGCCCGTCGCCTCGCATGGAGTCAGCCCACGGTCGACTACCACCTCAAGAACCTCGACCGCCTGGTCGGCTCCCCCGTGATCCAGCGCTCGGCGCGCGGTAGCTCCCTCACCCCCGTGGGAGTGCTGCTGCTCGACCGCGGCGAGGAGATCCTGAGTCTCACCGATCGCGCGCTGCGCGACGCTCGCGACCTCACCCACATGGGTCGGGTGCGGCTCCGCTTCGGCACCTTCCCCACCGCCGCCGCGCGCCTGCTCCCGTCGATCGTGTCGCAGGTCGACGAACTCGGCATCGAGGTCGACGCCGTGCTGGCCGAGGTCGCGCCGCTCATCGACCAGGTGCACCACGGCACGCTCGACGCTGTGCTCGTGTACTCGGTGCCCGGCTACGACCTGCCGTTCCGCAACCACCTCGCCGTCACCGAGGTGCATCGCGACCCGCTCATGCTCGCCCTCCCGGCAGGGCACCCGCTGGCCGTGCCCGGCCCGATCGACGTGCCGACCCTGCTGTCGCTCCACGACGAACGCTGGCTGTTCGGAGCGACGGGCGAGGATCCGATGGACACCATCGTCATCGACGCCTTCCGCGAGGCCGGCCACTCGCTCGACGTGTCGATACGCTCCGACGACTTCCAGGTGCTGCTCGGCATGGTCGCGGCCCGCATGATCGTGGGCATGGTGCCGAAGCTCGCCGTCGGATCCTCGCACAGCGGCGTCCAGCTGCACCCCGGGGTCGTGCTGCGGCCCGTCGCCCACCCCGACTTCGCACGGTCGCTCCTGCTCGCGGCCCCCGGCGAGGGGGCGAGACGGCAGCCCTCGACGGCCGTGCGGCAGCTCGCGGTGGCGATCCGCGATTCCCTCGCCGCGCTCGACTGAGCAAGGGCGCACCCCGAGAACCGACCGGGCCTCCCGCAGCACCGCTTCTGCGGTGGTGGTCGGGAGGCCGTGCCGATCGCAGGTTCTAGTTCGCGGAGCCCTCGGCCGCCTCGCGGAAGCCCTCGCGGTACTCGGGGGAATCCTCGGGCTCGCTGTCTCCGAAGATCGCCTTGATCCAGTGCCCATCGGTGGGATTCGGGAAGAGGATGAACTTGCGGCCGAACTCCTCGGCGTCCTCCTCCGCGAGACCGCGGCGCTCCTCGACATCCTCGACGTAGTACTTGCGAGCGAAGTCGTTGAGGTTGTCGCCCAGGTAGACCACTACCTCGTACCGGTCGGCGATCTCGGCCTGCGCGGCCTCCTTGTCCGATGAGTCGCGCTGGATGGTCACGTGCTCGTCATCGGCGAACGGCAGGCCGGCATGCTCGAGGTTCGCGATCCCGAGCTCCTGCGTGCGCTCGCCCTGGTCGCGCTGCGACACGTAGAACACCTCGACACCCTTCGACTTCGCATACTCCAAGAACTCCACCGAGCCGGGAGTCGCCGTCGGCCCGTTCGCCTCCACCCACGCATCCCACATCGGATCGTCGAACGCCTGCTTCCCCTCGGAGATCAGCTGCTCCCAGTAGCTGTCGGAGCTCAGCACCGTGTCGTCGATATCGGAGACGATCGCGAGGGGCTTGTCGGAGGGCTGAGCGAGCGCCGCGTCGAGGCGATCCTTCGCCGCGTTGAACCCCTGTCGGTACAGCATGTCGCGCTCGGCCGCGGTCACCCGCCAAGCGGTGGCCACCGTGTAGATATTGAGCTCCTCGCTCTCGGAAGCCGAGGTCTGCTTCGAGGAATCCGAGGCCGCGGGCTGTGCGCACCCGGCGAGCAGCGCACCGGCGGCGACGAGCGAGAGTGAAGCGAGGATCGCAGTGCGGGCGCGGTGGGGCTGCGGCATGGAATGACTCCTTTGTTCGATATCCAGAACCTCCATTGTGACGCCGCCGCGGCTCCGCGGAGTATCGCCGATCGTCTGGCACCGCCCAGCCCGAGTATGTGGAGGTGTCGCGGAAGCCTACGCCCCGATGTCGCGCGGTCCGAACGCGAGCGGCAGCATTTCATCGATCGTTCGCACTCCGGCTGTGGTCTCGATCAGCATGCCGGGCGCCGCGTGCTCGACGAGCAGCTGCCGGCAGCGCCCGCAGGGCATGATCGTGGACCCCTCGCCGTCCACGCACACGAACGCCACGAGCCTTCCGCCCCCGCCCATGTGCAGCGCCGACACGAGCGAGCACTCGGCGCACAGCGTCAGCCCGTACGACGCGTTCTCGATGTTGCATCCCGAGACGATCCTGCCGTCGTCGACGAGCGCAGCGGCCCCGACCCGGAACCGCGAGTAGGGAACGTATGCGTGATCCAGCGCCGCGATCGCAGCCGCCCGCAGCGCCTCCCAGTCGATCTCGGATCCCGCTGCCCCGGCGCTCGCGGTCGCCTCGACGCTCACGCCGATCCCGAACCCGCGACCGATCCCGAACCCGCGACCAGCCCCGATCCCGCGTGCTCCAGCACCGGTTCAGCGCCGCGGCCGTCGAGCGCATCGATGTAGCGCAGCACGATGCCCTCGCGCAGCGCCCAGGGCGAGATCGTGAGCGTGTCGACTCCGAACACCTTCATCGCGGTGCGCAGCACGACCGCCCCCGCCATGATCTGGTAGCCGCGCTCGGGCGTGATCCCCGGCAGGTACTCGCGGACCGACCCAGGCATGTCGCGCAGCGTCGGCTCCCACTCGCGCAATCCCACGTAGTGCAGCTGCGCCAGGTCGCCGGTCACCGGGTCGGACGGCCCGCCGACGAGCCGGGCCAGCGACCGGATCGTCTTCGACGTGCCCACGACGCGCTTGGGCCTGGGGCGGTCCGCGAAGAACTCGTCACGAGCCCGCGTGAACTCGGCCCGCGCGTGCGCTCGCAGGCGCGACACCGCCTCGCGCGTGGGCGGGTCCTCGGGCAGGTAGTTGATGGTGGATCGACCCGCCCCGAGCGGCAGCGACACCTGCACGTCGGGGTACTCGTCGGCGCCCTGCGCGATCTCGAACGACCCTCCGCCGATGTCGAAGAGCAGGATCTCGCCGGCCGACCATCCGAGCCAGCGGCGCACGGCGAGCATCGTGATCCTCGCCTCGTCCTCCCCCGACAGCACCCGCAGGGTGACCCCGGTCTCGCGGGTGATGCGCGCGAGCACCTCCTCGCCGTTCGCGGCCTCGCGGATCGCGCTGGTCGCGGTGGCGATCATGTCGTCGACGCCGATCTCGCGCACGGTATCGGCGGCCTCTCGGATCGCGTCGATGATGCGGCGCACACCCTCCTCCACGATCGCGCCGTCGGAGTCGAGATACCGCATCAGCCGCAGCACCGAGCGCTGCGAGTGGTACGGCACGGGGCTCGCGCCCGGGTGGGCGTCGACCACGAGCAGGTGGACGGTATTTGATCCGACGTCGATCACTCCGAGGCGCATGGGGAGATTCTACGGCCTGCGCGGGGCGCTCGTGTGCCGGAGAGCGCGCCGGGTCGCTGGAGCTCACGGGGCCACCGGGCGGGCCCAGCTCCTATGCTGGTTCCATGACGCAGGAGACTCGGGATCACGACGCGCTCACGGTGTTCGGCATCGACGCGGGGTCCGACGCCCCGCCCTTCCGACAGCTGCACGACGCCGCGATGCGGGCGGTCTCCGAGGGGCGACTGGCCCCGGGGCAGAAGCTCCCGACCATCCGCGCCCTCGCAGCTCACCTGGGTCTCGCCGTCAACACGGTCGCGGCGGCGTACCGAGCTCTGGAGGAGTCGGGTGTCGTCGAGGGGCGCGGCCGAGCGGGCACCTTCGTGTCGCTCGGCTCGGATCCGGTCGATGCTGCCGCCCGGCGCATCGCACTCGACGCTGCCGAGCGCCTGCGTGGGCTCGGGTTGGATCGCGCCCGGATCCGCGCGCTGCTCGACGAGGCCGTCGGGGCCTCGGGAGCGCAGCCGGGTCAGTAGCCCGCGGGAGGCGCGGTGCGGTCGGGATCGGCCTCGCCGTCCCACGCCTCGAGGATCGCGGCGGTGCCCGACACTCCGAACCTGGTGGCGCCGGCCGCCCACAGCTCGCGAACGGCGGCCGCCGTGCGGATCCCGCCCGATGCCTTCACGCCGAGTCTCCCGCCGACCGTCTCGGTCATCAGGCGCACGGCGTGCAGGCTCGCCCCGCCCGCCGGATCGAAGCCGGTCGAGGTCTTCACGAAGTCGGCGCCCGCGGCCTCGGCCGCGCGGCACGCCCCCACGATCTCGGCATCGGTGAGCGCGGCCGACTCGATGATGACCTTCAGCACGAGCTCGGGGCAGGCTGCCCGGACGGCGTGGATCTCGCCCTCCACCGCGGCCCACTCCCCCGTCGCGGCGGCCTCCCGCACGAGCCCGCGGTTCAGCACCATGTCGATCTCGTCCGCGCCGTCGGCGACCGCCTGCGCCGCCTCGGCGGCCTTGACCTCCGAGCGATGCGCACCCGAGGGGAAGCCGACGACGGTGACCGCTTCGAGGCTCCCGCGATCCGCCGCATCGAGCGGCAGCAGTGACGGGCTGATGCACACCCGCCGCACGCCCAGGTCGCGGGCAGCCCCGAGAAACTCCACGAGTTCCTCGCGGGTCGTGCCGGGAGCCAGCAGGGTGTGATCTGCGACGGACAGGAACTGCTGTTTCGAAAGGCTCATGGGTTCCAGGCTAGTCGTCGGGAGTCGGCTCGATCGCCTCCCGTCGAGTCTTCGCCCACCCCGTGACGCCGAACATCTGGCGCAGCAGCGAACGGTACACGACCGGGTAGATGAGCCACGAGTAGAAGATGTAGAGGTGCGCGACCAGCACGCCGACGATGAACGGCCAGATCCCTCTGCGGCGTCTCGCGAGCAGCACACCGGCGACCCCGGGCACCGCGGAGAAGAGGTAGGCGAGCACCAGTATGAAGACCGTGAGCGGCGGCCGGGCGATACCGGTCGTCAGGAAGACGACGCTCAGCACGACCGAGAGCCCGACCCACGCCTGCACCGCGGGCATCATGAGATACCAGAACTGATCCCATCGGGCCGCGACCCCCACATGGCGATTGCGGATCGTGGGGCCGACCAGATCGAATACCTGCCAACCGCCCTGAGCCCATCTCGTGCGCTGTCGGTAGAGCGCGCGCAGCGAGTTCAGCCCCTGCTGCGAAATGGTGACGTCTGACGCCTGCGCGCCCTTCCAGCCCGCGTGGATCAATCTGAGACCGATGTCCTGATCCTCGGTGAGCCGCCCGGCGCGCCAGGGGCCGGCATGCCCCGCCGAGTCTTCGACCGCGATCTCGTCGAGCGCGGCGAGACGATTGAACTGGCCGTTGCCGCCCATGTTCGCCGTGCCCCACCCGGTGCGGCCGAGCTGGAACACCGTGCCGAACACCCCGAACTCGAGGTCCTGGGCGAGCGTGAGGAAGGTTTCGCGATTGTAGATCCGCACCTGCGACTGCACCCCGCCCACCTCGGGATCGTCGAAGTGCCGCGCCGCTCTCCCGGCCTGGGGGTCGAGTCGCCCGTCCGCATCCACGATCGCCACGATGACGCGCCGCGGATCCCAGCCCCGGTAGGGGCCTTCGCCGAGCACCACCCGGTGGAGATAGCGCCACGCGTCGTTCAACGCCTCCGACTTGCCCTGGCGCGCGTGCGGAGCGACCCGGGTGAGAACGGTCAGCTCGGGCAGGGCCATCTCGGAGAGGATCTCGCCGGTCCGATCGTCGGACCCGTCATCGATGACCAGAATCCGCTTGTTCGTCACCTCGACCTCCGCGAGCCGGAGCACCGAGTCGGCGATCGTGATCTCCTCGTTGAGCGCGGGGACCATGAACACCCACAGGTACTCGCTCTCCGTCTCTCCCCCCCTCCGGCCGCGCCGCCCGCCGGCGGCTCCCAGGCGCAGCTGCCTTCCGGCGCGCACCGCGAGGATCGCCAGCGAGGCCGTGGAGCTGAGCACGATGACCAGCGCGAAGAGGAAGATCGGTACCGCCCAGATCGGCAGCCCGTCGTACATGTGGAGCAGGAAGTACCAGGTGCGCTCGACCTCTCGCTCGAACGGGGTCTGCTCTGCGACGAGCTCAAACATGGGTCTCCGCGATATCGAGACCGAACCGGCGACGCACCGCGTTCCGCAGGCCCCCGCCGTTCAGCTCCTCGGGCACAGGTCCGTCGCGCAAGATGTTCTCGAGAGCCTGCACGATGCGCTCGGAGGCCCGACCGTCGCCATACGGGTTGAGCTTCGCGGCGCGACGCGCGTGCTCGTCGTCGTCATCGAGAAGCTTGACCGCCTCCTGCACGATCCGCGTCGGATCGGTGCCCACGAGCACGAGCGTGCCCGCGTGCACGCCCTCCTCCCGCTCCGTGGTCTCGCGCGCGACGAGCACGGGTGTGCCCAGCGCCGGGGCCTCCTCCTGCACTCCGCCCGAGTCCGTGATGATGATCCGGGCCGCACCCATGAGCCGGGCGAAGTCGGCGTAGTCCCGCGGCTCGACGAGGAGGGCGTTCGGCATTCCTTCGAGCGCCTCGATGAACGACCGACGCGCGACCGGGTTCGGATGCATCGGCACCACGAAGCGCGTCTCGGGGTACCGCTCGGCGAGTTCGCGCACGGCTGCGGCGATGTTCTCGAGACCCTCGCCCCAGTTCTCGCGACGATGGGCCGTGACGAGCACGATTCGAGGGCGAGGATCGGTCTCGAGCTCCTCGAGCCCCGGGCCGAAGCCACCCTCTTGCGTCGCGACCCACTGCAGCATGTCGATGGAGGTGTTACCGGTGACGAGGATTCGGTCGTAGTCGACTCCCTCGCGCACGAGATTCATCTTGTTCGTGGTGGTCGGTGCGAGGTGGAGCGCGGCGATGCGCGAGATGAGCTGTCTGTTGCCCTCCTCCGGGAACGGTGAGAGCAGGTCCGACGTGCGCAGACCCGCCTCCACGTGCACGACCGGGATACGCAGGTTGAATGAGGCGATCGCGGCGGCAGCTGCGGAACTCGTGTCGCCGTGCACGAGGCAGGCGACCGCGCCGCCGACCTCGCGGCGCCCGTCGGCCCGATACTCCTCGGGAACGGATTCACTCGACCAGACCCGGTCGATGCCGACGATAATGCGTGCGACCATCTCGTTCAGCGACGGTTTCACGCCGTCGACGGGCTGAGAGGCGTGCAGGCTGGCGTCCACGCGGAGCCCCGCCTTGCGGATGAGATCGTCGACGAGGTCGGTGTGCTGCCCCGTGGCGATCACCACGGGCCGAAACGTGCCGGAGTCCTGAAGGGCGCGTACGACCGGGATCATCTTGATCGCCTCGGGTCGAGTACCGATGACTACGAGCACTCGCGTGCGCTCTGCGTATGGAATCATGTGCCCCCCGGCTTCGTCGTACCTGCGTAGAACGATCGTACTCAGCTCTCAGCGTCGGGATAGATGCTGCGGGTCTCGCCTCGGCGGTTGCGGCCTCCCCGACGACGGCCGAGATGGATCACGGGCAGCAGCTTCGACACCCCGAGCACCACGTAGATGAGGGTGTTGACCGCCACGAGCGTGGCGAACGCGCCGAACCAGTCGGTGTGCAGGATCTCTTCCGGAAAGAGCAGCCCCGTATCGAACATCACTGCACCCCCTGCCGCGTCGCGGCGGTGTCGCCGCGCTCGAACTGCTGAGTGGCGCCGCCTGCACCCGGTTCACCGGTCGGGGACTCTGCGGCCGTGTGCTGAACGTGCTTCCAGGTGGGTCGCCGCCCCGCCGAGATCTCGATCACGCCCTTCAAGAAGGCGAGGTTGAGGAAGCAGTCGTAGACCAGCTCGGGAATGACGAGCGCCGCGAGCACCCGCGCCCGCCACCCGCCGCGCCAAGCGGTGACGGTACGCTCGACCGCGAACAGCAGGCCGACGCCCAGCCAGAACGGGAACCACACCCAGGTATCCATGGCGGTGAGCATCAAGAACATCAGGGCGAAGTAGGCGAAGAGCGCGAACACCCCGTAGCCGATCGCGACCTGCTGGCTCCAGTACCTGAAGGTCTGGGGAGTCACGCCGTACGCTCCCAGGTTCTCCAGTGCCCCGCGCTGCCAGCGCAGGCGCTGCGCCCAGAGCATCCGCCAGGTCGGCATCAGCTCGGTGGTCACCGCGCACTGCTGCGGAGACACCATCAGCCCTCCGAGCGACTTGATCGCGATCGTCAGCTCGTTGTCCTCGGTCAGAGCGAAGGTGTCGTAGACATCGCCTCTGATGCCGGGAAGGGACGAGCCGCGCGCTTCCGCGACCGCACGCAGCGCAGTCGCCCGGAAGGCCGTGCCCGTACCCGTGAGCACGAAGACCCGCCCGTCGCGGCGCGAGATCTCCCGCTGGTACCGGAAGTACTCATTGCGCTGGAACTGTCCCAGAATGCCGTGCCCCTCCTCCCCCTGGAAGAGGCCGCCGACCGCCATGAGCGCGCGATCCCAGGTGAAGCGCTCGACGGCGGTCGCGATGAACCCCTCGCTCAGCTGGGTGTCGGCGTCCATGACGAGCACGGCATCGTTGTCGCCCATGCCCGGAAGCAGGTCCGAGAGCGCCTGGTTGAGCGCCCCGCCCTTCTTGTGGGTGTTGCCGACGGTTTCGAAGACCTCAGCGCCGAAGCGCCGGGCGACCTCGGCGGTGCGGTCGGTGCAGTTGTCGGCGATCACGAGCACGCGCTGCGGGGCGACGGTCTGGTCGCGCAGCGAGGCGAGCGTGTCGGGCAGGGACGCCTCTTCGTTGTGGGCCGGGATCAGCACGGTGACGGTGACCTCGCCCGTGAAGACGCCCCTCGTCTGCGCCATGATGCGCTTCGGGGCCAGCGTGCGATCGGCGACCTCGAGCGGGGTGCGGCGGTATCGGTTCGCGACGATGCGCTCGGTCGCCACGACGATGACCACGAAGAGGAGCGCGGCGCCGAGCGATATCGCGACGATCGTGAGGTCCGGCACCTCGGCGTTGTAGAGCACCGTCCACACCCCCGCGAGGGTGATCTGCACCGGTTGCCACGCGGCCTCCGCGTTCGTCGCGGTGACTCCCCAGACCAGCAGGCCGACCGCTATGAGCACGATGAAGATGATGAACACGCCGACCAAGCGTTGAAATACCCGATGCAAGTCGTGCCTTCCCTGTACTGCACCGGAACGCCCGGTCACAGATGCATATTAGACCACCGCGCCACCGCGATCCGCACCCCATCCCTCTCGGTTCACCAAGCCTCGGGAAGCAGCGCCCCGCCGGACTCGGGCCCGTGCGCCGCCCGCTTCAGGAACCGGTGTGCGGCCCGACGCGCTGCACCCGCACCACGGGCTCGCCCTCGGCTTCGGACGCGGCCAGATCGATGACACCCTCAATCCCCCAGTCGCGGTCTCCCGCGGGGTCGAGCAGCACCTGCCGGAAGCGCCAGACGCCCTCGGCCACGGTCTCGGGGTCGCGGTCGATCTCGAGAAGCCCCGCGGCGCGGGCGTCGGCGTCGACGCGGATCTCGTCGTACTCGGTGTAGTAGCCGTCGAGCGCGTCGCGCCACGCCTGCTCGCCGAAGGCTGTGCCCGGCGCGCCCCCGCCGTCGAGCTCGGCGAGCTCCTCGTAGCGCTCGAACGCCGCCGCCTGCACCCGACGGAACAGCGCATTGCGCACCATCACCGTGAAGGCCCGCTCGTTGCGCAGCACGGAGCGGGTCGGTGGAGCGACGACGACCTCGCTGTCCGCTGCATGCGCGAGCTCGGACGCGTGCGCTGCTGCCGCTTCCGGGTTCGACAGTTCCTCCCACTCGTCGATAAGGCTCGAGTCGATCTGGCGCACCAGCTCGCCGAGCCAGTCGATGAGCTCTTCGAGCTCGGGCGTCTTCGCCTGCTCGGGAATGGTGCGCTCGAGCGCGCGATAGGCGTCGCTGAGGTAGCGCAGCACCCCGCCTTCCGCGCGGCCCAGTTGATAGAAGGAGACCAGGTCGCGGAACCCGAACGCGCGCTCCACCATGTCGCGCACCACCGCCTTGGGGCGCAGCTCGTAGTCGCGCGCCCACGGCACCTCTTTCGTGTACTCGTGGAACGCCTCGTCGAGCAGCTCCTTGAGCGGCTGCGGATGCGTGACCTGCTCGAGCAGTTCCATGCGCTCGTCGTACTCGATGCCCTCGGCCTTCATCGCGGCGACGGCCTCTCCGCGGGCCCTGTGCTCCTGGGCTCGCAGAATGGCTCGGGGATCCTCGAGGGTGGCCTCGATGATCGAGATCACGTCGAGGGCGTAGCCATCCGATTCGGGATCGAGCAGCTCGATCGCAGCGAGGGCGAAGGGCGACAGCGGCTGGTTCAGGGCGAAGTTCGCCTGCAGTTCGACCGTGAGCCGCAGCAGCTTCTGCGTACGTCCGCTCTCGTCGATGTGCTCGTGCACCTCGACGATGCCCCCGTTGCGCAGCGTGCGGAAGATCTCGATGGCCGTGCGAGCGTGCGCGTATTGACGCGCCTTCGGCTCGTGGCTGTCGAAGATGAGCATCTGCATTGTATTGAGGGCTTCGCCCTCCCACTCCTCGCCGCGGCCGATCACGCCGAGCACCATCGAGTGAGTGACGCGCATGCGGCTGACGAGCGGTTCCGGTTGCGACGAGACCAGCTTCTCGAGCGTCTGCTCGCTCCAGGCGACGAAGCCCTGCGGCGCCGCCTTCTTCTTGGCGGGCTTCACCTTCTTCCCGCCGCTCGCCTTCGCGGCAGCCTTGGCCACCGCCTTCGCGTTCTCGATCTCGTGCTCGGGCGCGAGCGCGATCACGTCCCCCTCGGTATCGAAGCCCGCCCGGCCGGCGCGCCCCGCGATCTGGTGGAATTCGCGTGCACTGAGGCGGCGCATCTTCTCGCCGTCGAACTTGGTGAGCGCGGTGATCACGACCGTCCGGATGGGAACGTTGATGCCGACGCCGAGCGTGTCCGTGCCGCAGATCACCCGGAGCAGGCCCCGCTGCGCGAGCTGCTCCACGAGGCGCCGGTAACGCGGCAGCATCCCGGCGTGGTGCACGCCGATCCCCGCCCTCACGAGGCGCGAGAGCGTGGAGCCGAAGCCCGTGGAGAAGCGGAAGTCCCCGATGGCCTCTGCGATCTCATCGCGACCGGCGCGATCGACGATGCGAATGCTGGCGAGTGCTTGCGCCTGCTCGACCGCATGGGACTGGTTGAAGTGCACCAGGTAGGCCGGGGTCTGCCGGTTCTCGACGAGGCTCTCCACGACTTCGTGGGCGGGAGCGACCTCGTAGCTGAAGCTCAGCGGGACCGGGCGCTCCACTCCGGTCACGAGGGCGGTGTCTCGCCCGGTCGCGTCGCTCAGATCGGCCGCCAGCTCGGTGACGTCGCCGAGGGTGGCCGACATGAGCAGGAACTGGGCATCGTTCATCAGCAGAAGCGGCACCTGCCAGGCCCAGCCCCGATCGGGATCGGCGTAATAGTGGAACTCGTCCATGATCACCTGGGTGATCCCGCCGGCCTCCGGGTTGTCGACGTCTTTGTCGCGGATCGCGAGATTGGCGAGGATCTCCGCGGTGCAGCAGAGGATGGGCGCATCGGGGTTGATAGAGGTGTCTCCGGTGACCATCCCGACGTTGGATGCTCCGAAGACGTCGATCAGGTCGAAGAACTTCTCGCTCACGAGCGCCTTGATGGGCGCCGTGTACACGGTTCGGCGCCGCTCGGATAGGGCGATGAAGTGCGCACCGATGGCGACGAGCGACTTACCGGTGCCCGTGGGCGTCGCGAGGATCACGTTGCTGCCCAGCGCGATGCCGAGCACCGCCTCCTCCTGCGCCGGGTACAGCCGCAGCCCGCGGTCTTCCCAGGCCCACTCCTCGAAGGCGGCGAACGCCTCGTCCGCCTCCGCGAACGCGGAGGACTCGAGCAACGATCCCAGATTCATACGTGTGCGCTCTTCTCAGTCGTTCGGGTTCAGGGCGGTCGCGCTGTCGAGGGCGGCGAACTTGGCCTGCATCGTCGGGTTGCCCCGCGTCAGTTTCTTGATCGAGACCCCCTGGGCCTTGTCGTTCGCAAGGCGCAGATTGTTCTCCGACTTCAGCAGTTGCTCCTTCACCTTCTGCATCTCGGTGATCGAGGTATCGATGCGCTTGATCGCCTCCTGGAACTGCTTCGAGGCGAGCTCGTAGTTGCGGCCGAAGGCCCCCTTGAAGGCGTCGAGCTCGTTCTCGAAGTTCGTGATGTCGATGTTCTGGGCCTTCACGAGCTCGAGCTCGTTCTTGTAGCGCAGGGCGTTCATCGCCGCATTGCGCAGGAGCGTGATCAGCTGGATGAAGAACTGCGGTCGGATCACGTACATCTTGGGGTACCTGTGGGAGACGTCGACGATGCCGGTGTTGTACAGGTCGCTCTCCGGTTCGAGCAGCGATACGAGGACCGCGTACTCGCAGCCCTTCTCCCGCCGATCCTTGTCGAGCTCTCTCAGGAAATCCTCGTTCTTGTGCTTCGTGGCGGTCGTGTCGGATTCGTTCTTCATCTCGAACATGATCGACACGATCTCGGTGCCGCGCTCGCCGGCCTCGTTCGTATCGAAATCGCGGAAGATGTAATCGCCCTTGCTGCCGGTGCGGGCGTCGTTGTCCTTCTCGAAGTGCGCGCGGGGAAAGGCGGTCGCGCGGATCTGATTGAACGTCGTCTCGCAGTGCTGTTCGAGCGTCTCGCCCACCATCTTGGTCGAGAGCTTCGCCTTCAGGTCGCGCAGGCGCTCGATCGCCTCGTCGCGATCCCGCAGCTGCACCTCGTAGCGATCCTTCAGCGACTTCTCGGCGAGCTGCTTCTCGAGCTCCGCCCGCTCCAACCCGTTCTTGAACTCGTCGCGCTCCTTCTCGACCCTGCCGACGGCCTCTGCGATCGCGAGCTTCCGCGCGGTCTCCTCCGCCTCCAGCCGCGACCGGAGCTCCTGTATCTCGGAGTCCTTCGCAGCTGCCGTCTGCTTCAGCTCTGCGGCGAGGGTCGCCGCCGCCAGCTCTTCTGCCGCCTCTCGCTCCCGCTTCACCCGATCCAGTTCGTTCGCGAGCGCATCCCGCTCCTTCTCGACCGAACCGAGCGCTTCAGAGACCGCGAGCTTCCGCGCGGTCTCCTCGGCTTCGAGCCGGGAACGGAGCTCCTGAAGCTCGGCGTCCTTCGCAGCCGCGGCACGCTGCAGCTCCCCGGCCGCACGCACCGCGGCCAGTTCGAGTGCCTTCTCCTTCTCCTGCTCGGCCAGCTCCAGGCGCTCGCTCAGCTGCTGCTCGAACTCATGGTCGCGCACCTGCTTGATGATGTCGGCGTAGCCGGCCTCATCGGCGGTGAATGCCCTGCCGCAGTGCGGGCACTTGATCTCATGCATCCGGAGCCTCCCTCTGCATCTCGGCTGTGAACTCCTCAACCCTCCCACAGACCACCGACATTCTTGATCTCGGCACTCCCGCCGGCGGCCGCAGGCCAGAGGTCTCCCGTGCCGGTTGCGCCCGATACACTGCGACGCATGGCCGATCCGATCCTCTTCCGCCCATTCCGACTCCGCAACCTCGAGGTGCGCAACCGCCTCTGGGCGTCCCCCATGTGCCAGTACTCCGCAGAGCACGAGGACGGCGCACCCGGCGACTGGCATCTGCAGCACGTCGGGGCCCTCGCCCGCGGTGGGGCCGGACTCGTGGTGATGGAGGCGACGGCCGTCACACCCGAGGGCCGCATCTCGTCACGCGACCTCGGTCTGTGGAACGAGGACCAGACGGCCGCCTTCGCCAGGGTCACCGCAATCGCGCACTCGCACGGAGCACGCATCGCGGTGCAGCTCGCGCACGCCGGCCGCAAGGCCTCGACCTATCCCTGGTTGCCCGGCCGGCCCGAGGGCAGCGTGCCCGTCTCCGAGGGAGGCTGGCAGACGGTCGCACCCTCCGAGGTCCCGTTCGGGGACTTCGCCGCCCCGCATGCCCTGAGCACCGACGAAGTCGCCGGTCTCGTCGAGGCCTTCGCCGCCGCAGCCGACCGCGCGGTTGCCGCCGGCTTCGACGCCGTCGAGGTGCATGCGGCACACGGCTACCTGCTGCACGAGTTCCTCTCCCCCCTCTCGAATCTGCGCGACGACGACTACGGCGGCGACGCTGAGCGGCGCGCTCGGCTGCTCCGGGAGGTGGTGCGGGCGATTCGGGCGCGGCACGCCGATCTGCCGATCCTCGTGCGGATCTCGGCGACCGAGTGGATCGAGGGCGGCTTCGGTCTCGATGAGGCCGAGCAGCTCGTCGCCCGTCTCGCGGAAGACGGCGTCGACCTGATCGACGTCTCATCCGGCGGCAATGTCCCCGCCGCACGGATCCCGGTCGGTCCCGCTTACCAGACCCCGCTCACCGCGCATCTGCGCGGGGCGACTCCGGCCGGATCCCTCGCTTTCGGCGCCGTCGGCCTCATCACCGACGCGGCTCAGGCGGAGTCGCTCCTGGTCACGGGGCAGGCCGATGCGATCTTCGTGGGGCGCCCGCTGCTCGCGGATCCGCACCTGCCGCTGAGATGGGCCCACGAGCTGCGCGCACCCGCGGCCGCATCGCTCGTGCCGCCGCAGTACCACCGCGCGCGATTCTGACACGCGCGATGCGCCCGCAGCGGGCTCGCCCCGGTGATCGATGTCGGAGGCTCGGTTTACACTGACCGCATGACCGACATCATCACCGCGGAACAGCTGCTGCATCTGCGCATGCGCGCGCTCGGGCTCGGGCCGACGCCTGCCGGTATCGCGACCGGGTCCGAGGCTGCGGGGTCGGCGCGGATCGAAGCGGTCGCCGAGCACATGCTCGCGGTACAGGGGCAGGACTGGCGATCCTCTCAGTTCGCACTCGGGCTGCGCGCCCCCGGTACCGACGCCGCCGACGTGCAGGCGGCGTTCAACGAGGGCCGCGTCGTGCGATCCTGGCCGATGCGCGGCACGATCCACGTCGTCCCGGCCTCGGACATCGGCTGGATGCAGCGGGCGACGGGGCACCGCGTGCTTGCCGGGGCGCCGAAGCGCCGGGAGTTCCTCGGCATGAGCGATGCGGTGCTCGAGCAATTGGTCGACGTCTCGCTGCAGGCGCTCACGGGGCTGGCGGCCGAGGGGCGGGGCCTCGATCGCGACGCGCTCTCCGCGATCTGGACGGAGGCGGGAATCGACTGGAAGAGCAACTGGCGCTATCACATCATCTGGTGGCTCTGCCAGAACGGCCTGGCCACGTTCGGCCCCGTGCACGGCGGGGAACCGCTGCTGGTCCGGGCCGATGAGTGGATCCGGGATCCGCGAGCGCTCGAGGGCGACGAGGCGCTCGCGGAACTCGCCGCGCGGTACGCGGCGGCGCGCGGCCCGGTGCGGGAGCGGGATCTGGCGTGGTGGACGGGGCTGACCGCGCGAGAGGCCCGCCGAGCGATTCAGATGGCCTCCGAGAGCGGCAGGATCGCGCTGCTGCGACTCGACGGGGCGTCGGGGGCCGCGGCCTCGCTCTGGGCGGATCCCGCGGCGCTCGACGAGCTTCCCCGCTCCTCCCACGGATCCGCTGCCGAGTGGTTGCTGCTGCCGTCCTTCGACGAGCACCTGCTCGGGTACACCGACCGCGAGGCGCAGCTCGACCCCGGTCACTTCGAGCGCATCGTGCCGGGCCGCAACGGCATGTTCCTCGCCACGGTCGTCGCCGATGGCCGCGTGGTCGGCACCTGGAAGCGCAGCACCCGGAAGAACGGCGGCCTCGAACTCACGCCGTTGCCCGGTATGGGCATCGACCTCGACGCACTCGTGCCTGCAGCAGAGCGTTGGGCCCGCTTCCACGGCCGGGAGACGCCCGCGCTCACCCTCCTGCCTCCCTCGGAGAAGGCATCATGAGCCGCGCACCTCGCGGTCCATCGACGCGAAGGTCCGTCGACGCCGAGACCCATCGACGCCGAGCGTCGGGCCACCCCTCGAACGTGAGAACCTAGGACCATGGAATTCGGGCTTCTCTCGGTCGTCGCGGTCATCCTCCTCGTCGGGGCGTCGATCCTGGGCAGCCGGATCCGAGTCGCGGCACCGCTGCTGCTGGTGCTGATCGGGATCGGCATCGGCTACCTCCCCTTCGTGCCCCTCATCGATGTCGACCCCGAGATCATCCTGGTCGTGGTGCTGCCCCCACTGCTCTATTCCGCGGCGGTCAACGTTCCCATCGTCGATTTCCGCCGCAACTTCCGGCCCGTGATCGGGCTCTCGGTGCTGCTCGTGATCATCTCGGCCATCGCCGTCGGGTTCGTCGTGCACTGGTTCGTCCCGGATATTCCGCTCGCGGCCGCGATCGCACTGGGCGCGGTCATCAGCCCGACCGACGCGGTGGCGGCGACCTCCATCGGCAAGCGGCTCGGCATGCCCGAGCGCGTGGTCTCGATCCTCGAGGGCGAGAGTCTCGTCAACGACGCGACGTCGCTCGTGCTGTTGAAGACGGCGACCGCGGCGGTCGCCGGCAGCTTCGTGCTGTCCTCAGCGACGGGTTCGTTCGTGCTCTCGGTCACGGTCGCGCTCGCGGTGGGTCTGCTCATCGGCGTGGTCACCGTGTGGATCCGTTCGAAGCTCAACAGCCCCGTGCACGACACGATCATCTCGTTCATCGTGCCGTTCGTCGCTTTCATCCCCGCCGAGGAGTTGCACGCATCGGGAGTACTGGCCGTCGTCGTGACGGGGCTCTACACCGGCCACCACGCCTCTCAGAGGTTCAGCGCGTCCGCCCGCACCAACGAGCGTCTCAACTGGCGCACAGTGCAGTTCCTGCTCGAGAACGGCGTGTTCCTCATCATGGGGCTGCAACTGCACTCGCTCGTCGCGCAGGTCGGCGAGAGCGAGCTGCGCCTCGAGCACATCGGTCTGCTCTCGATCGGGCTGGTGGTGCTGCTCATCCTGTGCCGTTCGGCATTCATGGTGCCGCTCATCGCGAGCATGCGCCGCGTCGCCGCCCGGTACGAGCGGCGCAACGCGGGCTACGCCCATCTCAACGAACGGGTGCAGAACTCCGGCATCGCGGAGAAGGCCGAGGGCCGCTTCAGCGAGCGTCTCCGCAGACTCGATATCCGCGCCAGGCGATCCGCAGCCGATCTCGAGCACGAGCGCGAGCAGCAGCTCGGGTGGCGCGACGGCGTCGTGCTGTCGTGGAGCGGCATGCGCGGCGTCGTCACCCTCGCGGCGGCGCAGTCGATCCCCGTCACCGTCCCGTACCGCCCTCAGATCGTGCTCGCGGCCTTCGCGGTCGCCGTGATCACCCTGCTGCTGCACGGTCTGACCCTGCCCGTCTTCATCCGCAAGCTGTGGCCCGACGGTGCTGGCACCGGACGGGAGAAGGCCGAGCTCATCTCACTCAGCCGCGAACTGTACGAGGCCGCCGATGAAGCGATCGACGAGGCCGTGGAGGAGGACGAGAGGACGCTCGAGAAAGAGCCCGGCGCCACGGACGACCCGAAGCATCGAGAGCAGTCGGAGTTTGCGGTGAAGCGCGCGCGGGCGAGCGCACGCAGTGCGCTGCTCCCTCTCGCAGCGGCGGCAGCACCGACGGTACCGGTACAGGCGCACGGGAGAGAGCACCCCACTCAGACGTACCAGCGCCTGGTGCGTCTGGCACTCGAAGCGCAGCGCGAGGCGCTGCTCGAGGAGCGCGCGATCGGCCGCTACAGTTCTCAGGCCATTCGCGCCGCGGAACTCGCCCTCGACGCGTACGAGACCAGGCTGACGCCGCCGTCCGGCAGATGACCGGGAGATGACCGGCAGCCGCCGAGCATCCCACGTCCGCAGAGAGCGCCGCAGCGCTATCGCGCGTCGGGCGCCTGCACCGGATTCTGGTGGTGACTGAAGACAATGCTCGTGCGGGTCGACGACACAGCGGGGTGCGCCGAGAGATGCTCCATCACGAAGTCGCGCACGTGATCCGAATCGCGCACGGCGAGATGGATGATGAAGTCTTCGACACCGCCGAGGAAGAAGAGCTGCATCACCTCCGGGAGCGATCTCAGCTCGTCGCTCAGCTCCGAGATCCGCTGCCTGGCGCCCGAGCGAACCGTCACGCTCACCAGCACCTGCAGCCCGAGCCCCATGGCTCGAGGGTCGACGGAGGCGGTGAACCCCTTGATGATCCCGCGAGACACGAGACTGCGCACGCGTGCGATGCACGTCGACGCGGCGACCCCCACCCGCTCCGCCAATTCGGCGTTCGTGACGCGGCCATTGACCTGCAGTTCCTCGACGATCTTGCGGTCCACCTGATCCAGGCCCGCATCAAGGCGCAGATTCTTCGAATCCTCAGCCATCACCCCTCCGCATTTGCTTCATGATCCTCCATTTTAGCGACTATTTCCGCAGAGAATTCATGTTTCTTTTGCGGAAAACGAATATGTTGCAGAATCGAGGCATCCCATGTCGTGATCTGCCAATTGACGATCAGCAGACGGACGGACCCTTATCGCATTCCGAACATTCTGGAGCAGACCATGCGCGTCGGTATCCCTACCGAAATCAAGAACAATGAGAACCGCGTCGCCATCACGCAGGCGGGCGTCTTCGAGCTGGCTCGTCGCGGCCACGAGGTGCTGGTGCAGGCCGGTGCCGGCCTCGGCTCGGCCATCACCGACGAGGAGTACATCGCCGCCGGCGCCAAGATCGTCGAGGGCGCCGACGACGTGTGGGCGCAGTCCGACATGATCCTCAAGGTCAAGGAGCCCATCGCCTCCGAGTACGACAAGCTGCGCAAGGGCCAGGTGCTCTTCACCTACCTGCACCTCGCAGCCGAGAAGGCTCTCACCGAGGCCGTGCTCGAGTCGGGCACCACCGCCATCGCATACGAGACCGTGCAGCTGCCGAACCGCGGTCTGCCGCTCCTCGCCCCCATGTCGGAGGTCGCGGGGCGTCTCTCGGTGCAGGTCGGCGCCTACTCGCTCATGAAGGCCAACGGCGGTCGCGGCATCCTCCTCGGCGGCGTGACCGCCACCCGCCGCGGCAAGGTCGTCGTGATCGGCGGCGGCGCCGCGGGTGAGCAGGCCGCGCGCATCGCCTACGGCATGGGCGCTGAGGTGACCGTGATCGACATCGCGATCCCCCGCCTCAAGCAGCTCGAGGACGAGTTCAACGGTCGCATCCAGACCCGCACCTCGAACGCGCACAACATCACTGAGGCGCTCAAGGAGGCCGACCTCGTCATCGGCTCCGTGCTGATCCCGGGCGAGAAGGCTCCGAAGCTCGTCACCGACGAGATGGTCGCGCAGATGAAGCAGGGCTCGGTGCTCGTCGACATCGCCATCGACCAGGGCGGCTGCTTCGAGAACTCGCGCCCCACCACGCACGATGACCCCACCTTCCCGGTGCACAACTCGATCTACTACTGCGTCGCCAACATGCCCGGCGCGGTGCCCGAGACCTCGACGGCTGCCCTCACCAACGCGACGCTCCCCTACGTGGTCGCGCTCGCCGACAAGGGCTGGGTGAAGGCGCTGAACGACGACGCCTCGCTCGCCAAGGGCCTCAACGCGCACGAGGGCGTCATCACCAACCACGGTGTCGCCCAGGCGTTCCCGGATCTCGCCTCGGCTTCGCTCGAGGAGACCCTCGCAGCACAGGCGTAAGCCTCCAGTCGCTGCTCAGCGGGCCCCGGTTCTTCGGAACCGGGGCCCGCTGCCGTGTGCGCGGGGCGCGGGACGCGCGGCGTCGCCGACCCCGCACCGCCATCCGTTTCGGGGTCACTTTCGGCCGTGTCGCCGATTCGGGGTCGTTTTCGTGCGTGTCGCGTCGCGCGACACGCACGAAAACGACCCCGATCGCCCAGGGGCGCGGGCGGTGAGGGCAGTGAAGGGCGGTGACGGCTGGCGGCGACGGCGGCGCGTGCGGCGAGGGCTGGCGGCGAGGGCGGTGAAACGCAGCGCGGAGGCGGCGGGGCGTACGCGCAGCGGGCGGGCGTAGGCTGGTGCATATGGATTTGAAGTTCACCTTCAACGGTGGTTCGCAGGCGTCCGAACACTCGCACGATTCTCACGCGGGGGCCTCCGGAGGTATCCCGCTTCCCTTCTCGACCGTGCCCTCCGCGTCGAGCAGTGTGCTCGAGCTGCAGGTTCGACTCGCAGACGAGTCAGTGATCGCAGAGGCGCTCTCCGGGGACGGGGTGAACTACTCGAGCGCTCAGGTGGAACGCGAGTCGGGCAGCGGTGAAGAACCGATCGCGCTGGGCAAGGCCGTGCGATCCGCGCTGGCCCGCGCGGTCGCCGGCCTGGAAGGGCCGCTCTCGGAGGCGGTCACGGCGCTGGTGCTGGATCTCCGCGGCGCGGAGGCCGAGGTGCTGCGTTCGCTCGGGGTCGCCGTCGACGAGACGGCGGATCCGCGGGCCGTGGTCGACGAGGCGTTGCAGCGCAGGATCGGCGTGGCCGCCGGGACTCCGATCCGTTTCGGCGACGCGCACGAGGCGTCCCAGGCCTGACGGCTGCGCCTGACTCAGCTTTGGAAGCGGATGATGCGTTCGAGCGCCTCCGAGACCGCCGCCTCGCCTGCAGCATAGGACAGTCGCACCGCGCGGTCGCCCGCGATCGGATCGAAATCGACACCGGGCACCACCGCGACGTCGGCTTCTTCGAGCAGCGCCCGGGCGTAGGCCACTGAGCCGCCGAAGCGCTCGAGCTGGGGGCCGAGCTCGGAGTAGTAGTAGAACGCGCCGTCGGACGGCGCGGCCACACCCCACTCGAGCTGAGGTTCGGCCTCGAGGATGAGTGCTCTTGCTCGCGCGAAGCCGGCCACCACCGCGTCGCGCTGGGCATAACTCTCTTCGGTGAAGGCCGAGAGCGCGAGTTCCTGTGCGGGTGCGGGCGGCGAGAGCGCGAAGTTCGACGCGAGCGCTTCGAAGGGGGCGACGAGGTCGGGCGGCAGCAGCGCCCATCCGAGGCGCCACCCGGTCATGCCCCAGTACTTCGAGAACGAGTTGATCACGACCGCCTCGGCGTCGAGCTCGCGCACGGTCACACCTCGTGCATCGGACGCGACACCACCATTGCGGGACTCCGCCCCGGCGTCCGGGAAGGTGATTCCGTGATAGATCTCGTCGCTGATGAGCCGTGCCCCGTTCATGCGGCTCCACTCCACGAGCGCCGCGAGTTCGGCGCGCGCGAGCATCGTGCCTGTGGGGTTGGCCGGGGAAGCGAGGACGAGTCCGGCGAGCGGACCGTGCTCTCGGACCGCGGCATCGAGCAGCTGCGGCGTGGGCTGATATCGAGTTTCGGGGCCGGCCTGGATCTCGACCACCTGCACGCCGAGCGCGGTCAGAATGTTCCGATAGGCCGGATAGCCAGGGCTCGCGAGCGCGACGCGGTCGCCGGGATCGAAGGCCGCGAGGAACACGAGTTGGAACGCTCCGGATGATCCCGTCGTCACCGCTACCGTGCCGGGATCCACGTCGACGCCGTACCAGCCGCGGTAGTGCCCGGCGATCGCTTCCCGCAGAGGTGAGGTGCCGAGCGGACCGGTATAGCCCGCGGGCTTCAGCGTGCCCGGAGCGGGACGCGCCCCCGGCTCTCCCGCGCAGAGGGAGACGACGTCGCGCCCCGCCGCGCGGCGATGGGCGATCTCGTCGGTGATCCGCATGACCTCGAAGGCCGGGATCCTGGATCGTCTCGACGGCCCGAGCACCGACGCTGCCGCCGGTTGACGCGCGGGGTCTTCCGTCTGCCGAAGCGTGGCCTCCGACTGCGGACGCACCGTCTCCGACGGCAGCGGCTCGAGACGTCGCGAGGGCGGAGTCTTGAAGGGGCCTCCTGGTTTCACCATGCCTCCCAAACTAGCGCGGACGGTCGTTCTGCGGCGCCGACTCGCGCGCTTCGGCGGTGCGCGCCCGCTCGATCAGGCGCAGGTACCCGGAGAGAGCCGCGAGCCCCTCGGCCGTGGTGGGAAGCCCGTCGCCGAGCCGGTCGGAGGACACGAGATGCGCCGCCCACTGCGCCCGACTGATCGCGACGTTGAGCCTGTTGCGCATCAGCAGGAACTCGAGGCCGCGCGGTACATCGTCGGAGCTGGAGGCCGCGAGGGTGACGATTGCGATCACGGCCTCCTGCCCCTGGAATTTGTCGACGGTGCCGACACGCACGCGCGCGAACCCGGCCGCGGCCAGCGCCTCACCGACCACCTCGACCTGGGCGTTGTACGCTGCGACGACGATGAGGTCGCGCTCTTCGAGCGGACGACGGGCAGCACCGCCCGCAGCACTCGGGTTTTCTCGCTCGGAAAGGTACCCCCGGAGCACTTCACGGACGATCCGCACCACCTCGGCCGCCTCCTCCACCGAGCTCGTCGCATTGCCGTGGTGCGCGACCGGATGCCAGACCAGCCCCGGAGGGCCGGCCCCGATCGCCTCGCGCCCCGCCGCGGTCGAGTGGGCGCGGAGCCGGCCCTCGTAGGCCAGCTCGGAGACGACGTCGGCGAGCTCGGGACGCATGCGGCGGGTTTCGGCGAGGAAGTACCCGAGTTCGTCGGGCACCGTCTCGTAGTCGCCGAGCAGCCAGCCGAGTGCCGAGGTGTCGACCGGTTCGGGGTGACTGCCCTGGGAGACCTGGGGCAACTGCTGCGGGTCTCCCAGAAGCAGCAGGCGCTCAGCCGCCACCGAGGCGGCGATCGTGGGGGCGAGCGAAAACTGCCCGGCCTCGTCGATCACGAGCAGATCGAGCGAGCCCCGATCGAACCTGGCGGGATTGCTGAAATCCCAAGCGGTGCCCCCGATCACGCACCCCCGGCCGGCGTGACTGTGGTCGGAGACGAAGCGCGCGTGTCCGTTGCGGGGCAACACCGTATAGGCAGGCGCCGGGGCATCCTCGGCGAGAGCTCCTCCCTGCGGCACCTTGCCGACCTGCGAGGCTGGCATTCCCGCTGCGACGGCCCCCTCGAGCACGTTCTCGACCACGCGGTGCGATTGCGCGACGACTCCGATGCGCCAGCCGTGCTGCTCGACGAGGTTGCGGATCACGCGGGCAGCGAGGTAGGTCTTGCCGGTGCCGGGCGGACCCTGCACGGCGAGATAGCTGCGGTCAAGACGCAGCAGGCTGTTCACGACCGCGCCAATCAGATCGGTCTCCTTCCCGTCGTTCTGCGCCGAACCCGGCTGCGCGAGGGCGCCGTCGCCCCTGAGCCTCGGCGGTACCCGACGGATGAGATCGACCACGGGATCTGCGGGAAACCGCCCGCGGTCGAGCTCTGCTGCGAGGCTCGCACCCCACTCCTCGATCGCCCCCTTCTGGGCACCGGCCGGCGGGGGCGGCCCGGGCACGAGCGCGAGAGGCAGGTCGGAGTACGGCTGTGCGTCGCCCAGAGACTCATCGATGACGGCTCCGTCATCGAGACGCTCGATGATCCTCACCCGTCGCGCGCCCCGAGCCCCGGGCGCCGCGCCGCGCTGCGGGAAGGGCGCCGGGTGCTCGTATAGGACGTATGCCTCGCCGCCCTCCCGCAGCGAGCTGCCCGGCGCCAGCTCACCGCGCAGTCGCAGTCGGCGACGCGAGACCCGCGCGCGCTGGGGCAGGTGCCAGGGCTCGTCCACCGCGCTGTTCGCACGGTCGACCACCAGAACGTCTCGCGTGTCGGCCCACTCCTCGAGCGGATCGACGAGTCGTGCGAAATGCGCCCACCAGAACGACTTCTGCTCGCGCTGGTGATAGTCGATGGCGCTCGCCGCCAGGGCGGCTGCGGCGCGGTCGCGCGGCCCCGCCGCCTCGGCGTGGACTGCGAGTGCGAGGGCCACCGGGCTCAGCTCGATCTCGGGCCCCGCGTCCTCTCCCCCATCGCTCCGCGCAGACGGGGTGACGCCCTGTGCCGCGCCGAGCTCGAGCAGCCAGTCGCGGAGGCGGAGCGTGGAGACGCAGTCGTAGCGGTTGTAATCCGCGATCGCGTCGAGGCGCCGCTGCCCCTCGTGCCGCTCGGTCTCGTCGTCGGAGGCGAGCTGCGCGCTCGCCTCCGCGTACTCGGTGACCGACTGCGCGCCGCTCGTCACGCCGGTCTCGTCACGCAGCTCCGCGCCCATGTAGAGCGGTTCGAGCTTCTTGATCGAATAGGAGCGGGAGCCGACCCTCAGTGCGCGACGCACGATCGGGTAGAGGTCGACGAGCACGTGATCGCGCAGCAGCTGGTCGACTCTCGCCTCGCCGACGCCGTGCCTGGCCGCGATGCTGAGCAGGTGGGAGCGCTCGTAGGGGGCGTAGTGGTACACGTGCATGTCGGGATAGCGGGACCGACGTTCGGCCACGAGATCGAGGAACTCCAGCAGCGCCCGTTTCTCGGCTGCGAGATCGTGCGCCCAGATCGGAGTGAAGCGCTGATCGACGTCGACCATGCCGAAGAGGTAGTCGATCCCCCAGCTCGAGTTCTCGCCCTGCCCGGGCTGCCGATACATGGGGTCGCCCTCGAAGTCGAAGAAGAGATCGCCCGGGCTCGGCTCCGGGAGCGCGGCGAGCGCGCCCGCATCGATGATGCGCAGCGCCGGCGGCTCCCCGGGGCGCGTCTCGAGCTGCACAGCGGCCTGGGCGCTCAGCCGTTCGAGCGCCTGCGGAGCGAGACCGTCGAGCGACGCCTTCCCGGAGGGCGCATCGGCGGCGAGCGCAGCGACGGCCTCGATCGTGTCGTACCCTTCCGCGACGAGCGCATCTCGCTGGCTCCGCCGAATGCCCGAGATCAGGAGCGGATCACGGCTGCGCATGATCTCGGGTTCGCACACTTCGCAGCGCCCGCACGCCGCGATCCCGTCGGCGCCCCAGGGAATCGCAGCGGCGCTCTCGCGGCTCCCGTCGGGTCCGGTCTCGCCGACGCGGCTTCGCAGCAACCGGTGCAGCCGCTCGCGGCGCGCGCGGAACACCGGCGCGATATCGGCGATACGGTGCCGCGAGCGCACGCCGTCGCCCAGGATCAGCACGGCTTCGTCGGCGACCGGGACACCCAGTCGTTCGATCTGCTCGGCGTAGGCCGCGAGCTGCATGAGCGCGGTGACCTTCGCCCGGCGCGCGAGTTTCGTGTCTTGCACCTCGTACGCACCGTCGGGCTCGAGCCGGAGGAAGTCGGCGAACCCGACGAAACCGATGTCGAGCTCAGCCCCCGACCCGGGGCCTTCGCCGCCGCGCTCCCGAGTAGCGTTCTCGATCCGCGGTTCGAAGAATGTCGCCTGGAACACGACGTCGGCCCGACCGCGCAGCGCCGCTACCGTCTGCTCGGCCACGGCCAGCAGCGCGACCTCGCTCATCGAGTCGGGCCGAGGGATCTCGACCACACCGCCCGCCGCGCCGACCGCGCCCTTCCCCAGGCGAGCGCGGTACGCCTCGAGCGTCCGCTCCTCGTGCGCGTCCCCCAGCCGAGCCGCCCGCGCGAGCATCGGGTCGTCGTCGGGCGGCACCTCGACGTTCCGCCCGAGCTTGGCATCGACCCGCCGCAGAAAGGCGAACTCGCACATGCTCGCGGCGGTCAGGTCGCTCGCGCTCGTCACGATGCGCTGCCCGAGGCCGTCGGCCCGATCCTGCATGAACATGGTGTGCCCCTTTCGCTGCCCTCGACGCTACCGGCCCCCACCGACATTCACGGGGTCCAACACTCGGCGGCGCGATGGGCCACGAGTAGACTCGGGGCGTGGACGCGACGAAGCAGCAGGAAGAAGACTCCCTCCTCGACGACGTCGACCGGGACATCATCGATGAGCTCCGAGTCGACGGCCGACTCTCGTTCTCCGAGATCGGGCGCCGCATCGGGTTCTCCGAGCCGACGGTGAGGCAGCGCTACAATCGTCTCGTCTCGCTCGGCATCATCTACGTCGTCGGCATGTACGACGAGACGAAGATCGGCGGGATCGCCGCTCACATCGGAATCCGCGTCACCGAGGTGCCGGTTGCGCGCGTCGCCGAGCAGATCGCAGACCATCCCAAAGTGAAGTACGTGGCGTGCGCGCTCGGCTACTACGACATCATCCTCGATGTGGTGGCGCAGGACGCGCAGGAGCTCGGAAGGATCGTGCTGCAGGATCTCCGACGGATCCGCGGCATCTCCGACCTCGAGACGCTCACGGTGCTCGAGGTGATGCGGGACACCTATCTGTGGCAGGGCTTCCGCGATCCTCTGCCGACCAATCGCGCCGGCAGACTCCTCACCCGTCCGGGTCGCTGATGCTCTGCCCCGCAGTGCCCCGCAGCCCCTCCCACGTGTAGTCCTTCGCGAGGGAGGTGACGATGATGGGCTGGATCGAGGCCACGCCAGGATGCCGCCGGATCTCATCGAGCAGGTCGATGAGACGGGGCTGATCCCGACAGGTCGCCTCGAGATAGAGGTCGTGCGATCCGGCGACGAGGGCGACGTGGTTGATCTGGCTGATGCCGAGCAGCCCGTTCGCAACCGCTCGCGGAGTCAGGTTGCGCACCCTGAGCAGGAGGCGCACGACCTGGTGCCCGAGCAGCAACGCGTTGCACAGCGCGACGATCTGCAGCACATCGTCCTCGCGCAGCTTCGAGAGCCGGGAGCGCACCGTCGACTGGGAGACTCCGAGCTCCTCCGCCAACGAGGCGAAGCTGCGTCGCCCGTCACGCGCGAGCATCTCGATGAGTCGTCGATCCAGGTCGTCCAGCATGCCAGCCCCCTCTCCCACCGGCGCTTCCCCGCCGCACACCAGGGTATCGGGTCGCGCGGAGCGGCCACGGGGCCGGAACGGGCCGCCACTCGACCGGGCTCGCGGCGGGCCCCATGACCGCGATGGTCAGCGGCGCTCCAACTCGCGCACGGCGCGCACGAGCTCTGCGTTGTCGCGCGGTGCCGAGCCGTCGGGCATCGTCACCCCGTCCTCGAATCCGATCCGAGTCTCGCAGCCGTCCTCGATGGCGGCCTCCACGACCGGCCAGACCGTCTCGTCGTAACCGTGATACAGAATCGGTGCGGTGACCCCCGCTTCGCGCAGCACCGCAGCGATCTCACGGCACTGCCCCACCGCGATTCCGGCGTCCTCGACCTCGGGCTCGATGAGCACCCGCACATTGCGGTACAGCGTGGGAGAAGCGAGCAGGGCCGGGACGTCCTCCATCGACCAGACGGCGGATTCCAGGATCATGCCTCGCTCGAGCACCAGCTCGGCCGCCTCGGCCGCGCCCTCCTCCGAGAACGCCACCGATGCGAAGTCCGGCAGGGCGTCGGCCGGCCAGGCGGCGACATGGGCCATGCGCTCCTCGTGCGATGAGACCGTCCATAGGCCGGTCGTGGTGCCGATGACGATCGACGGATCCGCGGCGCGCATAGCGCGGACCCATGCCCCGACCGCTTCGGGGCGGATGGTCTGCTCGCCGTCGTCCGTCAGCACGTGCGCGTGCACGACGTCGGCGCCCGCGGCAACGGCTGCGAGGCTCGCTTCCACGATCTGCTCGGTGGTGCGCGGCACAGCGGGGTGCTCCTCGGCGGATCGTCCACCGTTGATAGCGGCTTTCAGCAGCATGTCTGGTCCTTTCGAGAGGTATTCGGGCATGACGAAGCAGCGGCCTGCCGGCCGATCCTCGTCGAGGGTGATGCGAGGGTCTCCGCGAGCGCGGCGGCCCCTTTACTGCGGGGTGTCGCTCGAGAGCAGCGCCTCGACCGTCGCGCTCGCGCCGGTGAGTGCGCCCAGCGGCCTTCCGGCCCGGAGGTCGCCGACGAGCTCGGGTTCCTCTGCGTCATCGTCGAGTGCGATGTCGACGATGCGTTCGAGCACGTCGATCGGCACCGCCAGCACGCCGTTGGCGTCGGCGAGCACCGCGTCTCCGGGGCGCACGACGGCCCCTCCGCAGGTCACCGGCACGTTGACACCGCCCGCGTCGATCCCGTGCAGCTTGGTCGTGAGCATGCTGGTGCCCCGCGCGTGCACGGTCAGGCCGAGACCCTCGATCTCGTCGACATCGGTGACGACCCCGTCGACGACGGCCCCCGCAGCGCCGCGCACCGCGAGCTGGGCCGCCACCACTTCCCCGAGCGGGGCATGCCGACGATCGCCGCCGGTGTCGAGAACGAGCACCTGGCCGCGTTCGATCATGCCGGCCGCGTGATGCAGCGCCGTGGAATCGGTAGCGGTGGTGCGAACGGTGAAGGCGGTGCCGATCACTCGGCCGCCTGCCGCGACGACGCGTCGGATCTCGGGATCGACGAAGCCTTCCTCGAGGTAGTGGCCGAGGGTGGGAAAGCTCAAGCGCTCGAGCTTGGCCCGCAGTTCATCGGAGAGGCCTTTCGGGGTGCTCCCTGTGTGGAAGAACATCGGTGTTCCTTTCGGAGTCGGAGATTCGGAGACGGTTGAGGGCGCTGCGGGACGCCGGGCTACCGGATGCTGTATTCGAGTTCGATGCGGCGGTTGTCGAGCGCCGGGAGCATCCGTCGCGCGAGGCGCGTGCGCTCCTCGTCGATATCGGCGATGACGACGCCCTCCCCGTGGGCGTCAGCGCCGGCGACGACCACTCCGAGAGGATCGATCACGCGGCTGAGCCCGACCGAGTCGGCGCCGACCGTCCCTGACGCGAGGAACCAGCTCACGTTCTCGATGGCACGGGCCTTGGTGAGCACCTCCCAGTGCTCCTCCTTGCCCTTGCCCGAGACCCACGCGGCCGACAGCGAGATGACGTCGACCCCGCGATCCGCCATGCTGCGGAAGAGCTCCGGGAAGCGTATGTCATAGCAGTTCGCGATGCCGACCCGCAGCCCTTCGACCTCGATGATCGGAGGCAGTTCGGATCCTCGTGTGACGTAGGCCGACTCCCGGTAGGCGAACGCATCGTAGGTGTGCATTTTGCGGTAGCGGGCGATCTCCCCACCCGTGTGGTCGAAGGCGAGGATCGTGTTGTACGGCGTCCCCGCATCATTCGGCTCGTAGCCGGCCGCGATGATCGCTACACGGTGCTGCCGGGCGAGCTCGGCCAGCAGATGCTCGAAGCGAGGCCACACATCACGCACGATCTCCGCCATCCGGGGTTTGATCTCGTCGTCGGCGAGCAGTGCGGCCTCTTCGGGGAATACCACGAGGCCGGCGCCGCGCGAGGCCGCCTCCGCGGTGTAACGACGGATGGTGGCGAAATTGACGTCGGCGTCGATGCCGGGTGTCGTTTGAACAACGGCGACTCTCATCAGGACCTCTCTCAGTGGGGCTTGCAGTGCGGGTCGAGCCTCGGGCCGCGGAATCCGATGAGGGATCCGCGACCCGATCTCGAGGTGGAACAGAACGGAGGGGAGCAGCAGATCAGCTGAGCGGCAGGATCAGCGGATCACGATGCGCGCATCTTCGGGGCGCCAGCCGATGCGGAGCTCCTCGCCGACGGCGAGGCCGGGCAGATCCCGCTCCTTCACGAGGCTCGAGAGCGACACCTTGATCGGATGCCCCCCGACGGCGAGATGCACGTGCCACTCCTCCCCCAGAAAGGTGAGCGTCTCCACCGTGCCGGTGATCCCCTCGCCCGCTGCGTCCTCACCGCGACGAACCTCGATGCGTTCGGGCCGCAGCAGCAGGGTCCCCGCCTGCTCGCGATGCACGTCCTCCGCCAGCACGGCCGGGAGAATGCCGATGCCCTCGGCCGCGGCACCCACCTGCTGGCCCGCGGAGCCGGCAGGTACCGTCACATCGAGCAGGTTGCAGCTGCCGATGAAACCCGCCACGAAGCGCGTCTCGGGCCGGTTGTAAATGTCCTCCGGCCCCGCGACCTGCTGCACGACGCCCTCGGACATGACGGCGATACGGTCCGACATGGTGAGCGCCTCCTCCTGATCGTGCGTCACATAGATGAACGTGATGCCGACCTCGCGCTGCATCCGCTTGAGCTCGTACTGCATCTCCTTCCGGAGTTGCTGGTCGAGCGCGCCGAGCGGCTCGTCGAGCAGCACCACCTTGGGTCCGGAGACCACGGCCCGAGCGAGCGCGACCCGCTGCCGTTGACCGCCCGAGAGCTGATCCGGCTTCCGATCCCCGAGGTGGGCGAGCCTGACGAGCTCGAGCGCCTCCTTCGCCCGCCGATCGGCCTCCGCCTTGGGCACACGACGCACTCGCAGTTCGAACACCACGTTGTCGAACACGGTCAGATGGGGGAACAGCGCGTAGCTCTGGAAGAGCATGTTGAGGTCGCGGTTGCGCGTCGGCGCGTCCGTGACGTCGACGCCGCCGAGCCGCACCCGGCCTCCGGTCGGTGTCTCGAAACCGGTGATCATGCGCATGAGCGTCGTCTTACCGCAGCCGGAGGGGCCGAGGATCGAGAAGAACTCGTTCTCACGGATCTCGAGATCGAGCGGGTGCACCGCGAGGTGCCCGCCGAAGCTCTTCGAGAGGCCCTCGATCTCGACGGCCGGCGCGGTAGTTGTCGTGTTGTGCGTATTCATGATCCCAATCGCTGTTCGCTCGAAGCTGCCGTTGCGCCTGAAGGTCAGGAGGCCTTCACCCGGGTCCAGCCGTCCTGGTAGAACTTCATCGCGGCACCGGGGTCGACGATGAAGTCGGCGTTGGCCACCTGCTCCTCCGAGGCGTAGACGGCCGCGTTCGCGAGGAGGCCCTGGTCCGTCACGTGCTCCTGGGCGGCCTGGTTCGCACTCGCGAGACCGCCGTCGTTCGTCGCCATCGCAGCGATCTCGGGGCGCAGCAGGAAGTTGATGAACTCGTACGCGGCCTCCTGGTTCGGAGCGCCCTTCGCGATCGCGAGGCCGTCGACCCAGAGGCTGCCGCCCTCCTCGGGGATCACGTAGTGCACGTTCTCGTTGTCCTCGACGATCTTCGCCGTGCTGGTGCCGCCCCAGGCCTCGGAGATGCAGACGTCGCCGTTCGCGACGAGCTCGCCGTAGTTGGTGGAGTTGTACCCCGCGAGCATCTTCTTCTGCTCGATGAGCGATTCCGTGGCCTTGGCGATCTCCTGCTCGTCCGTGCTATCGGCGTCGAAACCGTTGACCTGCAGACCGGCGATGTAGGCGGCGAGCATGTTATCGAGCATGTTCACCTTGCCGTCCCACTTGGGATCGAAGAGCGACTTCCAGCTCGTGATCTCCTCGCCGCCGGTGCACTCCGAGTTGTACAGCAGTCCGGTGGTGCCCCATACCCACGGCACCGAGTACTCGAGACCGGGGTCGTAGGTGGGATCGGCGAACGTCGACGCGATGTTGTCGATGCCCTCGATCTTCTCCTTGTCGAGCGGTTCGATCAGTTCCTGGCCCACGAGCTGCTGCACGGCGTACTGGCTCGGCTCGATGATGTCGTAGCCCGAGTTGCCCGCCGCGAGCTTCGAGATCATGGTTTCGTTGCTGTCAAAGCTGTCGACGTTGACCTTGATGCCGGTCTCCTCCGTGAAGGCGTCGAACACGCTCTGCGGAATCTCGTCTGCCCAGGCGTAGACGTTGAGTTCGGTGGAGCCGCCCTCCGAGCCGCCGCTGCAACCGGTGAGCGCCAGCGCGGCGACGATGCCGGCGGCTGCGAGAGTCTTCTTCTTCATGTCGGTGTTCCTTTCGATGGAGCGAGGTGGAGCGAGTTCCGGGGTGTTACGAGCGCGAGTCGACGAGGATGCGACGCATCTGGGTCACACCGACGGCGAGCACGATCACGAGGGTGAGCAGGATCAGCAGGGCGCCGAGCGCGTTGATGCTCGGGGTGAGGCCCGTCTTCAGGCTCGAGTAGATCCGCAGCGGCAGGGTGGTGGATCCGACTCCGCTGAGGAAGGTCGACATCACGATGTTGCTGAACGACGTCGTGAAGCTCAGCAGCCAAGCCGCGACGACCGCGGGCCTCAGCAGCGGGAAGTAGACGCGGGTGAAGGTCTGCCAGGGGGTGCACCCGAGGTCCGTCGCGGCCTCGGGCAGGCTCGGGTCGAGCATGGCGGCGGAGCTCATGAGCACGAGCGTCGCAAGGGGCAGCGAGACGATGAGGTGGCCGAGCACGAGCGTCAGAATGCCGAGCGGGATCTTCGTCGCGCTGAACACGCTCAGCAGTGCCACGCCGAGCACGATCTCGGGCACGACGAGGGGCAGCGCGATGAGCGCGAGCAGGCCGCCCTTGCCGCGGCCACGGTAGCGCGCCATGCCGAGGGCGAACATGATCCCGACGACGGTCGCCACGGTCGCCGCCAGAACGGCCACGACCGCGCTGGTGCGGAGCGTCTGCATGAGCGCTCCGTCCTGGAACAGGTCGACGTACCACTGCAGGGTGAGCCCCTCGAAGCGGGTGTTCGTGCCCGCGGCGTTGAACGAGTAGACGATCACGGCGGCGATGGGCAGGTAGAGGAAGACGAAGACGGCGCGGGCGATGCCGTTCACGATTCGGTCCACGGGCTACGCCCCTTTCTTGTTCGACGTGCGCTTCATCAGGAGCCCGATCAGGCCCATCGAGAGCACCATGAGCACCAGCAGCACCATCGATACGGCCGCGCCCATCGGCTGATTGCGGAACTCGGTGTAGAGCGTGACGATCAGGTTGCCGACGAGCGGATCCTTCCCCCCGCCGAGCAGCACCGGGATCACGAAGACGCCCATCGTCGGGATGAAGGTGAGCAGAGCGGCGCCGAGGATCCCCGGGCGGCTGAGCGGCAGGATCACCCGCCGGTGCACACCCCACCAGGTGCAGCCGAGGTCCGTCGCGGCCTCCTTGAGCGAGGGGTCGATCGATCGCATGGACGCGTAGATCGGGAAGATCGCGGTCGGCAAGAAGGCGTACAGCAGACCGAGGACGACCGCGACGTTGCTCGGGATCATCGAGAACCCGGTGATCCCGAATATCCCGAGCAGTCCGGCTATGGGGCCTCCGGATCCGAGGATCGTGATCCACGCGAAGGTGCGAACGAGGAAGTCCGTCCAGAAGGGGATGATGATGAGCAGCAGGAGCAGGCCCTGTCTGCCCTCGGGCCGCGAGACGATGTAGTACGAGGTCAGGTAGCCGACCACGATGCACACGACGGTGTTCAGCAGACCGAGGCCGAGCGAGAACAGCAGCGTCTTCGAGTAGACGGGATCGAGCAGTTTGGCGTAGTGCTCGATCGTGAAGCCGCCCGTGATCCCTCCGTAGTCGTCGGCGACCGCGAAACTGTTCCGTGCCACGATGAACAGCGGAAGGATCCCGAGCAGCACCACCGATGCCACTCCCGGGATGAGCAGCAGCAGCGATCCACGCTTCGGCCGTTCCTTCCGGCCAAGGTGAATCATGCGTGTCGTCGATGTCACGTTGCTCCTTTGCACTCGCCTTCGGTCTGTGTACTCACTCCATCCTGGGCGCGGGGCGAGGGCCGCGCACACAACTGGGGTGCGGAATCCGTGGAAGACGCGGCCAATCTTCACGCAGTCCGCGAGAGCGTGCCGGACCGAGCCCGGCATCGGCGGCGGGAACGACGAAGATTCGGTGCATCCCTCCGCTGCCGCGGCGCGGCCGCCACTGATTCAGTTCCGCGGATCCCCGCACTCAGTATGACGGCAGCAGCGGCAGCAGCGGCGCAGCGGCGCAGCGGCGCAGCGGATACTGCGACTCGCTCCGCTCTCGCAGCAGGACGGAGAACCGCTCGTACCGCAGGACGGAGAACCGCTCGTACCGCAGGACGGAGAACCGCTCGCGCCGCACGACGGGGAACTCCTTCCGCAGTATGTCGAGGAGCGGCTCCTACAACCGCGCGAGCGTCTCGATATCCTCCAGGAAGGTCGTCAGCTGCTCTTCCGACACCGTCGCGCGCGTCACGGCGAGCGCCGCCAGGTAGTCGTCGGTCGAGAGGTCGGTGCGGGATCGGGCCGCGTCTTCCGGCGCGCGCAGCGCCCGCGCGAGCGCCTCCTGCGACGCCCGCCTGGCCGCGTACTCGATATCGGCGGGAGTGAGCCCCGCGCTCTCGGAGACCAGCCTCGCGAAATCGATGCCGGTCGCGACCTGCGGGGGCACGTACCGCCGCCAGATCGCCTCGCGCGCCTCCTCGTCGGGCAGCCCGATCGGCAGCACGTAGTCGAACCGGCCGTGGCGCAGGAACGCGGCGTCGAGACCGCGCACGAAGTTCGTGGCGCACACGAGCAACAGGCCCTCGCGCGCCCGGAAATCGGCGACGATCTTGAGCAGCTCGTTCGTCACACCCTGCGTCGGAGTGGGCGGATCGCTCCGCTGCGACGCGATCTCCTCGACCTCGTCGATGAACACGACCCCGTGCTCGAGCTCGCCGATCTGCTCGAAGATACCGCGTAGCGACGCCGCCATGCTCGTCTTCCCGTCACCCAGACGCGAGGGGAAGACCTCCACGAAGGGCCAGTCGAGCCTCGAGGCGACGGCCTTCGCGAACGTCGTCTTGCCGGTGCCGGGAGGGCCGAACAGCATCACGGCGTGCGGCGGCACGACGCCGTAGCGATCCGCCAGGTCGGGCTGCGCGAGCGGGGCCACGAGGCGCTCCTCGAGCAGCTGCTTCTCGCGGCGCATGCCGGCGACGTTCTCCCACAGATGGCGGGGCAGGATCCTGCCGCCCACGTCCTTCAGCAGATCGAGCTCGCGCCTCTGCACCGGCATCTGCCGCTCGAGATAGCGCAGGCTGTGCCGCACCTGGAACCCGTTCGACGTGAGCAGGTCGAGGCGGCTGCCCTCGGGCATCAGCACCGACAGCGTCGAGAGGCCCAGCGGCGCCATCTTGCGCTCGAGGGCGTCGAGCAGCGCCCCCGAGACATTGCCCGAGCGCGATTCCTCGGCGACCCCGAAGAACACGACCCAGCCCTGCGCGTGTGCGGCCCGCCCCACCGCCGCGGCCACGACCTTCTCGTCGCGCACGGCGACCACCGCGTGATCCTCGCGGCAGGAGGCGGTCACCTCGGCGAGCGAGTACACCGGCTGCTCGGCCGAGGATCGCGCCTCCCACCAGAGCTGCACGACCGCGTCGAGGTCGTCGTCGTGGAAATCCCGGATCGTGATGCGTCCCATGGAGCGATCATGCCAGATCAAGCGGATGGCTGCGTCGAGATACGGATTTCACAGGCCTGATCCCGGTTGGGCGTGCGAGATCCGTATCTCGGGGGCGGTTCGCAGCGGCGTCCGGTAGAGTGGGCTTCACGGGTCGACCGAGTTCGACCCCATCGTCGCTGATTTTCAAGCGTGATCCCCGGCTCGACTCTCGCAGCCCGGCGATCCGCACCGGTGCCACGGCACCGCGACTCTCCGCGGCGAACGGATGCGCGATCCCGCGCACTCGCCGATCCAGCAGCGACGCACGGCCTCCGGCCCGCCGGCATCCGGTGATGCCCGGCCCGGGCGCCCCTGTCGCCCGCTGCACAGAAAGAAAGGTCCACGTGACCGACACCACTGCACCCACGTTCGAATCGCTCGGCGTTCCCGCGCCCATTGCGCACGCGCTCGACAAGAACGGCAAGACCTCCCCGTTCCCGATCCAGCGCGACACGCTGCCCGACACGCTCGCCGGCCGCGACGTGCTCGGCCGCGGCCGCACCGGCTCGGGCAAGACGATCGCCTTCGGCATCCCGCTCGTCGCGAACCTCGCCGCCGATGCGGCCGCGAAGCGCCGACCCAGCCGCCCCCGCGGCATCGTGCTCGCACCGACCCGCGAGCTCGTCACCCAGATCGCCGAGACCGTCAAGATGCTCGCCGACCCGGTCGGCGTCAAGGTGACCACCATCTTCGGCGGCATCCCCCAGCGCCGCCAGGAGGCCGCGCTCGAGGCAGGCGTCGACATCGTCGTGGCGGCTCCGGGCCGCCTCGACGACCTCATGAAGCAGGGCCTCGTGCACCTCGACGGCGTCGAGATCACCGTGCTCGACGAGGCCGATCACATGGCCGACATGGGCTTCCTGCCCGTCGTCACGCGCATCCTCAACAAGACCCCGAAGGTCGGCCAGCGCCTGCTCTTCAGCGCGACCCTCGACAACGGGGTCGACAACATCGTCAAGAAGTACCTGCACGACCCGATCCTGCACTCCGTCGACAGCGCCGAGAGCCCCGTACCCCAGCTCACCCACCACGTCTTCGAGGTGGCGGGCAAGGCGCAGAAGGACGCGCTCATCGAGGCGCTCGCGAGCGGCACCGCGCGGCGCATCTTCTTCACCCGCATGAAGCACCAGGCCAAGAAGCTCGCGAAGCAGCTCACGGCCGCCGGCATCCCCGCGGTCGAGCTGCAGGGCAACCTGTCGCAGAACGCCCGCGACCGCAACCTGGCCGAGTTCGTTTCGGGCGACGCGAAGGTGCTCGTCGCGACCGACGTCGCCGCCCGCGGAGTGCACGTCGACGGCGTCGATCTGGTGGTGCACGTCGATCCGCCCGTCGAGCACAAGGCGTACCTGCACCGCTCCGGCCGCACCGCTCGCGCCGGCAACGAGGGCGACGTCGTCACCCTCGTGCTGCCCGAGCAGCGCGGCGAGATGAAGCAGATCATGCGCGCCGCGAAGATCCGGGTCACCCCCAAGCAGGTGGACCCCATGGCTCGGAACGTCGATCCCGAGGTCCTCTCGCTCATCGGCGAGGTCGCGCCGCGCGTCGACCCGCGCGAGACCGAGCGCAAGCGCGCCGAGGCCCAGGCCGCGCAGCAGCGCGCCGCCGGGCACGCCCCCGCCGGCGAGGGCAAGTCGACGGGCGCCAATGCGAAGCGCAAGCGCTCGCGCGGCGGCCGCGGGCGTAGCGGCGGGCAGGGGTCGGCGTCGGGCGGCCAGGAGCGCTCGGGCCAGCCCCAGTCCCGGAACGGCCAGGGCGGCCAGCGCCAGCGCACCGATCGCGGCGGCGCTCAGCAGGGCGGCTCCCAGCAGGGCGGCGGGCGGGGCCGTTCGACCCAGCAGGGCGGCCGCGGCCAGGGCGGCCAGTCGCAGGGGTCGCAGTCGCAGGGCGGCGACGCCCCGCGCGGGCAGCGCCGCAGCGGGCGCCGCGCTCAGGGCGGGGCGATCTACTCGACCAGCTCCGCGATGTAGCTCGCAGCTCCACCCGGGTCGGGCGGCCAGACGGCACCCCTCGGCCGCCCGGACGGGCCCGCCTGTAATTCGGGGTCGCTTGCGGCGCTTCTCACCACGCAGAAGCGCCGCGAGCGACCCCGATTTCGATTGGAGCGGCGGGATCCCATGAGATCCCACTCCCTCCCGGTCACGGTATCGGCACCGACACGCACTGTTCACCCCTGATTTCGTCGTCGATAGCACTGCATGAAACGGATACCCGCCATATACTGATCTGATGGGTATTTACGGGGCATTGGCGCAACAACCGGGGGTCGTCCGCGTACTGGTTTCGCAGCTGCTCGCCCGGTTCCCGTTCGGAATGCTCTCGATCATTCTGCTGCTGCACATCCAGTTGGCCTTCGGCGACTTCACGTCGGCGGGCATCGTCCTGGCGGCGCAGAGCATCGGGCAGGCCATCTCGGGCCCGCTCAGCGGACGCATCATGGGCCGCTTCGGCATGCGCCCCGTACTGGCGTCGACCTCGCTCATCTGCACGGCGCTGCTGGTGACGATCGCGTTCGTGCACCTGCCGCTCGCGACCGTGGCGGGTATCGCCTTCCTCATCGGCGTGACCACGCCTCCGGTCACCCCGGCCGTGCGCACGCTGTACCCGAAGCTGGTGCCCAGCAAGCAGCTGTCCGCCCTGTTCTCGCTCGACGCGTCGGCACAGGAGATCATCTGGGTGCTCGGCCCGGTCGTGGCGGTGTTCGTCTCCTCGCAGTTCGGGACGACGGCCGGCCTCTGCGTCGCAGCCGGTTTCATGCTGCTCGGCGGCGCCTGGTTCATCATGAGCCCGGCCGTCGGGTCCGTGAAACTGAAGCCCTCGAAGCACCGCTTCGGTGCCGTGCTGCGTTATCCGACCGTGGTCATCTCGACCGTGGTCGGCCTCTTCTTCGTCGCATCCATGTCGGCGGTCGAGGCGGGCGTCGTCGCGGCCTTCGCCGGTGACGGGCACGACGGATCCGGGGGCCACGGCAGCATCGAATCGGGCATCGTGCTCGCGCTCTTCGCCGGCGGGTCGCTCGTCGGCGGCCTGCTCATGGGACACCGCGAGATGCGCCCCTGGTCGCTCGCGCTCCGCATCGGCATCGTGCTGGCCGGCATGCTCGCCGCGATGGTGAGCCTGAACATCTGGTGGCTGAGCATCGTGCTCTTCCTCGGCGGCCTCGGCACGGCGCCCGCGTTCGCGGCGCTGTCGAACATCGTCGCGTCGACCGTGAAGTTCTCCGAGACGGCCGAGGCGTACGGCTGGGTCGGCATGGGCCAGCTGGTGGGCGTCGCGATGGGCTCCGCGCTCGGCGGTGTGGCGATCGACGTGATGAACGCCCGCGGCGCGATCCTGGTGGCGGCGCTGATGCTGCTGACCGCGGCGCTGATCTCGCTCGCCTCGGTCCGCTGGATTCCGGATCTCAAGGGCCGCACCATCGAGCCGCCTCCCGAGACCGGCACGCTCTCGATCCCGCTCAACTAGAAGGTCGCGGCGCGCCGCGGTCTCGGTAACGGTTCGGTCGCACACAGGGAAGGCGCAGCACTCTCGCCGCCCCGCCTCGGCCTCCCCGTCGTAGGGTGTCCACATGAAGCGACGTCTCCCCCTCGCCCTGGCACTCGCCGCCCTGATCATGATCCCACTGAGCGCCTGCTCGGCACTCTCCGGCACGAGCGGCGGATCCGATACGATGCGGGGCGAGCCGTCCGCGCGCTCCGAAGCCGATCCGGGGGTCTCCGGCGGTGAGGCCGGGGACATGGCGGCGCCCTCCGTCGACGACACCCCGGAGAGCCGGGCCGAGCGCTCGGTGATCCGCACCGGCGACCTCGCGCTCGAGGTGGACGACCCGGCCGACGCCGCGGAACGGGTCGCCGAGGTCGCGGAGCAGCAGGGCGGCAGCGTGCAGTCGTCGAACGTGTATCGCGCGAGCGGGGAGGTCGCTGCCGGCGCCGACGTCACCCTGCGGGTGCCCGAGGATCGCATCGACGAGACCTTCGACGCGCTCTCCGAGGTGGGCACGGTGCTGTCGCAGAGCCGCTCCGAGCTCGACGTCACGACCGAGCACGTAGACCTGCGCGCCCGCGTCGCGGCCCTCGAGAGCTCGGTGGAGCGCCTCACCGAGCTGATGGCGGGGGCGGCGACCACGAGCGAGCTGCTCGAGGCCGAGGCCGCGCTGTCGCAGCGCCAGCAGGATCTGGACGGGCTGCGCGCGCAGTTGAAGTCGCTCGAGGGACAGGTCTCCGAGGCCACGATCGACGTCTCTCTCCGGACCAGGTCCGCCCTGCCCGGCGGCGGCCCGTCGAACTTCTGGGAGGGGCTGCTCGCAGGCATCGGCTCGCTCGGCACCGCGGGTGCCGGAGCACTCGTGCTCGCCGGTATCCTGCTCCCCTGGCTGGCCGTCGCCGCCGTGCTCGCGGTCGCGGTGCTGCTCATCGTGCGGGCGGCGCACCGCCGCCGGAGCCGCAAGGCCGATACCGCACCCGCAGCGCCCGCAGCCGCAGCGCCCGCACCGGCCGCGCGGACGGCCTCAGGCCCGGACCAGCGAACGGATCATCCCCCGGCCTCCGCAGCGTCGAGCAGCGAGCCGTAGGCACCCGGGCCGCGACTTCGCCCCGGCGACGGATCGAACGCGATCGGGTGCGGGCATCATGACGAAGGTCACGAGCGGGGCGAGCACCGTCACTCGTCGGGCACGAGCACCGGAGTGTCGCGGTTCAGGCTCTCGCCGCGGAAGAACGGCTTCGCGTTCGGTCGCAGCCACCAGATGCCCATGAGCACGAAGCCCAGCAGGATCGCGCCGATCCCGATCACGAACGCGCCGCCGACCCCAAGCAGCACCGTCTCGCTGTAGTCGGTGCTCCACATGTCGATCGCCGACTGCACGAAGGCGTAGGTGAGCATCAGCCCGCCGAGACCGGGCAGGATCCCGCGCATCCAGAGGTTGCGTGCGCTGTCGCGTAGTGTGCCGCGGAAGTACCAGACGCACGCGAACGAGGTGATCGCGTAGTAGAGGGCGACCGCGAGGCCCATCGAGGTGAGCGAGTCGGCGAGCATGTCCTCGGAGAGGATCGACATGCCGACGTAGTAGATGATCGCGGCGGCGCCCATGAGCGTGGTCGAGAACCACGGCGTCTTGAACTTGGGGTGCAGCTCGGCGAACTTCGCGGGCAGCGCCCGATAGACCGCCATCGAGAGCGTGCCGCGGGCGGTGGGCAGGATCGTCGTCTGCGTCGACGATGCCGCCGAGAGCATCACGCCGAGGATCAGGAACCAGCCCCACGGGCCGAAGAGGGCACCGCCCAGCACCGAGAACACGTCGTCGAGGCTCTCCGGGTTGGTGAGGCCGTAGCCGGTGTCGCCGAAGCCCGCGAACATCATCACCGCAACCGAGATGCCGACGTAGAGCACGATGAGCACCACGATGCTCGAGAGCGCGGCGCGGCCAGGGGTCTTCCGGGGGTTCTTCGTCTCCTCGTTGAGCGCCAGACAGGTGTCCCAGCCCCAGTAGATGAAGAGCGCGAGCAGCACCGCCTCGATAAACCCCGAACAGGAGGTGAGCTCGGCCGGGTTGAACCACTGCCAGTCGAAGGCGATGGATCCCGGGTTGCTGCCGTCGAGCGCGTGCCACAGGGCGAGCACTCCGAAGAGCACCATCGCAACGATCTGGATGGTCATGAGCACCATCTGCAGTCGCTCGCCCATCTGCACGCCGATCGTGCTCACGAACGTCATGATCGCCATGAACACGACCGAGGTCGCGACCACGATCACCCGGTTGTCGGCGAACTCCTGGTTGCCGAGCAGCAGCCAGAAGTACTTGCCGGTGATCTCGCCCACGTTCGCCAGGACCATGATCGCCGAGACCGCGACCGCCCAGCCGCCGATCCAACCGACCACGGGGCCGAAGCCCTTCGTGCCCCACACGAAGGTCGTGCCGCAGTCGGGCATCTCGCGGTTGAGCTCCTGATAGGCGAAGGCCGCGAAGATCATCGGAACGCAGGCGATGATGAAGACGAGCGGAGCCTGGGCGCCGACGGCGAGGATCACGTACCCGAGCGTCGCCGCGAGCGAGTAGAGCGGCGCGGTCGACGCCAGCCCGATGACGGTCGATCCGACCACGCCGAGCGCGCCCTCGTTGAGCCCCTTTCCGACGTGTATGTGCCCGGTGTCGGTGGCGTTGTCCAGTGTGTGTTTCTCCATGCGCTCACTCTGCTTCATCGGATCCCGTCGTGGAATGATCGGGCTGGATCCGGCGGCCCCGTTGCGAACATCAGTCTATTACGCTGATTCCGCAGCTTTCAGACCCATGCACTATCGAGATCGATACCTCAACTTCGATTGAGCAACGCGAAAACGTCGGTGCCCGCGCTAGTGCTGGGCACCGAGGTGTGCCAGACTTGGCAGTGTCCGACACCCGACGAACGTCACTAAGGAGTGAGTCATCTATGGGCACCTTCGCCGTAATCAATCCGGCCACGGGCGAGACCGTCGCCGAGTACCCCGACGCGACGGCCGAAGAGATCGAGGCCGGCCTGGCTTCGGCTCAGAAGGCCTACAAGGAATGGGCTCGGAAGACCACGGTCGCCGAGCGAGCCGCGCTGGCGAAGCGCGCTGCCGAGCTCTTCGAGGAGCGTAAGGACGAGCTGGGCGCGATCATCAATCGCGAGATGGGCAAGCCGCTCGACCAGTCCGTCGGCGAGGCGGAGTTCTCCGGCGCCATCACCGCGGCATTCGCCGACAACGCCGAGAAGTGGCTGGCCGATGAGGAGCTCGAGGTCGAGGACGGCCTGAAGACCTTCCTCCGCTTCCAGGGCACCGGCGTGATCCTCGGCATCATGCCGTGGAACTACCCGTACTACCAGGTCGCCCGCTTCGCGGTGCCGAACCTGATCCTCGGCAACACCATCATCCTGAAGCACGCCGCGCAGTGCCCCGAGTCCGCTCTCGCGCTCGAGAAGCTCTTCCGCGACGCGGGCTTCCCCGAGGGCGCCTACGTGAACGTGTTCGCGACGCACGAGCAGATCGAGGGCATCATCGCCGACGACCGCATCCAGGGCGTCTCGCTGACCGGCTCGGAGCGCGCGGGCGCGATCGTCGCCGAGCAGGCCGGCCGCGCACTGAAGAAGTGCGTGCTCGAGCTGGGCGGCTCGGACGTGTTCCTGGTGCTCGACACCGACGATCTCGACCACGCGGTCGAGCACGCCGTGGGCGGTCGCATGGAGAACACCGGTCAGGCCTGCAACGGCTCCAAGCGCATCGTGGTCATGGACAAGTACTTCGACGAGTTCAAGGAGAAGTTCGTCGCGGCGATCGGCGGGCAGAGCTACGGCGACGACTTCGGCCCGCTGTCGTCGGCTCAGGCCACCAAGACCCTCACCACGCAGGTGCAGGGTGCGATCGACCAGGGTGCCGAGGTGCTCGTGGGAGACAACAACCCCGAGGGCAACCTCTACAAGCCGACCGTGCTGTCGGGCATCACGCCCTCGATGGACGTCTACAGCCAGGAGCTCTTCGGCCCGGTCGCGCAGCTCTACAAGGTGTCGAGCGACGAGGAGGCGATCGAGCTCGCCAACTCCTCGCCCTACGGCCTCGGTTCCGTCGTGATCTGCGACGATCTCGAGCGCGCGGAGCAGGTCGGCAACCAGCTCGACGTGGGCATGGTGTTCATCGGCGCCGCCGGCCTCGAGGGCGCTGACGTGCCCTTCGGCGGCGTGAAGAAGTCGGGCTACGGACGCGAGCTCGGCAAGGTCGGCATGCTCGAGTTCGCCAACAAGAAGCTCTTCCGCTTCGCGGCGAAGTAGGCTCGCGGCGACATCAGCTTCGCACAGACGGCGGCCCCGGGGATCTCACGGTCCCCGGGGCCGCTCGCGTTTGGGGAGATCCCCGAGCCTGCCGAAGGAACCGCCGTCCGAACTTCGGAGCTCGCCCGTTATTCGGATGGAATCGCGGGAAACCGTCCGAAGGAGGGGCGAGATCCGAAGTTGGGGGCGCGGCGGCGCCTCACCCGTGCGCGGCGATGCGAAAAGCCGCGGGCGGCAGCGCGTCGCCCATCGTCGCGTCGGCCAGCACCCGGCCGATGGCTGGCACGAACTTGAAGCCCTGGCCCGAGAAGCCCGCGCCCACGGTGAGCGCGCCGCTGCGGTCGAGCACGAAGCGCTCGCTCTCGGTCGACGTGTAGGTGCAGCTGATCTCCTGGGCGGAATCGGGATCGAGGCCGGGAAACCACTCCGACACGTGCTCGCGCAGTCGGCTGCGCGCCTCGTCGGTGGCGCGGAAGGGGCGTGCGTCGGGGTCGATCCGCTCCCCCGTCGCATGAAAACCGACCTTCACCCCCTCGCCCGGCGTGAGCATGCCGTAGACGTTGCCGCGGTTGCCCTGCGGGCCGGACGCGTGGAGGAAGTGGTTGAAGGACGGCCAGTCGGCGCCCTCGAAGCCGGGCTTGATCGCGAAGTGCGCAGGGTGCTCCTCGGTGACGGTGAGCCGCGGCAGCTCCACGAGGTCTCCCAGCAGAGACTCGGTCCAGGCCCCGGCCGCGACGACCGCGCCATCGGCCGAGAACTCGATCCGCTCGCCGTCGGCGGCCTCGGCGTGCACCACCACGCCCGGGGATCCGGGCTCGATCCCGAGCACCCGATGGCCGTAGAGCAGTTCGGCGCCCGCGCTCCGCGCGAGCGCATCGAGCGTCTCGAGGGTGGCGGCCGCGTCGATGCGCCCGGCCTCCCGGTTCACGAGCGCGTCCGTGTCGAAGCGCAGGCCGGGCCACCGCTCGCGGGCCGTCGCGGCGCTCACCATCTCGGCGGCTGCTCCGCGTGCGCGCAGCGCCTCGTACGCGCTCAGCACCTTGCGCTCGTCACCGTGGGTCACCAGGCCCCGCAGCGCCAGCAGTTCGCGCCCGGACCGCCGCTCGAGCTCGCGGTAGAGCCGCAGCGAGTCGTCGTAGAGGTCGAGATAGTGCGCCTCGGCGTAGGCGTTGTTCATGTTGCGCGTGGCTCCATGGGACGCACCGCGGGTATGCCCGGGCTCGAATCGCTCGAGCATCACGACCCGCACGCCGCGCTGCGCGAGCTGCCACGCGGTCGCCAAGCCCATCGCACCGCCGCCGACGACGATGCGCTCGAACGGCCGATCCTTCTCGGTCATGCAGCTCCGTTCAGTGCCCGCGTGCGATCCACTCGTCGAGGTGCGGCTTCTCGGCCCCGATCGTGGTGCTGTCGCCGTGGCCGGTGTACACCGCGGTCTCCTCGGGGAGCGTGAGCAGCTCGCGGCGGATCGAATCGATGATCGTCGGGAAGTCGCTGTACGAACGACCGGTCGCACCCGGTCCGCCCTGGAACAGTGTGTCGCCGGTGAAGACGGCGCCGAGCGTCGGCGAGACGAAGCAGGTGGAGCCGGGCGAGTGGCCCGGCGTGTAACGAGCGTACAGCCGCTCCCCGGCCACCTTGAACGTGTCGCCGTTCAGGATCTCGCGGTCGGGTGCGTCGTCGTAGACCGCGTCCCAGAGCATCCGGTCCGCGGGGTTCAGACACAGCGGCGCACCCAGCAGATCCGCCGCCTCCCGCGCAGCACGGATGTGGTCGTCGTGCCCGTGGGTGAGCAGGATCACGTGCACCCGGCGATCCCCCACCGCGGCGGCGACCGCGGCGGCATCGTGCGCCGGATCGATCACGATCGCCTCGGCGTCGTCGCCCACGATCCACACGTTGTTGTCGACATCCCAGGTGCCGCCGTCGAGCGAGAAGGTGCCGCTCGTGACCAGGCGCTCGATCCGGGCGCCCGCAGCCCCGGTCGCGACGGTCTCGACCCTGCTCACAGCACGACCACCGAGCGCAGCACGTTGCCTGCGGCCATCTTGCCGAACGCCTCCTCGACGTCGCCGAGCCCGATGCGCTCCGTGACGAAGCCCTCGAGGTCGAGGCGCCCCAGCTTGTACTGGTCGATGAGCATCTGGAAGTCGCGGCTCGGCAGGCAGTCGCCGTACCACGACGACTTCAGCGATCCGCCCCGCCCGAACACGTCGAGCAGCGGCAGTTCGAGGGTCATCTCGGGCGTCGGCACCCCCACGAGCACCACGCGGCCCGCGAGATCGCGGGCGTAGAACGCCTGACGGTACGTCTCGGGGCGGCCTACCGCGTCGATCACCACGTCGGCTCCGAACCCGCCCGTGAGGTTCTGGATCGCCTCGACCGGGTCGGTCGTCCGCGAGTTCACGGTGTGCGTCGCACCGAAGCGCTTCGCCTGCTCGAGCTTCGCGTCGTCGATGTCGACCGCGACGATCGTCGTCGCCCCCGCGAGCTGCGCGCCGGCGATCGCCGCAGTGCCGACGCCGCCGCAGCCGATCACCGCGACCGACTCGCCGCGCTTGATCTCACCGGTGTTGATGGCCGCGCCGATCCCGGCCATGATGCCGCAGCCCAGCAATCCGACCGCCGCCGCGTCGGACTCCTCGTCGATCTTCGTGCACTGGCCGGCGGCCACGAGCGTCTTCTCGGCGAACGAGCCGATCCCGAGCGCCGCCGACAGCTCCGTGCCGTCCTCGAGCGTCATCTTCTGCGCCGCGTTGTGCGTCGCGAAGCAGTACTGCGGCTGCCCCTTCGCGCACGCGCGGCACTGTCCGCACACGGCCCGCCAGTTCAGGATCACCCGATCCCCCACCGCGACCTCGGTCACGCCCTCGCCGACCACCGCGACCCGCGCCGTCGACTCGTGCCCGAGCAGGTACGGGAACTCGTCGCCGATACCGCCCTGCTGGTAGTGGTAGTCGGTGTGGCACACGCCGCAGGTGAGCACGTCGACCACGACCTCGCCCGGCCCCGGCTCGGGGACGATGATCGTCTCGATCGTCGCAGGAGCGTTCTTCTCGCGCACCACGACGCCTTGAACCCGGTAGACCATGTGCATTCCCTTCGTGGACTTCGATGTACTCCCTTCGAGCCTATCCGTCTACTGCTCGAGCAGCAGCGACTCGAAGTACGTGCCGAGCTGCTCGGGGGCGTCGAGGGGCAGGATCGCCGAGACGTACTGGTCGGGGCGCACCACGACCACGGCGCCGTCGCGGTCGACCTCGCGCTGGTCGAAGATGTCATCGCCGGGCTTCGCGGCGTAGATCTTCTCGTAGTCGACCAGCTGGAACGGACCCGAGAGCGGACGGAAGAGCTCGTCGAGCGCCATGATGTCGACGTCGTGGTGCTCCTGCTGCATGATCGCCTTCACGTCGAAGATCGCGTCGATGTCGGCGCCCTCGGGCGTGAACCGCTTGATGGGCGACTCGTCGGCGGTGCGCAGCCACTCGGCCCAGCGCGCGAGCCGCTCGCCCGAGGCGTCGGCGAACGCGTAGACGCGGAACCGCCCGTCCGAGCGGTGGTGGTGGCCGATGTGGATGTCGACGGCGTCGGCGACGCGAGTGGTCATGACCGACTTGAATCGCTTGCCGATCGGGAAGCCGGCGGCGAGCGCCTGGTGCTCCTTGCCCCCCGTCAGCATCGACTGCTCGTACTCGGTCATGAAGCCGGCGGGGAACTCGGCAGTCTGCACGTAGAAGTCGCGCAGCTGCGACGGCGAGTCGAACTCCTCGGGCTTCTTCGCCATCAGCGTCGACCACTCGAGGTCGAAGTCGATGAGGTTCTTCGCGGCGACCTGCCGCTCGTCGGAGTAGGTCTTCAGCAGCGAGTCGGGGCTGCGGCCCTCGAGCACGTAGCCGAGCTTCCAGCCGAGGTTCCAGCCGTCCTGCATCGAGACGTTCATGCCCTGGCCCGCCTTGGCGCTGTGCGTGTGGCAGGCGTCGCCCATCAGGAACACGCGCCCCTTGCCGTCGGGCGAGGTCGCGGCGTCGTCGAAGCGGTCGGTGAGGCGGTGAGCGACCTCGTAGACGCTGTGCCAGGGCACGTCGCGCACCTCGAGGGTGTAGGGGTGCAGGATCGCGTTCGCCTGCGCGATGACGTCTTCGAGCGGGGTGTTGCGCACCTTGCCGCCGTCGTTCTCGTCGGTCTCGCCGAGATCGACGTAGATGCGGCAGAGGTGGTTGCCCTCGCGCGGGATGTGCAGGATCGAGCCGGCCTCGGAGTTGATGATGCACTTCTTGCGGATGTCGGGGAAGTCGGTGCGCGGCAGCACGTCCATGACCCCCCAGGCGTGCAGCGAGGCGCTGCCCTGCAGGGATCCGCCGATGGAGCGGCGCACGTTCGACCGCGCGCCGTCGGCGCCGATCACGTACTTCGCGCGCACGGTGAACTCTTCGCCGGTCGAGATCTTGGAGTCGACGGTGTTGATGCCGGCCCCGCTGTAGCCGGAGACCCGGCGCAGCGTCACCTCGACGGGGTACTCGCCCTCGCCGACCTCGAGCCCGACGAACTCGTAGCCGTAGTCGACGTCTCCGCGAGCGGGGGCGCGGCGGGCGTACTCGGCGAAGTAGTCGATGACGCGGGCCTGGTTGACGATGAGGTGGGGGAACTCGCTGATGCCCTGCGGATCGTCGGGGGTGAAGCCCGTGCGCACGATGTTCTCGGGGTTCTCGGGATCGGGGTTCCAGAAGGCCGTCTCGGTGATGCGGTAGGCCTCCTTGATGATCTCCTCGGCGAATCCGAAGGCCTGGAAGGTCTCGACGCTGCGCGCCTGGATGCCGTCGGCCTGTCCGAGGACGAGACGGCCGTCGCGGCGCTCGATCGTGCGGGTGACGACATTGGGGAACTGGGCGAGCTGCGCCGCCGCCGTGATGCCGGCGGGGCCGGATCCCACGATCAGCACGTCGATCTCGGCCGGGAGCTCCTCGGGTCGGTCGAGGCCGACCCCTGCTGCCGGCTGGACACGGGGATCGGTCGAGACGTATCCGTGGTGGTGGAACTGCACTGTTTCTCCTCACTGAGCGGGCCATGCTCACGATGTTCGATATTTGAACATCAAGTTTGAATATCGCACAGTAAGAATAAACCGCGGCGCGCGATCGCACAACACCGCGCGCAAACAATTCCTACGGAAGAATATGCCCCATGGAAAATTCGCCCGCGAAGGGACCTGCGGCTGCGGGCTCGCAGACCCTTTCCCGAGGACTTCAGGCGCTCGAGCTGCTGGCCGAGGCCGAGACGCCCCTCACGATCAACGAGCTCGCCGAGGGCCTGGGGATCCACCGCTCCAACGCGTACCGCATCCTCCGCACCCTCGAACAGCGCCGCTTCGTCGCCCGAGACGACGCGGGCCGCATCCGCCTCGGCCCGAAGCTCACCGTGCTCTCGCACGGCGTGGCCCCCGCGCTCCACACCGCTGCGATGCCCGTGGTGACCGAGCTCGCCTACGAACTCGGCATGACCGCGTTCCTCACCTTGCTCGACGCCGACGAGGTCGTGACCCTCGTGACGGTCGAACCCTCCAACGTCGCCGCGACGATCTCCCGCAACCCCGGCGTGCGCCACCCCGTGCATCTCGGCGCCCCGGGGCACGCGATCGAGTCGTCGCTCACGGCAGCCGAGCGCGAGGCCCGCCTCGGCTCCCCCGTCTTCAGCGAGGCCGCGGAACGGGCGAAGCGAGACGGCTACGCCGCGAGCAACGACGAGGTGATCGACGGCGTCACCGGTCTCGCCGTGCCGCTCCGCCTGGTGGGCGAGCCCCCGGCCGCGGTCGCGATCGTGCACTTCCGCATGCCCGAACCGCTCGACGCCGCGGTCGCGGCGCTGCAGAACGCGGCCGCACGGATCGCGCAGAGCTACCGCTGAGCCGTTTTCCGCAAGGAGGTGCTCGGTCTCGGCGCGTCGCACTGCTCGCCTCCGAGCCTCACTGCTGCACCGAAGCTCACTCGTCGACCCGCAGAAGACTCGTCGCCTCCTCGAACGCATGCACGATCGCATCGATGTCACGCTCGGTGTTCGTGGGGCTCACGACGACGTAGCCTCCGAGGTTGCCGACGAGTACACCCCGGTTGAGCAGCGAGATGAACAGGTAGTCTCGCAGGCCGGGAACAGGATCGGGAGCCCGAGCGTCTTCGCCGTCTCGCACGGGCTCCTCCCGGAACGAGAGACCGATGATCGCCCCGAGGGTGCTCACCCGCCAGGGCAGTTCCAGGCGCGCCAGCACCTGCGATAAACGCACCGAGAGCTCCTGAGCGAGCTGGTTCATGCGGTCGTAGACATCAGGGGTCATGACCTCGGTGAGGTATCGGCGGGCCGCCCGAAGCGTGAGCGGTCCGGCCGTGACCGTCGCACCGTACCCCGACAGCGACCAGGGGCCTCCCGGGAAAGCTTCGAGCACCCGCGCTGCGGCGTCCGCGTGCGACTGCCGCATGCCGACCGCACCGATCGGAAGCCCGGCCGCGAGTGATTTGCCGAGGGTGATGAAGTCGGGATCCAGACCGAACTCGTACCCGGCGCCTCGGTACCCCGCCGCCCCCGACTGGGTCTCGTCGACGATGAGCAGAGTGCCGTGCTCGCGGGTGAGCGAGCCGAGCGCGGCGACGAACTCGGGATCCGGCAGAGCGACGCCGCCGCCGTTCGTCAGCGCGGGTTCCATGATGACCGCTGCGACCTGCCGGTCCGCGAGCGCTCGCGCGAGTCCTTCCGGGTCGTTGAAACGCAGCACTCGCACCGAGTCACCGGCGCCCGGAGCGCTGCCGGGAGCCGTGGCGTGCAGTTCCTCGAGCGAGCCGTGGTAGGCGCCGCCGAAAGCGATGATGAACGGGCGATCCGTGATCGCGCGGGCAAGACGGATCGCGGCCCGATTCGCCTCGGTCGCCGACAGGGCGAGCTCCCAGACCGGCAGCGCGTAGCGCTCCGCGAGCAGCGCTCCGACCGGGCCGGCGTCCTCCGTCGTCCAGCCGGTCACGACGCCCGGGCCCGGCACCTGCTCGGTCATGATCTCCCGCAGCAGCGATCCATGATGCCCGCCCATCGCGGCTGTGCCGGAGAGACCGAAGTCATGATACGCGTTCCCGTCGACATCGACGAGATGCGCGCCGTCGGCCTGCACTACCGCGATGGGGAACGGCACGGCGTACGCGCGGATCCAGTGGAACGGCACGCCGCCGAGCAGATGCCGCGCTTCCCGGTGGACCCGCTCACTGCCCGGGTGGTTGCGTCGGAAGAGCTCGCGCTCCCGCTCGAGCAATTCGACGACCCGCCCGGCAGCGGGTTGTCCCGTCCCCGTCCGGCTGGTCATCGGGAGGCCCCGGCATTCCCGACGCCGACCGAGCGCAGCGCCGCGGTCGCGTCGCGGTCCAGAACCCCGTCGTCGGTGACGGCCACTCCGTACACCTCGGCGGCCCGCTCGCGCGAGACCAGCGCATCGAGCACGTCGCGCAGCACCGCCTCGGGGTCGCGGTCGAACGGTGCACCGTAGCCGCCGCCCCCGCAGGCGCGGGAGATGATCGTCTCCCCGGGTTTGAGCAGCACGTCGCCGTCTGCCGGGAGTTCCAGCTCCACTCCGTCGGCTCCGCGCAGCCCGGCGGAGGATCGTCCTCCGTCGCCGCCGCCGCGCACACCCTTCGCCGGGTTGAGGTAGCCGCCCGCACTGTAGATGACACGCAGTTCGCCGCCGACGGGCGTGTACTCGACGAGGTTGCCGGGCGCGCCTCGGTACTCGCCGGCGCCTTCGCTGTCGGTGAGCACTCGCTGCGTCTCGATCCGGAACGGAAAACGCATCTCGGCCATCTCGACCCCCTCGCGTCGCACGACGCCCGCGGCTCCGACGTGGCCGAGGCAGAGGAAGCCGTCCTGGTTCGGCGCGGCACCGCCCCCCGAGGAGGCGAAGAACACCTGGTTGATGAACGGGTCGCCCGTCCTCGGGTCTACCCCCGAGATCACGGCGTCGGCCGGAGGCATGACGTACCCGGCCTCGGCCATGCCGATGCCGTCCCCGAGAGCCGCGAGCCCCGCTTGCACGGCGTTCGCGAGCCGCTCCGCGACCCCGGTCGTCGCGAGCGAGCACGAGACGGGATGCCGCGGGACTCCGACGACGCAGTTCTCGCGCAGCAGCACTTCCACGCGCCGGAAGCTGCCGGCGTTGATCGGCACATCGGAGGAGACCGAGTTGAACACTCCGATCATCGCCGCGGTGCGGGAGGTGGCCTCGGTGAGGTTGAGACCCGATGGCACGCAGTCGGGGTTGTCGCGCAGGTCGATGCTCACTCGAGCGGCCACGGGATCGACGTGCACGGTCGCCGAGATCGGAATGCCCTCGGGGGCGGCGGGTGTCGGGTCGAAGACGCTCGTCTGCGTCACGGAGCCCGCCGGCAGGTCCCGGAGGGACGCCACCATCCGGCGTTCAGAATAATCGAACCACTCCGTCACGTAGGCTTCGAGCGCGTCCCACCCGAGCTCCTCGCCGAGCGCCAGCAGCTGCTGCTCCCCCACCCGGGCGGAGCCGAGGAGCGCGAGGTAGTCGCCCCACCACTGCTCGGGCACGCGCAGGCGCATGCGGCACATGCGCACGATGTCATCGATGTGCTCGTAGTCGCGCTGCACCTGCACGCCCGGGAAGATCAGCGCCCCCTCGTTGTACACGTCGAGGGCGCTGGAGACGTAGGTCGTCGGAACGCTGTTGCCGCAGTCGGCCTGATGCGCCTTCGCGAACACCGTGAAGCGGTGCACTCCGTCGCGGTCGACGACGGGCACCAGCATCGTGTAGTCCGCTGCGTGCGAATTGCCGTGATACGGGCTGTTATGCAGGAAGGCATCACCGGCGGCGAAGTCGTCATGGAACTCGCGCAGCGATTTCGCCATGAGGTCGGGGCCGCTCATCACGTGGATCGGCAGGCTCTCGACCGAGGTGAGGAGTTCATCGTTCCCCGTCACGATGCCGCATGAGAAATCGTTCGCGGTGTTGATGACGCCGGATCGGCCGGTGCGATAGAGCGTGTTCACCATACGACGCACGATCGCGTCGAAACGGCTCGTCAGCACCGCGAGCGCGATCCCGCGCGCTTCGCCCCCGAGCCGGGTGTTGTCGTGGGTACTCATGCGTTGATCCCCTCCAGATTGATCCGCAGGCTGCCGTCCTCGGTGCGCCAGGCACTCGCTCCCGCATCGACGACCACCGTGTTCATGTCGAGTTCGATCAGGGCCGGCCCCTCGATCCGCTCCCCCGGTCTCATCGCGGCCAGTGAGCGCACGGGCGCATCGACGCGGCCCGTGCGTCGGAAGTAGGCGCTCCGAGACGGTAGCGCCTCACCGTCGACGGGCTGCAGCATGCGCACCAGCCTCTGATCGTGGATGCGGGCGCTGGCGCGCAGCTTCCAGGTGATGATCTCGATCGGCGAGCGCTCGTCCTGCACGGCGAAGGTACGCAGATGCAGCGCGTGGAAACCATCGACGATCCGCTCCAGGTCCTCGGCGGTGAGCCGAGGTTCGTCGCCCGAGACCGTGATCGGCAGTTCCAGATCCCAGATCTGATTCGGGTACCGGGCTTCGATGATGTACTCGAGGCGCTCGCCGATACGATCCGCGCCCGGCCCGTCGAGGAACCCCTGGGCCTGGGCCCGCAGCTCTCGCAGCACCTCCGTCGCGCGTTCGAGGTCGAGCGAAGCCGAGGACCCCGGCCACGGCACCTCGAATTCGTCGCTGAGATCGCTGCCGAGGGCGCCGAACGCGCTCATCACGCTCGCCGCGTTCGGCAGCAGGACCTCGGAGACCCCGAGCCTCGACGCGATCGAGACCGCGTTGAGCCCGCCGGCACCACCCCCTGCGACGAGCACGGCGTCTCCGGTGTCGATGCCCTGGCTGAGCGTGATCTCCTCGACTCCCTCGACCATGCGCTCGGTCGCGAGGCGGTGGATCGCCTCGGCGGCGACATCGACGGACACTCCCAGCGGTTCGGCGATCTTCTCCCGGATCGCCTCGGCTGCGCGGGGAACATCGAGTTCCATCGCTCCCCCGAGGAAGGTCTCGGGATCGAGATAGCCGAGCACGAGGCAGGCGTCCGAGAGCGTCGGCTCCGTGCCACCCGCCCCGTAGGCGACGGGACCCGGCTGCGCGCCGGCGCTGTGCGGCCCCACTCTGAGCACCCCGCCGGAGTCGACCCAGGCGATCGATCCGCCCCCGGCCCCGACGCTTCGGATATCGACCGAGTTGAAGCCGGTGAGATCGCTGATGTATTTGCGGCCCAGCCACGTCTCCCGAGTGGTCGGAACGCGTCCGTCGACGATGACGCTCACATCGTAGGTCGTGCCGCCGGTGTCCGTGACGATGAGGCAGCGGTCGGAGAGGTCCTCGAGCGCCGCGAAGAAGGCTCCGGCGTTGGGAGCCATCGACGGCCCGGATTTGATGCTGAGGATCGGGGACTTCGCGATCACGTGCGCATCCTGGAACCCGCCCGCCGAGGTGACCACGAGCAGCCGACCGGCGAAGCCGCGCTCTCCGAGCGCGTCCCGGAGCGCGTCCAAGTAACGCGTCATGAGCGGTTTCAGAGAGGCGTCTATGACGGTCGAAGCCGCTCGCCTGTACTCGCGCAGCGTGGGATTCAACCGACTCGAGAGCGTGATCGGGATATCTCCGAGTTCCTCGACGAGGATCTCCTCGACGCGACGCTCATGTGCGTCGTTGATCGGAGACCAGAGCAGGCAGATGCCGACCGCTTCGACCCGGTCTTCGCGCAGCTGGGACGCGATTCGGCGCACGGCCGTCTCGTCGAGCGGAGTCACGATCTCGCCGCTCGCGCCGATGCGCTCGGGCACCTCGAACGTGAGACTGCGGGGAATGAACGCCCGACGCCCCGGCTGCGAGTAATCGAAGAGGTCGGTGCGGCCGCCCTCGCCGTAGAGCAGGATATCCGGATGGCCGGCCGTGGTGAGATACGCCGTTCGAGCGAGCGCGTCTCCCGTCGTCACCGCGTTGAGGGCGCGCGTGGTGCCGTGTATGAGCATCTCGGTGCGCTCGAGCAGTTCGGTGAGCTCGAGCCCGAGTCCCTGCGCGGCCCGCATGAGCGAGGCGAGGATCCCCACGGTGGGATCGTCGGGCGTCGTGCGGGCCTTGAACGGTCGCAACTGCCCGGACCCGTCGTCGAGCACGAGATCGGTGAAGGTGCCGCCGGTATCGATGGCGATGCGATAGCTGCGTGTCACGCTGCATCAGCCCCTTTCAGAGCAGTCGAGGAGGTGGGACACAGCGGTCTCGTACGCGGTGAGCAGCCGGACGACGTCTTCGTCCGTGGTCTGCGGCGCGGCGAGAATGCCGTTGGTGAAGGGCCCGAGCAGGATCCCCTGCTCGACGAGCGAGAGATGGAGGTAGTCGGAGATGACCGGATCGACGGTCGGTCGGTACTGCGCTGCCGAGACCGGCATCCTCTCCGAGAAGACCACCCAGACACGGAGCCCCGCGCGGCTGACCGACCAGGGCGCACCGAGCCGCGAGAAGATCTCCCGCATGCCCAGCTCGATCTTCGAGGCGGCTGCGATCGAGCGAGCGTACGCTTCCTCGGTCGACGCGGTCTGCAGCACCGCGTGCACGGCTGCGACGGCGAGAGCATTCCCCGCGAGGGTACCTCCGAACCCGGCGTGGTTGGCGTGCGCCCCTCCCGAGAGCACGTACGCCTGCATCCCCGCTGCGACATTCTCCGTCATGCCCCAGAGACCGACCGGGACGCCGCCCCCGAAGCTCTTGCCGAGCGTGAGGACATCGGGTTCGAGGCCCCATTCGCCGGTCATGCCCCGGAGGCCCGCCACGATCGTCTGGGTCTCGTCGAGGATGAGCAGCGTGCCGTGCTCCCGCGTGAGTCGACGCAGTTCGTCGTGGAATCCCGGTTCGGGAAGCATGAGCGCGCCGTTGCTCAGCGCGGGCTCGGTGAGCACCGCGGCGATGTCATCGCGCGCGAGCTCAGCACGCAGCGCCTCGACGTCGTTGAAGGGGATGATCACCGTCGTGCGTTCGAAGTCGGTGCCGAGGTCGTGCACCCCGGGCAGCGGTCTGGTCTCTCCGCGGGCGTCGAGCACCACGTGCAGCTCGTCGATCGCCCCATGGTATTTGCCGTCGAAGACGAGCACGCGGCTGCGTCCCGTCATGGCGCGGGCGATACGGATCGCGGCACGGTTCGCGTCGGTGGCCGATAGCGCGAACTGCCACTTGGGCAGGCCGAACCGGCGGCTGAGCTCCGCCGCTACCTCACCGGCCTCCTCCGTGGGGAGCATCGCCTGCGCTCCGGAGCGCAAGCGATGCGCGACGCGCTCGGCGACCTGGGGCAGACCGTGACCGAACAGGGCGGCGCTGTCGCCCAGGCAGAAGTCGAGATACTCGTTGCCGTCGATATCGACCACCCTGTTGCCGTCGGCGGACCGCAGGTAGATCGGGAAGGGCACGGGCCACTGCGAGAACCAGTGCATGGCAGTGCCATAGGGCAGATGCTCCCGCTGCTCGATCGAGGCCCGCTGCGAAGCCGGTCTCCTCTCGATGAACCGCTCGCGCAGCGCATCGGTGCGTTCCTCGGCCCGCTGCCGAGCCTCCGCGGTGTTCCAGGTGTGCACGGGTCACTCCGTTCCGGCTGCGCGGTCGATGCCGCTGTCGAGCGTGGGCGTGTACGCGACGAGATCTTTGACGTACTGGCTTTTCGGATGCCGAAGCACACCGCCGGTCCGGCCCGATTCTTCGATCCGCCCCGATTTCAGTACGAGCACGCGGTCGGCGATATCCGACACGAGCGCGATGTTGTGGGTCACGAAGAGGTAGGAGAGGCCGGTCTGGTCGCGCAGCCCCATGAGGAGCTCCATGATCCGCTGCTGCACGACGACGTCCAGCGCGGAGGTGATCTCGTCGCAGATGATGAGCTGCGGGTCGGTGACGAGCGCACGCGCGATGGCGACGCGCTGGCGTTCGCCGCCCGAGAGCGTCGCGGGCAGCAGATCCCCCTTCGCCGGATCCAGCTCCACCATCCGCAGCGCGTCGAGCGCTGCGCTCCGATGCTGTGCGGCCCGGTCCCGGTGCACCGTCTTCCGCGCGAACACGATGCTGTCGAGCACGGACGCGCGCGGGTTGAGTGCGGAGTGGGGGCTCTGGAAGATGTATTGCAGTTGCCGTCGCTCGTCGCGGCTGCGGCGCGCGGCCTTCCGGGCAAGCTGCTTGCCGCGCCAGCGGGCCTCTCCCTCGTGTTCGTGGTGCAGGCCGATGAGACTGCGAGAGAGAGTCGTCTTGCCCGATCCCGATTCTCCGACCACCGCGACGCACTCGCCGGCCGAGACCTCGAGATCGACGCCCCGGAGCACCGGGTGCCTCCGATACGAGGCGTTGAGTCCCTTCACCTCGAGCAGCGGTTCCGACCGCGGCTCGGCGGCGAGCGCGTCGGCGTCTCCGACGTCGATACGCATGCTCGGGACCGAGGCGAGCAGTTGACGCGTGTAGGGGTGCTGCGGGTCGGCGAGCACCGATGAGGCGGCCCCCTGCTCGACAATCGCCCCATCGCGCATCACCGCCAGGTCATCCGCGAGGTCGGGGAGCACGGCCAGATCATGGGTCACGTACAGGCCGGCGATCGAATACCGAGAGCAGAGCGAGCGTACGAGCTCGAGAATGCGGTGCTGCGTGATGACGTCGAGCCCCGTCGTCGGCTCGTCCCACACCACCACTCGCGGGCGCGGCGCGATCGCGATCGCGATGCCGACCCGCTGCAACTGGCCGCCCGAGAGCTGGTGCGGGAAGCGGTTCTGGAACTCCGCGTCGGCGGGAAGCCCGACCGCGTCGAGGGCCTCGGCGACACGGGCGCGCCTTCCAGCCGCATCCAGTTCAGGCGCCCCCGCCTCGACGCACTCGAGCAGTTGCGCCCCGATCCGCAGTGCCGGGTTGAACGCGGCACGGGGATCCTGAGGCACATAGCTCGCACCCGCGCCCCGCAGCGCGAGCAATCCGGCCTGGTCGAGGGACCTGACATCCCGGCCGGCGACAGATACGCGACCCTGGGTGATCTCGGCGCCCGGTCGCACATACCCGAGCACGGCCATCGAGACCGTGGTCTTGCCCGATCCCGACTCGCCGACGAGACCCAGGATGCGGCCCGGCTCGATCGCCAGACTCACCGAGTCCACGATCACCCGCCCGCCGGTCACCTCGACGGCGAGGCCGTCGATCTCAACCGCGTACTCGCTCGTCGTCTCCGCCGGAGCAGCCGTGGCACTCATGCACCCTCCTTCATCGCGACCCGCCTCGAGAATGCCTCGGCGAGCAGATTCGTACCGAGCGCATACACCGCGATGAGCGCCACCGGGGCGAGCACGGCCACGGGCTGGATGGTGAGGCCGGTACGGTTCTCATTCACCATCAGGCCCCAATCCGCGGCGGGAGGAGCGATCCCCTGACCGATCATGCTCAGGCTCGCCATCGCGACGATCGACCACACGATTCGGATCCCGAACTCGACCATGATCGTCGACATGATGTTCGGCGCGATCTGCACGGACAGGATCCGCACCCAGGAGGCCCCGAGCGCCTGGGCCTGCTCGACGAACTCTCGACCCGCCACCTCGACGGTCGCGCCGCGCACCACGCGCGCGACCTGGGGTATGTGCGAGATGCCGATGAGCAGCGTGAGCAGCCAGAGGGACCGCCCCAGGCCGGAGACGAAGAGCAGCACGAAGACGATCGTCGGCAGGGAGAGCACGACGTCGGAGAGGCGCATCAGCACCTCGTCGAACACGCCGCGGCGGAATCCGGCGATCATGCCCACGATCGCACCGAAGACGACACCGATCGCCGCGGCCGACAGCGAGGTCCAGACGACACTCGCACCTCCGTGCAGCAGCCGGCTCAGCACGTCCTGCCCCATGAAATCGGTGCCCAGGAGCGAGCCTCCGCCAGGAGGGGCGAACGGGGCGCCGGCGGACTCGTCGATCCCGTACGGAGCGACGAACGGCCCGAAGAGCGCGATCGCGAGCACGCACGCCACGAGGACCGTCCCGGTGAGCGCGAGCGGATCGCGGAGGTAGGCCCGGCGACGGCGCGCAGGGGCGAGTTGCACGAATTCGGTGCGCGGCGCGGTCATTGTGCGGTCCTCAGCTTCGGAGTGAATAGAACGGTGAGCACGTCTGCGAGCAGGTTGAACACGATGTACCCCGCGGCCAGGATCACGACGACGAACTGGACGACGGGCAGATCCCGCTGCAGCACGGCATCATTGAGTGCCATTCCGACACCCGGATACTGAAACAGGTACTCCACCACGATCGTGCCGCCGAGCAGGAACGCGATCGTGAGGGCGGCCGCCTGAATCGCGGGCGCCACGCCGTTGCGGATCGCATGGTTCCAGACCACCCGCGATTCGCGGATGCCCCGCAAGCGGGCCATCTGGATGTACTCGGTGTCGAGCACATCGATCATCGACGCGCGCATCTGCCGCCCCGTGTACGGGAGCACGACGATCACCAGAGTGAGCACCGGGAGCACGAGCACGATCGGATCGGCGAGCGGGTTGCCCGAGCCGCTGATCGAGACCGCAGGGAACAGGTGGAAGAGTCCCGTGGAGAAGAGCACGATGAGCAGGATGCCGATGACGAACTCGGGGAGCCCCGCGATCACGATCGAGGCCGTGTTCACCACCCAGTCCGAGAAGCTCCGGGGTCGCAGCGCGGCCGAGACGCCGAGCACCATCGCCAGGGGGATGCCGATCACCGCGACGAAGCCCACGAGCACAAGGGTGTTGGCGAGACGCGGCAGCACGTATTCGAGCACCGGCACACCCGACACGAGGGATACACCCGGATCTCCGGTGAGCAGCCCGCCGAGCCAATCGAAGAACTGCACGACCAGGGGCCTGTCGAGCCCCATCGATTCCCGCAGAGCCGCCACGGCGTCATCCGTGGCCAGACGCCCGAGCACCACGCGGGCGACATCGCCGGGCAGGATCGAGGTTGCGAAGAACACCACGACGGCGACCAGCAGCAGCGTGCCGAGCCCCGCCAGCAGCCGGAACAGGATCCAGCGGTACCTCCTCAGCGGCGCCGAGGAACCGCCGGTGGGAGCAGCCTCGGTCACGCCGACACGCTCACCCGGTTGAGTCCGCGCCAGGCGCTCATGCCGTTGAGATCCTCGGTCGCCCAGCCGCTCGTCTTATCGGAGACGCCCATGAGGGTGTTGCGGAACACCGGGATGATGTTTCCGCCGTCCTCGAAGAGGATCTTCTGCATGGCCTGCAGATGCGGTTCGCGCTCCTCGGCCGTCATCGCAGCGGAGGCTTTCTCGAACAGCGCGTCGTATTCCGGGTTCGAATAGTGCGTGCCGTTGTTCATCGAGCTCGCGGTATCCGTCTGCGCGGCCATCGTGATCTGGCTCAGGGCTCCGTAACTGTCGACGCCGAAGTCCCAGTCCATGTAGCTGCCGAAGTAGGTGGCCTCGTCCTTCTCCTCGAAGGCGATGTCGAGGCCGATCTCCTTCGCGTTCGCGACGATGATCTGAGCGGCCTCGGCGAATCCGGGCCAGGTCGCCAGCACCGCCTTGGTACCCTGAGCGCCCGCCTCCTCGATGAGCTTCTGCGCTCCCGCGATGTCGCGCTTCCGCACGAGCGACTCGTCGTAGGCGGCATCGAAGCGCCCGTAGAGGTCGGAGCCGATGATCCCCTGCCCGCCGTAGGCGACCTGCAGGATGCGTTCGCGGTCGAGGCACATGCGCAGCGCTTCACGCACCCGCCGATCCTGGAACGGTCCCTGGTCGGTGCGCACCCGGAAGAGCTGGAACTGGCCCGATTCGAGGCTGACGATGCCGGTGCCCTGGCCGTTCTTGATCCGTTCGACCTGGTTGCCCGGCAGTCCGGTGATGGCGTCCACCTGCCCGGATACTAGCGCGTTCACGCGCGCGTCATTGTCGATGAGCACCTGCAGCACGAGTTCATCCGCCTTGGCGACCTCGCCGTGATAATTCTCGAAACGCTTCCACACCGACTGCTTGCCCGGTTCGTGCGAGACGAATTCCCAGGGACCGGTGGATACCGGCTTCTCGACATCGAAATCGGTGGGCACGATGCCTTGGATGCTGCCGTCGCCGAGCGCCAGGTCGAGCCAGCCGTGCGGCTTCGACATGGTGAACCGGACCGTGCGCTCATCCATCTTCGTCATCTCAGCGATGGGGGCGAGCAAGCCCGCGGCGAGCGCCCCCGTCGCCGGATCGAGAATGCGGTTGTAACTGAAGATGACGTCCTCTGCGGTGACGGTCTTGCCGTGATGGAACTCGATCCCCTCGCGGATACGGAGAGTCCATTCGGTGCCGTCGGCGTTCGGCGTGATCTCCTCGGCGAGCACGTTCTCGAGCTGGAACTTGCCGTTGAGCTGGGTGACATTCTCATACATCGAGACCGCCACGAAGTTGTGCAGCTCGTCGTTGGCGGTGTGAGGGTCGAAGACGGTCGCGATGGTGCCCCCGTTGATCCCGAGCCGCAGTCGGCCGCCGCTCCCTCCGGCCGGAGCTCCGCCGCCCGATGCGGCCGTATCCGTCGCGCAACCGGCGAGCCCGGAAGCCGTCGCGACCGCGCCCGCGGCACCGGCGAACATCAGCAGGTTCCTGCGGGTGAGCTGGACGCGCGAGAATGCGCTCCCGTTCCGATTCGTTGACGCGTTCATGGGGGCTCCTCCTCGAGTCATGAGATCCGACGTCGAGTGAAACCGCATCGGACTGTGTACGAAGCTATCGGCGCGCATCGAGCCGTACTTGTCGATACACGAACAACACCGTGCATTTGGCGAAGCGCTCCGAACGCCATGCTCGGAGCCGCCGAGCCGCGGAACGCCGTCGGTATCCTGGACGGGTCATGAGCACTGCACGGGAGCCGCAACGCAGCGGGGAGCGGTACGGAGCCGAGGTCGAAATCGATATCGACCTCTCCGACTCCGAGCCCGGGCGACGCCCCGAGCAGTGGGGCGACGCCCTCGGGCGGGTGCTCGACCCTCTCGACGTCGAGTTCACGGCGGAACCTCACGCGCTGGGGCGGATGCAGGCGATGGCGCTGGACGCCTGCACCCTCGTCTCCATCCAATCGAACGCCCATCGCGCCAGACGCACGCCGCAGCAGGTGCGCACGATGCGCGATCCCGCGCACCTCATGATCACCTACCAGCTCAGCGGTCTCGCCGTGATCCGCCAGGGCGGGCACACACTGCTGATCCGGCCGGGAGAGTTCGCGGTGACCGAGCTCGCACGACCGTTCGAGGTGATCGTCAACGGTCATCACGAGCGGATGGCCACCGTCATCCCCGGCTCCGCGGTCTCGGCGGTGGTCAGCGATTTCGACGCGCTCTCAGCCTCGACGATCGGCAGCTCCGACGGCCCGGCACGCGTGCTCAGCAGTGTGCTCGAAGGGTTCTTCTTCAACCGCGCACTGCTCGGTCCATTCGACCGGATGTCGGCCGGCGGATTCGTGCGCGATCTCATCGCCGCGATGCTGCGGCTGCACGCTCCGCTCTCGCTCCAGGAGGAAGAACGCCCGCTCACCGATGTGCTCGCATTCATCGAGCACAACCTCCGCGATCCCGATCTCACCCCGGCGGTGGTCGCGGCGAGCCACTTCATGTCGGTGCGATCGCTGCAGCTCCTCTTCAAGCCGCACAACTGGACTCCGAGCGGGTGGATCAGGCACCGACGCATGCATCACGCCCTCCACGAGCTCGCGGCGCCGAGCAACGGCTCCACCGTCTCGGACATCGCCTCGCGGTGGGGGTTCGCAGACCTGGCCCACTTCAGCCGCGTGTGCAAGCAGGCGACGGGTGTCTCGCCTCGCGAATATCGGCGCAGCACCCGCGAGGGAGAGCGGGCCCCGCAGGCCGGCCGGCTGACGACCACGGAGGACTTCTTCAGTACAGCGCGCAGAGCTACCGCTGAGCCGCCGGATTATCGCTAGAATAACCCTGTCCAGTCCGGTCGAGCTCTTCGGCCCGACCGGCCAAGGCGCTCGAAAAAGGGGCGCTGCTGTCGCACCGGCACCGCCGTCGACGCGACGAGACATACACGGCTCCAATATTCCCTTTCGAATCGCTCAAGGATCTGTGATGTCCACTCCGACTCCCTCGCTCACCCATGCCCTCGCGACCGCGCTCGCCAAGCACGCCGACCACAGCTTCGGCCTGATGGGCAACGGCAACGCCCACCTCATCGAGCACCTGGCCCAGGTCGGCGTGCCCTACACCGCCGTGCGCCACGAGGCGGGCACGGTTGCCGCGGCCGATGCCTATACCCGCGTGAGCGGCAGGCTCGCGATCGCCACCACCACCTACGGCGCGGGCTTCACCAACACCCTCACCGCGCTCGCCGAGGCGGCGCAGGCCCGCACCCCCATGCTCGTCGTCGTCGGAGACGCCCCGAGCGCGGGCCCGCGCCCCTGGGACGTCGACCAGGAGATGCTCGCCGCTGCGCTCGGCGTGCGCACGCACATGCTCTCGGTCACCAACATCGAGCGGACCGTGGATCGCGCGGTCGCCTACGCGCACCGCGTGCGCCGGCCCGTCGTGCTCGGCATCCCATACGACCTCGTGTCGGCTCCCGCCGTCGCTTCACAGGCGGGCCGCGAGGGAGCGGGATCCGGATCCGGATCCGCTGGCATCGACCTGAACGATCCGGCGGTGCTGGCCTCGCTCAGCGCCTCCGTCGCCGACATCGCGGCTCCCTCACCCGCCGCGGTGACGCCCCAGCCGGAACGCCTCGGCGGCCCCGCAGGCCACCAGCTCGAGGCCGCGGTGCGCGCGCTGATCGAGGCCGAGCGGCCGGTCGTTCTCGCCGGGCGCGGCGCGCACCTCTCGGGCGCCTCGGCGGAGCTCGGCGCGATCGCCGACACCCTCGGCGCACTCACCTCGACCACCGCACTCGCGCGCAGCATCTTCCCCGATCCGCGCTTCGACCTCGGCGTGACTGGCGGCTTCGGGCAGCAGGCCGCGATGGAGACCATCGAGCTCGCCGATGTCGTGCTCGTGGTCGGCGCGAGCCTGAACCAGTTCACGATGCGCTTCGGCGACCTCTTCGGGCCAGGCACGACCGTGATCCGCATCGACGACGAGCAGGTCTCCCCGCCGAAGACCAACCGCCCGATCACCCATCTGCTGCTGCAGGGCGACGCCCGCGCGACGCTCGCCACGCTGCGCGGCGCGCTGCTCGATGCCGGCCGGGTGCCGAGCGGGTGGCGCGAGAGCGTGCCCGGCCTCGAGCCCGGCGGCGCTCTCCGCGCTCGCGACAACGGGCTGCTCGCCCATCCCGAGGGTATCTGCGCCGACGGCCGGCTCGACCCGCGCGCGGTGGCCGCCCGCCTCGACGAACTGCTGCCCGCAGATCGGCACGTCACCACGGACGGCGGCCACTTCATCGGCTGGGCCAACACCCGCTGGCACGTGGCATCCCCTGAGCGCATGATCATGGTCGGCACCGCGTACCAGACCATCGGCCTCGGCTTCCCCACGGTCGCGGGCGTCGCGGCGGCTGCTCCCGGCACCACGACCGTGCTGAGCACCGGCGACGGCGGCGGCCTCATGGCGCTCGCGGATCTCGAGACCGCGATCCGCACCTCCCCGAGCAGCGTGATCGTGGTGTGGAACGACGGAGCCTACGGAGCCGAGGTGCACCTGTACGGCGAGATGGGGCTCGGGCAGGGCCCGATGCTGATCCCCGACGTCGATTTCGCGGGCGTCGCGAGCGCCCTCGGTGCGCAGGGAGTGCGGGTGGAGCGCCTCGACGACCTCGAGGCGCTGGCCGCGTGGACGGCGGCCGGAGCGCAGGGCACGATCCTGCTTGACTGCCGCGTCTCCCGCAGCGTGGTGGCCGAGTACCAGCGCGAGATCCAGCGCGTCAACGGCCTCGACGTCCCCGCGGAGTAGGGCGCAGGGCTGGGCGGGCCGGGCCGCGGAGGCGGCCCTTCCGCACCACTGCAGTCCTCCGCACCGTCGTAGACCTCTCGCACCGTTGTAGACCTCACGCACCGTGCGGCGGCACTGCAGCGGTGCGTGAGGTCTGCAATGGCCGCTGCTGTCACGGCAACGCATCCAGGAACCCTGCCACGTCGGCGCCGAATACCCGGGTGGCACGGCCCGGAACCTCGACGCCGAGCGATCGCAGGTGAGCCGCGAATCGAGCGCCGGTCACGACGTGTCTCGCGGCCCACCGCACGCCCCGCATCATGATGGCACCGCTTACGGCGTCCTGCCGCAGCTTCTCGGCGAAGAACACGTCGTCCGCGCTTCTGCCGTTCAGCAGTTCGACGTCGACGTACTTGATCTTTCCGTCACACTCGCCGAAAAGGTTCTGGCGCTTGAGCCAGAAGTCGAGGTGATACCGACGGCCGTCGGCTCCGAACACCTCGTGCTGCAGCTCCACCTCGATTCCGCACTGCAGGAATCGCAGGCGGCTTCCGCTCTCGAGCGGCGAATCCGCCCTGGGATCGGCGAGCAGCGCGAGCGCTCTGACCGCTCGTGCGCCCGGTCGCCCCGCGTAGGCACGCGCACGTCCGAGCATGCGCTCGCGCCAGGCCGCCCAGCGCTCGCGATCCACCAGCCTCCCGCGGCTCACCTCTCGACGCAGTGCCTCATCGATGCATGCGAGCGCGATCGGGAAGGGTTCGGAGCGTGCGATGTCGAAGAGCGTCCGCTCGATCGAAGTACATGCGAAGCCGTCGACTCGAACGACGTCGGCGGCGGACAAGCTCTCCCTGTGGCGCACGCGTGACGGCTCGGGGACCCGTCTGGCGCCAGACTCCCCGGTCGTGTGCACGACCCGGGTCTCCGAGAGCCAGCGCTCATCCTCGGGTCCCGGTTCGTCTGCCAGCCAGCGAGACCAGACGGGCAACCGATGCAGCGTCGCGGCCGAGCGGTGCGAGAACACGATCCGGGATGGGGCCACCCGCTGCGCCGCAACTACGGCGGTGAGGTGACGGGCGTCAGGCTTCACGGCGTCCCACGCACTGGCCGGCACGAACCATCCGGTGCGCAGCCTCGTCAGGCTCCCGCTTCGCACTGCCGCCGCGATCGCTCGTCCGGTCATCCCGGCACGATGAAGATCGCGCGTGCTCACGACGCTCTGCCGCGCCAGGGCGAGCGAGTCGGCGAATTCGACTCGGCGTTTCTGGTCGAGGTCCATGCGACGAGCCTCGCCGATGTCTGCGGGCAGTGAGCCGCCTCCGTGATGATCTGTGGACAACTCAGCGCGCTCACCCCCGAAGCCGCGCCTGTGGGCGAACCTCTGACGGTCTGACAGCCGTAGACCTGCTGCACCGTTGTAGACCTCTCCTACGGGATGAGAGGTCTACAACTGTGCAGGAGGTCTACAACGGCGCGGTTTCGTCAGAGGAGACAGGCAGCCGGAGCCCGGCGGGCCAGCAGGCCGGCGGCCGTCGGGACGACGGCATCCGGAGCCCGGCCGGAGGGCAGGCCGGCGGCCGTCGGGCCATCGGCCATCGGGACAACGGCCAGCGGCCAGCGGCCAGCGGACCGGCCCGCGTCAGGTGAGGCGGTACACGGTGTGGCGTACGCGATCGGCCTCGCGCACGCCGTCGGCGACGAAGAGCGCGTCCTGCAGTTCGGCGAGTGCGGGATCGGCGGTCTCGAAGCGGATCATCGCCCGGAAGTACACCCCCGAGACCCCTGCGCGCCGGATGCCGGTCGCGTGAACCCCGATCAGCGCGCCCTCCGGACTGCGCGCGTCGTAGCGGGCGTCTATCTCGAGAGCGGTCGTGCCGTCCGGCTGCGACGATGCCGCGCGCACGAGCTGACGGTCTCCCCCGCCAGGCAGGATCTCGGCCCGCAGCGCCCGCACCGCATCGCCGATCTCGGCATCCGCGATCCCGCGCAGCTCGCCCCCGACGATCGGGGTGAAACGGCGCTCACCGTCGCGCGTGAGGCCGAAACCGCGCGGCTCGCCCAACTCGACCACGATCTCGCAGACGGGGGCGAGCTCCGGCGCCGTCATGCCGCGCCCTGCCCGACGCGGGCGTTGAACGACGAGCGCGCGTTCAGCTGGTCGGGGTGGAAGCCCGCCGCGATCTTGTACTCCGCGGCGATCGTCTCGAGCTCCTCGCGCGGGATCACGGCCTCGATATCGGTGAAACCCTCCGGGGCGCGGTCCCGGGCGAGCTGCATGACCTTCTCGGGCCCGCCGCCGCGGGCCAGTTCGAGCATCCGAGCCGTCGCGGGGCGGCGCGCCCCCTCGTAGGCGGCGAGCGCCGCGTCGACCGAGGTCGCCGTCGCCAGCTCGTACGCCAACGTGCGAGCGTCGAGGGTAGCCTGCGAGCCGCCGTTCGAACCGTTCGGGTACATGGCGTGGGCGGCGTCGCCGAGCAGCACGACGCGTCCGAACGTCCACTGCGGGATCGCATCGCGGTCGACCATCGGGTACTCGAGCAGTTCCTCGGCGCCCGCGATCACTGCGGGGATATCGAGCCAGTCGTAGCTCCACCCCTCGAATATCTCGGCGATGGGGCCGCGCTCGACCTGCCGGTTCCAGTCGGCGGTGGGAGATCCCTCCCCGCGGCGCTCGGCGATGAAGTTGAGGCGCTGCCGCCCGTCCTCGAGCGGACCGCTCAGCGGGTAGGCCACGAACCGCTGCTCGCCGTCGCCGACCATGACCATGGTGCGCCCGTCGAGCAAGGGCTCGATCAGGGCGGTGCCCCGCCACAGCGTGAGACCGCTCCACACCGGTTCCCCCTCGGCCGGGTAGAACAGCTTGCGCGCAGCCGAGTGGATGCCGTCGGCTGCGATCACGAGGTCGCCGGTCAGTTCGGTACGGCTGCCATCGGGCAGCTCGAACACCGCGGTCGCCCCCGCGGCAGCGGGATCCCCGCCCAGGCCCTCCGCACCGTCCCGCAGGTCCACGAGCCGGTGCCCGAGCCGGATCACGTCCCCGAGACGCTCCTCGACGAGATCGCGCAGTTCGAGCTGCAGCCGACCACGGTGCACGGAGAGCTGCGGCCACTCATAGCCCGCGTCGCGCCCGCGCGGCTCGCTCCAGATCGGTTGCCCCTGACGGTTGAAGTAGCTGAGCGTGCCCGGTTCCACGCCGAGCGCCGCGATACGGTCGGCCACGCCGAGCTCGGTCAGCTCGCGCACCGCGTGCGGCAGGAGGTTCACCCCCACGCCCAGCCCGCGGATCTCGGGGGTGCGCTCCGCCACGGTGATATCCGTGAACCCCGCCGCCTCCAGGCTGAGCGCGGTGATGAGGCCGCCGATACCGGCCCCGACGATGATGATCTTCATGAGATGTGCTTCCTTACACGATTGCGGATGGAGAGAGGGGCCGGTCTCCTTTCCGGAGACCGGAGTAGGGATCAGGGATCAGGGATCAGAGATCAGAGATCTCTGATCCGGAGCCGGGCTCAGCGCTTTTCGACGGGTTCGGGGAGCGCACGAGTGTCGGGTGACCCGGCGGGCACCCGCTCGTGCACGACCTCGCCGGCCACGACGGTGACGGCCGTTGCCAGCCTGAACAGCTGATCCTCCGGCAGCTCGAACGGGTCCTCGGTCGCCACGACGAGGTCGGCGCGCTCCCCGACGCTCACACGCCCGGCGGCCCCGAGCACGAGCGACGCTGACCCGCTCGTGTACGCGGCGAGCGCCTCGACGAGCGTGAGCGCCTGTGAGGGGTCGAGCGGCGGCAGCCCTGCCGCCGGTCCGAAGGGGTGCGCGCGGTTGACCGCCACGTGGATCGCCTGCCAGGGATCGGCGAGCGACACTGGCCAGTCCGAGCCCATGGCGAGGTCGGCTCCGCTCTCGACGAGCTCGCGGAACGGGTACGACCGCGCCGAGCGCTCCTCCCCGACGACCGCGATCATCGATGGATCGGTGGTGGCCCACAGCCCCTGGATGTTGGCAGTCACCCCCAGGGCTCCGAAGCGCCGGGTGTCGTCGGGGGCGATCATCGAGAGGTGGGCGAGGTGGTGACGCGGTCCGGGCCCGTTGGCACGGCGCGCCGCCTCGATCGCGTCGAGGGCGACGCGCGTGCCCCGGTCGCCCATGACGTGCAGGTGGAGGGCGAAGCCTCGCGCATCGAGTCGGATCGCGAGTTCGCACATGGTCTCGGCGTCGATGTGCAGCTCGCCGGTGTGCGGGTGCGAGCAGTAGGGGTCGAGCAGAGCGGCGGTCTCCCCCTGCGGCACGCCGTCGACCATGGCCTTGCAGGTCGACGACGGCAGCCCCGCCGCCTCGTTCTCGGCGCGACGGCGCTCGAAGTGCTCGACCAGCGCCGGCACCTCGGCGAGCGTCGTACCGGCCGGGATCCACAGGGCGCCCGAGACGCGGCTGCGCAGCGACCCGTCGGAGATCGCTGCCAGGTAGGCGGGGGTGCAGTCGGCTTTTCCGTTGAACTCCCCGAGGATCGCCTCGTGCCAGCCGGTGACCCCGAGCGACCACAGGTAGCGCTGCGCCTCCAGCAGCCCGGCCGTCATCTCCTCGACTGTGGCGGCCGGGATGTACGGCGCGAGCAGCTCGACGCCGCCCTCGTTGAGGTAGCCCGTGGGCTCGCCGTGCTGGTCGTGGTAGACGTGCCCGTTGGCCGGCTGCGGGGTGTCGCGGTCGATGCCGGCGATCTCGAGGGCCCGGCTGTTGACCCAGAGCGTGTGGTGGCCGGCGTCGCTGAGGGCGATGGGACGGTCGGGGGCGATCTCGTCGAGCATCTGGCGGGTCGGGTGCTCGAACAGCTCGTGCGACCAGCCTCCGCCGGTCAACCAGGCATCGGGGTCGCCTGCGGCGTCGAGGGCCGCCGCCGCCCGCGCGATGAGCTCGACGGTGCCGTCGACCGAGTCCGCGGAGGTGAGGTCGAGGCTCAGGCGCTCGACTCCGGCGAACGCCGCGTGCGCGTGGGCGTCCACGAAGCCGGGCAGGATCGCTCCGGCGCGGGCATCGATGACACGCGTGCGGGGGCCGCGGTGAGCGAGCACCGCGGTGTCTGTCCCGACCTCGACGATGCGGCCGTTCTGCACCGCCACCGCCGTGCTCGCCGTGCGCACCCGGCCGTCGAACACTCGGCCGTTCACGATGCAGAGGTCTGCGAATTCTGACATGGTCACTCTTTCTCTCTGAGGTATCTACGCGAGCCGGAATACACGGATCACCACGCGCCCGGGCTCGGGGCGCGCGTACCCGACGAACTGCGACTCGGCCAGCCACTGCAGGGCGGGATGCTCGGTCTGGAAGGTGAAGGCGGTGCGGTAGTAGAGATCGCGCTCGTCCACGGCCTCTCCGGCGAGCATGCGCTCGAAGCTCTCGGGGTCTGTTCGCCAGTAGCCGCGGTTCACGACGTCGATCGCGGCGCGGGCGGGCTCGCCGTTCCGGTGCTCGTCCCCGCGCACCTCGGCTTCGATCACGTAGCGGGCATCGAGGCGCACGGTGAGACCGCGTCCGTGCCACCAGTCCCCGCCGCCCGGCAGGATCCGTCCGCGCAAGCGCGGACCCTCGAAGGCCCCACCCGTGATCGGCGCGAAATGCAGTCCCTCGCCCTCGGTCGAGCCTCCCATCGGCAGCGCATCGGCGACGTCGACGCGCAACTCGAAGCAGTACTCGAGCGCGGGTTCGATGAGTGCTGTCTCTGCAGCGTCGATCATGCGAGGTCCTCCATGTCGGGAACGGTCTGGGTGCCGGTGACGACGGGGATCGCCGAGGTGCGGCCCGGCCTCCGTCGCCGGGGCTTCCACCCCTCCCGCGGAATCGAATCGAGCAGCAGCCGCGTGTACTCTGCGCGGGGAGCGTCGAGAATCTCGTCGGCGGTGCCGTACTCCTCGACCGCACCCCGTCGCATCACGGCGACACTGTCGCAGAGGCGCCGGATCACGGTGAGGTCGTGGGTGATCATGAGCAGCGCCACGCCCGTATCGCGCCGGATCGCGTCGAGCAGCGAGAGGATCTCGACCTGCGTGGTCACGTCGAGCGCCGAGACCGCCTCGTCGAGCACGAGGATGCGTGGATCGGCGGCGAGCGCCCGTGCGATGGCGACGCGCTGGCGCTGCCCGCCTGACAGGGCGCGCGGACGCGCGTCGAGCAGGGCCTCGTCGAGACGCACCTGCCCCATCAGCTCGGCGATGCGCGCCTCGACGGCGGCGCGGGAGTCGCGCGGCCGGTGCACGCGGATCGCTTCGGCGAGGCACTGCCGCACGGTCTGCCTTCGATCGAGCGATTGGTAGGGATCCTGGAACACCATCTGTACGGTCTTGGCGCGCGCTCGACGTGCGGCGGTGCCGCGGGCGGGCGCGCTCCAGTCCTCGCCCGCCACGGTGACGGTGCCGGCGTCGGCGCGTTCCAGGCCGCAGATGATGCGGGCGGTGGTCGACTTGCCGGATCCCGACTCCCCCACGATGCCGAGGGACCCGCCGGAGGCGAGTTCGAACGTCACGTCGTCGACCGCGACGAAGGTCTCGCGTCCGCCGCCCGTCGCACTGCGCACCCGGAAGGTCTTGCGCAGACCGTCGACCGACAGGATCGGAGCGGGGCAGCGGTGCTCGGTCGGTTCGGTCCCGTCCTGGGCCGCGGGCTCCTCGTCGAGCGCCGCGGCCATGAGCACGCGCGTGTACTCCTCCTGCGCGTCGCGGCGCATGGTGGCCGACCGCAGCGTCTCGATCGTGCGTCCCCGCCGCATCACGGCGACGCGATCGGTGACCGCCCCGGCGAGCGCGAGGTCGTGCGTGATGAACAGCATCGACAGCTCGCGGTGCTTGCGAAGCTCCCCGATCACGGCCATCACCTCCTCCTGCGTGGTCACGTCGAGGGCCGTCGTGATCTCGTCGGCGAGTAGGATCTCGGGATCCATGGCGAGCGTCGCCGCGATCATCGTGCGCTGCAGCAGACCTCCCGACAGCTCCGCCGGGAACTGTCGCATTCGGCGGGCGGGATCGGGGATTCCGACCTCGTCGAGCAGTTCGACGGCCCGCGCACGGGCAGCATCCGGTTTCGCTCCGCCGACGCTGATCAGCGCCTCCGTCATGAAGTCGCCGATCGAGCGCAGCGGGTTGAGATGTGCGCGCGGCGTCTGGAAGACCATGCCGATGCGCCGCGCCCGCAGTTCGCGCAGCTCGCGCGTGCTCAGTTCGGCGACGTCGTGGCCGAGGATGCGGATCGATCCGCCCGTCTCGAACTGGGCGGGCAGCAGGCCCGCGACTGCGCGCACCGAGAGCGTCTTGCCCGACCCGGACTCCCCGACGAGGCCTACGGCCTCGCCCGCGCCGACCCTCAGCGTGCAGTCGTGAACGAGCGTGCGGCCCGGCATCGAGATCGACAGCCCGTCGAGTTCGAGCACGGGGGTGCCGGTGGTGTTCTCAGTGACGGTCATCGTTCCTTCTCCTCTGCCCAGGTGGTGACGCGGGCTCCGATGATGCTCACCGACAGCACGGTCAGCACCACGAAGATCGCGGGGAACAGCGACTGCTCGGGAGCGCCCGCGAGGATGCCGGCCTGGCCGCCCGCGATCATCGCACCCCAGTCGGCCGCGGGAGGCTGTTCCCCGAGGCCGAGGAACGAGATCGCCGCCAGGTCGAGCATCGCGTAGCCGAAGCCCACCGCCATCTGCGCGGCGACCACCGGCACGAGCGCGGGTACGAGATGCTTGAAGCAGATCGCGAAGCTCGACACGCCCTGTACGCGCAGTGCGGCGACGTACGGCTTGCCGAGCTCGCGAGAGGCCGCCGTCTGGGTGAGGCGGGCGACCACCGGGATGTATGCGATCGAGAGGGCGATCACGGGGGCGACGAGCCCCTTGCCGAACATCGCGACCGCCAGCACGGCGAGCACGAGGCCGGGGATCGCGAAGATCACGTCGACGATGCGCGCGATCGTGCCGCGCAGCACCCCGCCGAACCAGGCTCCGGTCACTGCGAGAGCCGCCCCCGCGATCGTCGAGAGGATCACGACGAAGATCGGCGCGACGACACTCGTTCGGGCGCCCACGAGCACGCGGGACAGGATGTCCCGGCCGACGTCGTCGGTGCCGAACGGGTGCGAGATCGACGCGATGCCGTTCACGTCGCCGACGTAGAGCTCGGTATGGTCGTAGGGCGCGATCCACGGCCCGACCACCGCGGCGATCGCGATGACGCCGAACACGGCGAGGGCCGAGACGAACATCCAGTCTTTCCGGGCCGCGCGGATCGCGGCCTTCGGCGCCCGGCCTGCTGCCAGCTGTGCGACGCTCATGCCTGCCTCCCTGCGGTGATGGTGTCGGGGTCGATGAGGGCGCCGAGCAGGTCGGCGACGGCGTTCAGCACCACGAAGATGGCGACGAGCAGCAGGGACACGAGTTGCACGACCGGCAGGTCCTTGCGGGCGGCCGCCTCCGTGAGCAGGGAGCCGATGCCGCCGAGGCCGAACGCCTGCTCGGCGATGGCAGAGGCCGCGAAGAGACCCGCGATGGTGGTGCCCGAAATCGCGAGGATCTGCGGTGACGCGTTGCGGAACACGTGCACTCGGAAGATGCGGCTGCGCGGGATGCCGCGCACCCGAGCCGTCTCGACGTGCTCGGAGTGCAGCTGAGCGACGAGCGAGCTGCGGGTCACGCGGCTGATGTAGGCGATGAACATGACGGAGAGCGAGACCGCGGGCAGGATCAGGTGCCACAGTCGGTCCCACCCGCCCGTCCCCTCGCCGAAGACGGGGAACCAGCCGAGGCTCTTCGCGAAGATCCAGATCAGCAGGATCGCGACCACGAAGGTGGGCAGCGCCATGCCGAGCGCCGTAGCGACGGCGACGGCGCGGTCCACGGCCGGGCCGCGGGTCGCGGCGAGGATGCCCGAGCCCACGCCGAACACGAGGATGATGACGACGGTGAGGAGCACCAGTTGGAAGGTGACGCCGAAGCGGGGGGCCACGAGGTCGAGCACGTCGGTCTTGTAGACGAAGGAGCGCCCGAAATCACCGGTGAAGACGCCTCCGAGCCACTGCAGATAGCGCGACCAGATCGGGTCGTCGAGGTGGTACTCGGCGCGGATCTGGGTGATGAGCTCGGGGGTCGGCTTGGCCCCGCCCGCGAGAGCCGCGATGGGGTCGCCCGGCGTGAGCAGCAGGGCGGAGAAGATCACGACGCTCGACAGGAAGAGGGTCAGCAGCAGGCCACCGAGCCTTCCCAGCAGAGTGCGTATCAGGAGTCCGTTCACCGTGTGGTTCCTTACGTGTTCAGTCGGTTCGAGCGGGGCTTCCCCGCCCGTCATCCTGCGTGCACGGAATGTGCGAGAGAAACGCTGCTCGTCCGCAGGATGACGTCGGAGGGGTGCTGGCGCGTCCCTCCGACGTCACTTGCCGCCGAGGTGCAGCGCCCAGGGGCTGCTGTAGATGGCGATCGACGTGGTGGCACCGGTCAGCTCGTCGGAGAGATAGGTGAGCTGGTAGGAGCCCGCCAGGGTCACCTGCAACTGATCGGGAGCGAAGATCCGCTGCGCCGCCACGAATTCCTCGGCCGCGGTTTCCGCGTCCGTCGCGGTGCGTGCCGCCTCCATGTGGGCGGTGACCTCGTCGTTCGAGTAGCCGCTCCAGTTGAAGACGCCGCCGCGATCCTCGGGCAGCGTGAACAGCGACGGGTAGCCGATCACGCCGGGGGTCTCGAGGTAGCCCTGCGTGGCGACGAAGTCGATGCCGTCGCGGGCGCCCGGATCGTAGAACATCGCACCGAAGTCGGCGGGCTGCATCTCATCGATCTCGATGTCGAGTCCGATGCTCTTCCCTGCGCTCTGGATGATGGCGGCGGTCTGCTGGAACTCCTTCGCGCCGGCGGGGATCGCCACGACGAGCGGCTGGCTGACGTCCTCGCCGCTCTCCTCGATGAGCTGCTTCGCGCGCTCGAGGTCGACCTCGGGGGCGTCGAGCTCGTCGTAGGCCGCCTGGTAGATGCTGCTCGCCTCGGATTCGCCGAACGTGAAGGGCGGCACGATGGTCTTCTGCGCCTCGCCGAGCCCGTTCAATACGGTGTCGATGTACTTCTCACGGTCGATGGCGAGACTGAGCGCCTGACGGATCGCGGGATTCGCGGCGGGGCCGTCGGCTGTGGCCGGGCCGAAGCTGAACGATGCCGTCGAGGGGCCGAGGATCAGGCTGCCGGATCCCTCACCCTCGAACGCGCCGCGCGAGCCCGGCGGCACGTTGTAGGCTCCGTCGATCTCGCCCTGGGTGAGCGCCGTCGAGAGGGTCGACCCGTCGGTCACGAAGACGTACTTCAGGGTCTCGACGAGCGGCGCACCGCCCCAGTAGTGCTCGTTCGCGGTGGTGACGATCTCGCTGCCGGGCGTCCACCCTCCCTGCGCGAGCTGGTAGGGGCCGGTGCACATGAGCCCGCCCTCCGCGGTGCCGAGCGCGGGGCCGGCCTGCTCGCCGTAGGCCTTGCTCATCACCGCACCGGCGCCGCCCGCGATGGCGTCTCGGAAGGCGGAGTCGGGTGCGTCGAAGCGCACCGTCACCTCGAGGTCGCCGGTCTTTTCGATGCTCGAGACGAGCACGAACGCGGCGAACCACTGCGAGGCGGGATCCTGGCCGCGCTGCAGGCTGTAGACCACGTCGTCGGCTGTGAGCGGGGTGCCGTCCCAGAACAAGACGTCGTCGCGCAGTTCGATGACGAAGGTCACGGGGTCGATCCACTCGGCGCTCTCGGCGACGCCGGGAGCGATCGAGAAGTCGGGCTGCAGCTGCAGCAGGTTCTCGCAGAGGTTGGGGATGATCACCGTCGCCGACGTGCCCGGGTCGAGCGTCGCCGGCTCGCCCTCGACGACCGACCACACGACCTCGTCGACCGGGGTCTCGGCCGCGGGCAGCGCCGTGACGAGCTGTTCCCGATCGACCGCCTCCCGACTCTCGGTAGCAACGCTCTCGCGCGGCGCGCAGGCGGTGACGGCGAAGAGCCCCGCCGCTCCGAGCGCCAGTGCCGCGACCAGTCCGCTTCGTTTCATGGTTCCGTCCTTTCGGAATCGCCTCGGGGTGGATCGACGATGATCCATCCGAGGCACATCATAATATAACGCTGTTGTACATCAATGTTGCATTTTTGTGAGGCCGGTCGCTAGGCTCGCGCTATGCCCAAGGACATCGACCGTGAAGCACGACTCCAGGCCATCGCCGAGGCCACGATCCGCGTCGCCCGCGCTTCAGGCGCCAACGCCGTCACCATCCGTGCGGTCGCCCGCGAGCTCGGCGGGTCCACCACGCTCGTCACGAACTACCTCCCCTCGCGCACCGCGCTGATCCTCAACGTGCTCGACCGCGCCAGCGCTCGATGGCGCTCCGAATACGAGAACGTCGTCGACGACCTCTCCCCCGCCGAGCGCTTCGAGGCCCTGGTCTCGTGGGAGCCCGAACCCGACGATGCCGAACCCGTGCTGCGGGCCCTGATCCTCGAGATCGTCGCGAACGCCGAAACGGAGCCCGCGCTGCGCGACGTGCTGCGCCGGGAATCGGCGGGGTACCGGGCGGCGCTGCGCGAAACCGCTCGCGAGGCCGGCTACGCCGATCCCGACCTCGCGAGCGAGCTCGGCTACCTGCTGCTGCGCGGCTCCTACTTCGCGAATGCCGAGGACCCCGCGTACTGGAACGCGGCGCGCACGCGCGAGGTCGCACTGTCTGCGCTGCGCGCGCTGCCCTCCGTCCCGCGCGCGCGAGATGCTTAGAAGCAGACGCGAAGCGTTCTCTGCATCTCCCGATGGCGCCCACGGCACCACCGCGTTGCGGGATCCTGCGACGCGTACACTCGCGCAGGATGACGAGGATAGCCCGATCCGCCGCATCATCGCACCGCGAAGACCCGGACGCAGACCTGCGCTTCCCCCGTCTCGCTCTCACCGTCTCGCGCGAGGCCGATGAACTGATGCTCGGCGAGCCAGCGATGCGCGGGAGCATCGGTCTGGAAGACCGGGGCGGTGCGGAAGTAGAGTCCGGGCTCGTCCTCGGGGACCGCCTCACCACGCTCCATGCGGGCGATCACATCGTCACTCGCGCGGAAGTAGCCGCGGTTGAGCACGTCGATGACGGAGCCGTCGTCAGCGCGGATCAGGTAGCGCGCCTCGAGCTGGGAGGTCCCCGAGCGCTCCACGGCCCAATCTCCGCCTCCCGCGAGCACCTCCCCGTTCAGCCGCGGCCCGGCCACGCTCCCGCCCGAGATCGGCGTGAAGGTGAGCACCTCGTCGACGCCGCGACCCACACGCACATCGGGCTCGATCGTGGCACGGATCTCGAAGACGTACTCGAGGCAGGGATCAGGCAGGGATGAGTCGGGATCTGCACGACTCACCACCGCAGCGCACTCAGGGGTCGATCCGGGTTTCTGCGAGGTCATACGAGTGCTCCTTCCAGCACGGGTATATCGATGGCGAGGGCGTGAACTCCCCCGACCACGACGGTCTGCGTGTTCGGCATCATCCGTTCGCCGTCCGTCCAGGGGTCCGCCCCGGTACCGGGTTGCGGCAGGAACTCGGGGTAGTCGCTGCTCGACAGATGCACCCGCAGCCGGTGCCCGGCGCGCAGCCGGTAGCCGACCTGCCCGAGATCGATCTCGAGGGTCTCCGGCCGCGTCGCGTCGCGCAGCTGCATCTGACCTCGGGCGATCCTGAGCGCGGTCCCGTCGGGAGCCACGTCGAGCAGACGCACGAAGCAGTCGGCGACCGGGCCCGTCGAGCGGAACCGTACCCGCGCGATGACCGGACCGGCCAGGTCGACGTCGCCCTCCTGCACCGGGGCTTCGAACACGAGCACGTCATGCCGGGCGCCGAGAGGAGCCTCGTCCGGCAGGTGCAGCAGGTATGAGAACGCGTCGGGCACGCTCGACGGCACCGGGTTCGCCGGGTCATGCTCCCAGTGAAGCTCGGACTCGAGCTCCGGCCGCTCGCTCACGAGGCGTCTGCTCGTCGTCGCGAAACGCGTCTCGATGCGAATGCCCGCAGGCGGCCACTCGGGGGCGGTGCGCATTTCATCGGTGCCGGCGAGATTCCAGGTCACCCGGGGCATATCAGCCGGCCGACCCTTGCCGCGCACGAATATGTCGAAGAACTCCAGTGCGGGGTCGAGATAGGCGGGGAGCATGGCGCGGATCTGATCCTCGCTGCGGTCCTCGACCCGATCCTCGGGGGGCTCCAGCAGCGTGTGATTCTCGTGATCGATCGACTCGATGCGCAGGTAGCGGTGCGCGTCCCAGTGCGGGTGCCGCGCGATCTCGGCCTCGTCGGCCCACGACAGCGGGGCGCAGTTGTCCCACCAGCCGATCGTGTGCAGCACCGGCACGGAGCGCCCGGTGAACGGGCTCCCGTGGGGGAAGCGCGGCAGGATCACCGGGTGCGGCACCCACTGGTCGTAGGAGACCGATCGCCGGCCGCGCTCGGCCATGAACGCCTCGGCCTGCGCCGCGAAGTCGCGCCGGTCCCAGTCCGGCTCCCACAGATACGTGTCGCCGCCGAAGAAGTGGGTGAGCGGGTAGAGGTTCGTGATCCCCATCTCCACCGCGCGAGTGCGGCCTGCGTGCCTCCGGTGCACCGGCTCGCCCAGCCGGGTGCCGGTGAGACGCGGCGCGATCGCCTTGAGGGCCGTGTGGCCGCTCGCTGCGGCGGCCCACTGCGTGTAGCCATAGTAGCTGTCGCCCCACATCGCCACCCGGCCGTTCGACCAGGGCTGCTGCACGATCCAGTCGAGGGTATCGGCGCCGTCGCGCACCTCGTTGACGAACAGCAGGGCCTCGCCCTCCGAGCGGAACTTACCGCGCACGTCCTGCGCCACGACGCGGTAGCCGTGCGCCATGAAGTACTCGGCGATCAGCGGGATGAAGGTGTACTCGCCGCTCTTGTCGTAGGGCAGGCGGATCAGGATCGTATAGCCCGGAGTCTCATCGCGCCGGTCCCCCTCACCCGCGGGCAGGTAGACATCGGTCGCGAGGCGCACCCCGTCACGGGTTCGCACGCGTTCCTCGCGTGCGAGCGGGCTGACCGGCGCCGGGGCCAGGTGCAGGTACTGCGTCGTCATGTCGCTCCTTCGGGACGTGGGCGGAACGGTTCGGGCCGTCCGCGTGAGAACCAAGCTAGGGTCACTTCAATAAATAGTCAAGTCGGACTAGACAATTTTTCTCGGCGACGCGATCGCGCTAGTCTTCGAGAGGGTGCCGCTCGCCCTGGAGCACCGCACCGACCCCGGAAAGGAGGGCCCATGGCACGCCCCTCGGTCGCCGACGAGCGCCGCGAGCAGATCATCGAGGCGACTCTGCAGACCATTTCCGAGCAGGGGATCAGCAAGACGACGCTCGACCGCATCGCCGACGCCGCCGGCATGTCACGCGGTCACGTGCGGCACTTCGTCGGCAATCGCGATCGCCTGCTGCTCGACGCGGCGCGCGCCTTCTACGCCGACGAGCGCGGCGAGCCGGCGATCCTGCCCGTCGCCATCGACGACCTCGGCAGCGCCCTCGACTTCCTCTTCGGCCCCGAGTTCGCGGCCTCGGGCGCGGAGAACGCGATCGTGCTCGCGTTCGTCGAGCTCGCGAGATCCACCCCCGAGATCGCGGAGGTGCTCGCCGCGGCCTACACCTCGACACGCGAGAGACTCTCCGCCTACCTCGCCGAAGCCAAGCCCGACGCCCCCGCCGCGACACGCGAGGCGGCCGCCCAGGGAGTGCTCTCAGCCGCGCTCGGCAACGTATTCATCGGAGACTTCGACCGGGACGACGGCCGCACCGCCCGCGCGCGCGCCGCCGTCGACGCCCTGCTCGAGGCCCTGTGACCGCACCCTCCTGAACGACGCGAACGACCCGAACAGCCCAAACAGCCCAAACAGCCCAAACAGCCCGAACAGCCCGAACGATTTGGGGTCAGTTTCTGCCGTGTCGTCCGGCGCGACACGGCAGAAACTGACCCCAAATCGATGACACGGCAGAAAGCGACCCGGGAACACCGGCAGGTCCCCGGGAAGTTGCGGCTAGAGCGCGCAGCGCGGCAGCGCATGGCCCGCGAAGGAGCAGCCGCCGCACCGCGCGGCGGGTCTACAACGGTGCAGGAGGTCTGCAACGGCGCGCGGAATGGGATCCGCCGAGCCGGCAGGACTGCGCCGGCGAACCGAGAACCAGACCCGCTCGCGAATGCAGACCGCAGCTACCGCGCGGCGAGCCCGTCGATGAGTCGGGCGAACGCGGCGAAGGCGCGATCCGCGTCCCGCTCACCCGCGGCCACTCCGATCGCCGCCTCCCGCATGGCCCCGACCAGCAGCGCCGCCACGGTGTCGGCGTCGACCTCGGCGTCGACCTCCCCCGCGGTCTGCGCCGCCTCGAGCGCTTCGCGGATCATCACGATGCTCGATCCCGAACCGATGCCGCGCTCCGCCCCGTCGACGATGAGCGTCGGCCCCGACACGTTGTAGAAGTGGCCGATGCGTGCATCGCCCGCGAGGTCGAACATGGCCCGGGCGTGGGCGACGATCCGGCCCCGCCAGTCCCCCGCGGCCGACACCGCCTCTCGCGTGCGCTCGACGAGCCCCCGCCCGAGTCGCGCGTACGCGGCGCGCAGCAGTTCGTCGCGGCCGCCGGGGAAATAGGCGTAGACGGTGCCGCGCGAGATGCCCGATTCCGCCGACACCCGGTCGATGGTCGTGTCGGCGAGGCCGCTCTGGCCGATCACCGCGAGCACGGCGTCGACCAGTTCCTCGCGCGTGCGCTGCTGGCGGCGCTCGCGCAGCGTGGTCTGGGGTGCGGTCGTTGCGGTCACCCCATCAGTGTAGAAGCTGCGCGCGCCACTTGTGTACTCCGAGTTTGGTTTCTATACTCGGCGTATAGATTTCCGCACGGGCTCTCCGCTGCGGCATCCGCCGGAAGGAACCGAATGATCGCCGTCGATCTCCCCATCGCCACCCAGCTCGCACGCGAGGCCCTCGCGGAGTACGGCATGGATCCCGCCACCGACCTCACTCTGCTCAAGCAGCGCGAGAACTTCGTCTTCTCGCTCAGCGACGGGGGCACCGACTACGTGCTGCGGGTGCACCGCCAGGGCTACCACACCGACGACGAGCTCGGCTGCGAACTCGACTTCGTGCGCGCCCTCCACGGCGAGGGCGTCGCCGTGCCCAACTTCGTCACGGCCCGCGACGGCCGCGGTTTCTGCGTCGTCGGCCGCGACCACGCTGCGGGCCCCCACCAGGTCGACCTGCAGCACCTCATCCCGAACCACGGCAACTTCGGCGATGAGCGCACCGCGGTCGACGGCAGCGCCGACCTCGACGCCGCCGACTTCGCCGAGCTCGGCCGACTGGCCGCCGAGGTGCACCGCGCCACCGAGCAGTCCGGCTACACGATGGCCGTGCCGCGCGACGACTGGGATCTCGAGGGGCTCGTCGGCGCCGAGCCCGCCTGGGGCGACCCGCTGCGCATCGATGAGCTGCGGGGCGAGGATCGCGAAGCCGTGGTCGCGGCGATCGAGCGCATCCGCGAGGTGCTCGGCGCCTACGGCACCCCCGCGCACCGCTTCGGCCCGATCCACGCCGATCTCACGCCCGAGAACGTGCTGCGCACCCGCGACGGCCTCGTGCTGATCGACTTCGACGACTTCGCCGCCGGCTGGCACCTCTTCGATCTCGCGACCGCGCTCTACTTCTTCACGCCGCACCCCCGCTACACCGAGTACCGCGACGCGCTCTTCGCCGGGTACGAGGCCGTGCGTCCGCTCGACGAGGCCGACCACGACGTGTTCCCCGCGATCCTGCTCGCCCGCGGGCTCACCTACCTCGGATGGGCGGCCGACCGCCGCGGCGAACCCACCGCCGAGTGGCACGCCACGACGGTGCTGCCCAACATCGTCCGCCTCTCCCGCGAGCTCATCGCGTAGCCCATGCCCCGCCGAGTTCCTGCGACTCCCCCGTCGCCCAGGATGACGCAAACACAGACCCAGGAGAACCCCATGACTTCCAACGCCGAACTCATCGAGCGCCGCAACCGCACCATCGGCCCCTACTCGCCCCTCTTCTACAACGAGCCGCTGCAGTTCGTGTCGGCGAAGGGCGTCTGGTTCACCGAGGCGTCGGGCGACCGCTACCTCGACGGCTACAACAACGTGCCCCACGTGGGCCACTGCAACGACCGCGTCGTGTCCGCGCTCGCCGAGCAGGCCGCGACGCTCAACGTGCACACCCGCTACCTCAACGAGCGCGTGGTCGACTACTCGGAGCGCCTGCTCACGACATTCGACCAGGGCCTCGATCGGATCTTCTTCGGCAATTCGGGATCCGAGGCCAATGAACTCGCGATCCGCATCTCGCGCCAGCTCACCGGCAACACGGGCATGATCGTGTCCGACTACAGCTACCACGGCACGACCATCACGCTCGCCGGTCTCACGACGGGGCTCAAGACCGCGACGCCGCTGGACCCGAACGTGCGAGCGCTGCGGATCCCGGATCTCGATCGCGACCCGCGCCCCGAGGCCGAGGTGCTCGCTGAGACCCTCGCATCGCTCGACGCCTCGATCGCGTCGCTGCAGGAGGCCGGCTACGGCGTGGCCGCGTGCCTCTTCGACCCGCTGTTCTCGACGGAGGGCATGCCCCGCCTGCCCGAAGGCCTGATCGAGGGCATCGCCTCGCGCATCAAGGCGGCCGGCGGCATGGTCATCGCCGACGAGGTGCAGAGCGGCTTCGGCCGCACGGGAACGCACATGTGGGGGCACCAGTACGCCGGGCTCGACGCCGATCTCGTGACCATGGGCAAGCCGATGGGCAACGGACACCCGATGTCGGCGGTCGTCACGAGCGAGGCCGTGCTCGACGCCTTCGGCTCGACCAACGAGTTCTTCAACACCTTCGCGGGCAACCCGGTCTCGGCCGCGGTCGGCGAGGCCGTGCTCATCGAGATGGAGCAGGAGCAGCTGATGGCGCGGGCGAAGACCCTCGGCGAGGAGGCCGCAGCGCGTTTCCGCGGCTTCGCGGAGCAGTACGACTTCGTGCGCTCGGCGAAGGGCGTCGGCATGTTCCTCGGGCTCGACTTCGCGATCGACGGTGAGCCCGCGCCCCAGCTCGCCAAGCAGGTCGTCGAGGCGATGAAGGCGCGCAAGGTGCTCATCTCCCGGATCGGCCGCGACGAGAGCGTGCTCAAGGTGCGCCCCCCGCTCGCGTTCGGCGAGGCCGAGCTGCCCATCCTGCTGGATGCGCTCGAAGAGTCCCTCTCCGAGGTTTAGCGGGTATCCTCTCCGCAAGGTGTTGCATCGACGACGTTGCATCATGAGAAAGGTGAACGACATGCCTACTGCAGAACAGCAGCACGTGTCTCGCGCAGATTCCCGACCGACTCAGGTCGAAAGTCTCGGCGTGTTCCGCCGTATCGTCTCGCGCTCGTTCGTGCCGCTCGAGGTCAGCGCCGAACGCACCGACCCGTTCGCCGCGCGGCTCTGCTCGGCCGACGCCGACGACGTGGTCTTCACCGAGATCGCGGCGAAGCCGCACCTCGTCGAGCGCACCCCCGAGACGATCGCGAACGGCGGCAGCGGGTACTACAAGGTGAGTCTACTGCTCTCGGGCAGCAGCATCCTGGTGCAGGACGGCAGGGAGCTCGTGATGCGACCGGGCGACCTCTCGGTGTACGACACCTCGCGCCCCTACTCCCTGCTGTTCGGCGAGGATTTCCGCAACCTCATCATGATGTTCCCGAAGGATCGGCTCGAACTGCCGAGCGCCTTCACGGATCAGCTGACCGCGGTCTCGCTCAGCCAGGAGCATCGCGGGATCGCGCCGGTCATCACGGCGTTCCTCTCGCAGTTCCCGGCGCAGCTCGCGCATCTCTCGGATCCGATCCGCGCGAAGCTCGCGCACACGAGCCTCGACCTCATGGGAACGCTGTTCTCGAGCATCCTCGACGCCGAACCGGGCCAGCGCGACCCGCACCAGGTCCTGCTGCAGAAGATCTACAGCTACATCGACCTGCACCTGTCGTCGCCCGATCTCTCCCCCGGCAGCATCGCCGCCGCGCACTACATCTCGACCCGCCACCTGCACTCGCTGTTCAGGCAGGCCGAGACCACGGTCTCGACGTGGATCCGCGAGCGCCGTCTCGAGCGCTGCCGCGCCGACCTACTCGATCCCGTGCTCAGCGATCGGACGGTCTCGGCCATCGCCGCCCGCTGGGGCTTCACCGACGCTGCCCACTTCAGCCGCGTGTTCAAGTCGGCGTACGGGGTCTCGCCGAGCGACCTGCGCCGCGCCTGAGGCGCGGTCCTCACCCGTCGCCCTGCGCCCAGGCGCAGGGCGACGAACGTGCGCAGAAAGACGGGTGCGCACACCCGATCGCAACCTACTCGTAACACTCGTTGACCGGTAGCGCACGACCGTTGTCGGAGGCGGTGATCGCCGCCCTCGGCGGACGCCCGTCTGTCTACAGTGGTAACACTTCCGGGTTCCGCGGCGCTTGCAGCCCGGTCCGCACTTCATCAAAGGAGACGAAGCAGATGACAGAAGCAGAGATCGCAGAGTTCACGGAAGAGCGTCGCGGCGTCGACGAGTGGGCCACCTACGACGAGTTCGCGGCGGGCATCGACACGTATCGTCTGCCGAACGTGTCGCTCGAGGGCCGCGAGCTCTCGCTCACCCTCGATGACGGTAGTTCGCTCTCGCTCGCCTTCGGCTCGGACACCGCGAGGTGGAGCGCGAGCGGCACCATCGCCGAGGCCGACGCGACCGATCCCTACGACGCCGTGCAGGTTCGGAAGGACGTGTTCTTCCTGAACCTGCCCCTGGAATCGCGGGATCGCGAGGCCGTCACCGTGGTCTGGTCCGAGCGCACCGGCCGAGCCATCGTCACCCACTCGCACATCGACGCCGAGCGCGTCGAGGGCGAGCCCCAGGTGAAGCAGGATTTCCACGCCGCCACGATCGACGGCGCCGATGCGATCGGTGATGAGCCGGGCGAATCGCGCGACCTCATCGGCATGCGCAACCTCTACCGCTACAGCCCCGAGCACCTCTACGAGCACGTCTACATGTCGACGGAGCGCTACGCCTGGCAGAACCTGCAGGGCGTGCAGCGCGGCCACGGCGACATGGACCTGTCGACCGTATGGAAGCTGGACGACGGTCTCTACCTCTTCTGCTTCCGGGAGTTCCGCATCTCGGTCGCGAGTGTGTGGTTGCACGACCTGGGCTACAACCTCATGACCACGGGCATCTTCCTGGGCATCAACGGCGACGGCGAATCGGAGCACTCCCGAGCGGGCGGCCACATCTACCCGCTCGGCACCGTCAAGTACCCCGACGCGCAGCCGGTCTGATCGCACTTTCTTCTTGCAGCACCCCTTCATCCATCCGAGAGGACACACCATGAAATCACGCATCCTGGGCGCTGCCGCGCTGACCGCGGCAGCAGCACTCGTGCTGAGCGGCTGCGCGGGCAGCGAGGGCGGTGACGGCGGGCCGATCAAGCTCGGCTCCGTCAACACCATCAGCGGTCCCGCCACCTTCCCCGAGGCGTCCGAGGCTGCGGCCGCCGTCTTCGACAAGGTCAACGCCGAGGGCGGCATCAACGGCCGCCAGATCGAGTACAAGGTCACCGACGACAAGGCCGACCCGGCCACCGCCACGGCCTCTGCGCGAGAGCTGGTCGGCAGCGACGAGGTCGTCGCGCTCGTCGGCGGCGCCTCGCTGCTCGACTGCGAGATCAACGCGAAGTACTACGAGCAGGAGGACGTGCGCTCGATCCAGGGCATCGGCGTCGACCCCGGCTGCTTCAACTCGCCGAACATCGGCGCGGCGAACATCGGCCCGTTCAACGACACCACGCTCACGATGCTCTACGGCTCCGAAGAGCTCGGCCTCGAGAACCTCTGCGTGCTGACCAGCGTCATCGGCTCCACCGGCCCCGCCTACCAGGCCGGCGTCGACCGCTGGAGCGAGATCACCGGCAAGGAGCCCCTGTACGTCGACGACACCGTGCCCTACGGCGGCGCCGACTACACCCCCTACGTCGTGAAGGCGAGGGAGGCCGGCTGCGACGGCATCGTCACCAACAACGTCGAGCCAGACGCGATCGGCATGATCAAGGCCGCGAACCAGCAGGGCTGGGACGACGTCACCTTCCTGATGCTCACCTCGGTGTACAGCGAGAGCTTCGCCAAGGCGATCGACAACAGCGCGGCCGGCGTCTACGTGCCCGCGGAGTTCTACCCCTTCACCGAGGACAGCGAGGTCAACGCCGACTGGAAGTCGCTGATGGAGGAGAACGACATCACGCTCACCTCGTTCAGCCAGGGCGGCTACCTTGCCGCGACCTTCATGGTCGAGGTGCTCGAGGGCATCGACGGCGACATCACCCGCGAGAGCGTCAACGAGGCGCTCAAGAACATGGATCCGATCGAGACCCCCATGCTCGCCTACCCCTACCAGTTCGACAAGATGGCTGCCCAGGACTACGAGCCGGGCGGCTGGCCCGTCACCCTGCAGTCGGGCACCAACACCTGGGAGAAGGCCGCTGAGGACTGGCTGATGATCCCCGCCAAGTAAGACCTCTCCGGTCTTCTACCCGGTGCGGCGGAGGGACCCCCTCCGCCACACCGGGTACCTCCGTTTCAGATATCGAAGGATTCCCATGCTTCTCAGTTCCCACCACTCACCGGGGAGGCGATCGTGAACGGCGGAGCCCTGCTGCAGGGCGCGCTCTCGGGCCTCGCCGCCGGTGGCGTGTACGCGGTGTTCGCGGTCACGCTCACGCTCATGTCGCGCCTCGTGCGCGTCGTCAATTTCGCCCAGGCGGCGACCGGTATGTTCGCCGCGTTCGTCGCGGTGTGGTTCGCCAGCAAGTTGGGCATGCCCGTCTGGCTCGCCACCATCGCCGGCATCCTGGTCGGCGCGCTGCTCTCGGCTCTCATCGGCTGGATCGCCGCCACCTGGCTGTCCGAGGCCGACCTGTCCACGCGATCCGCGATGACGGTGGGCCCCTTCCTGCTGCTGATGTCGCTCTCCTACATCCTCTTCGGCAACAAGCCGCAGCCCTTCGCTCCGATCTTCAACGGGCCGGCATTCAGCATCGCCGGGGTCGTGGTGAGCTGGGTCACGGTCATCACCGTGACGCTCGCGATCCTCGTCGCCGTCGCCGCAGCACTGGTGCTGCGCAAGACGACCATCGGCACGAAGCTCCGCGCACTCTCCGACCGCCCCACCACGGCGGAGCTCATCGGCATCTCGTCGAAGCCCCTGGCCATCGGGGTGTGGGCGGTGACCGGCGCGATCAGCGCCGTCACGATCCTCATCATCGCTCCGACCCAGTCGAACGACGCGGTGACGCTCTCGATGCTCATCATCCCCGCCGCCGCGGCCGCCCTGCTCGGCGGGTTCAAGCGGCTCGACCTCGCGGTCGTGGGCGGCCTGCTGCTCGGACTGATCAACGGCATGGTCGCCCAGGTCAACGAGCTCGCGCTGGTGCGCAACTTCGTGCCGCTCATCTTCATCGTCATCCTGCTGCTGTGGTCGCAGCGAAAGGAGGTGTGGGATGCTGCTCGCTAATCGGCGCCTGCGCACTGTCCTGCCCATCGCCATCGCGGTCATCGGCCTCGGCATCGGCTGGGCCCTGAGCGTCGGGCTCTCCGGCTACGTCGTCTACCTCGCCATCAGCATGGTCACCGCGACGATCTCGCTGCTCGGTCTCGGCATCGTCACGGGTTCGGCCGGCATCATCGCGCTCTGCCAGCTCACGTTCAGCGCCATCGGAGCGTGGGTCGTCACCTTCCTCAATCAGAACGAGGCTCCCGGCGGGTTCATCGTGTGGCTGCTCGCCGGAGCGGTCGTCGCCGCGGTCGCCGGCATCCTGCTCGGCCTGCCCGCGCTGCGTCTGCGCGGCGTCAACCTGGCGGTCGTCACCCTCGGCGCCGCAGCGGCGGTGGACGTGCTGCTCGTGCAGACCCAGTTCCCCGGTCAGAAGGAGGGCCTCTCGGTCGAGCGGCCCGGGCTCTTCTCGAGCGATCGCGAGTACTTCTTCTTCTCGATCATCGTGCTGGTCGTCTGCACCTACCTCGTGTTCCTCGTGCAGCGCAGCCGGGTCGGCAGCAGCTGGAAGGCCGTCGCCTTCTCCGAGCGCGGCACGGCCGCGGTCGGCCAGAGCGTGCGCATGGCGAAGCTGTCGGCGTTCGCCGTCAGCGCGGCTCTCGGCGGTGTCTCGGGCGGCCTGCTCGCCGGTCAGGTCGGGATCCCCTACGCCTCGAGCTTCACGCCCATCATGTCGCTCGCGCTCTACATCCTCGCGGTGATGAGCGGCGCCTACCTCATCGATATGGCCATCTTCGGCGGTGTGCTCTGGGTGCTCGTGCCCGAGCTGCTGAAGCGCTGGGGCGTGCCCCAGGACTGGGGCTTCGTCATCTTCGGTCTGCTCGGCATCCAGGCGATCACGGGCGGCTCGAATCTGGGCGAGGTGATCCGCGGTGGGTTCCGCAAGCGGGCGAAGAAACGGCAGGCCGCGCAGGCCGAGGCCGTCGCGAGCGATGTCGGCACGACCGCGCTCGACGTCTTCGCCGTACCCGAGGCGACCGAACCGATCCCGGAGAACGCCGCCCCGGTGCTCGAGGTGCGCAGCCTCGGCGTGCAGTTCGGCAGCCTCAAGGCCAACGACGACGTGTCCCTGCAGGTGAAGCCGCGCTCCATCATGGGTCTCATCGGGCCGAACGGCGCCGGCAAGTCGACCTTCGTCGATGCGGTCAGCGGCTTCCTGCCCCAGCACACGGGCACGGTGCTGCTCGACGGCGAGGACATCACGCGGCTCTCGCCGGTGGCCCGCGCCCGCAAGGGTCTGCGCCGCACGTTCCAGCAGGATCGCGTGCCGCCCCAGCTGTCGGTCGAGGCCTACGTGCGGTTCGTCGCGCGCAAGAGCCTCGATCACGACGAGCTGGCCGACGCCCTCGCGTTCCTCGGCTGCCCTCCCCCGGAGGAGCAGCTGGCGAACGTCGACGTGGGCACGCGCCGTCTCATCGAGGTGGCGGCCGCAGTGCTGTCGGGCCCGCGCGTGCTGATCCTCGACGAGCCGGCGGCCGGTCTCTCGCACGAGGAGCACCTGCAGTTCGGCCACCGGCTCACCCGGATCCCGTCGCGCTTCGACACGGCGATCGTGGTCATCGAGCACGATCTCGACCTCGTGCGCTCCGTGTGCACCGAACTCACCGTGCTCGACTTCGGAAAGGTGCTCGCCCAGGGCCCGACCCGCGAGGTGCTCGACGACCCGGCCGTGATCGCGGCCTACATGGGAGATGCGGAGATGACGCAATGAACGAACTGCAACTGAGCGGTGTGACCGTTCGCCGCGGGGCCGGACCGGTCGTCTCCGATGTCGACCTCACCGTGCGGGAGGGCAGGATCCTCGCGCTCGTCGGCCCGAACGGCGCAGGCAAGACGAGCCTGCTCGAGTCGGTGTCGGGTGTGATCGGCCACGCGGCGGGCGACATCACCGTCGACGGCGAGTCGATCGCGAAGTGGAACCGCGTGCAGCGCTCGCGGGCCGGCATCGCGCACATCGAGCAGGGGCGCGCGATCTTCCCGTCGCTCACGGTGCGCGAGAACCTGCTGCTGACCGCGAAGAACGATGCCGGCGTGCAGGAGGTGCTGCAGTCGTTCCCCGAGCTCGAGAAGCGCATCGACTCGCAGGCCGTGCTGCTGTCGGGCGGCGAGCAGCAGATGGTGGTGCTCGCCCGCGCGTTCGCGTCGAAGCCGCGCTTCCTGCTGATCGACGAGATGTCGCTCGGACTCGCGCCCGTCGTGTTCATGCGCCTGCTGCCCCTCATACAGCAGATCGCGGCGTCTGGCGTGGGCGTGCTGCTCGTCGAGCAGTTCACGCACCTCGCGCTCGGCATCGCCGATGAGGCGATGGTCGTCGCGAGCGGCCGGGTGAGCCACCCGCAGGGGTCGGCGAAGGCGCTCGAGGAGGATCCCGAGCTGCTGCGCCAGGCATACCTGGGCGGGTAGCCCGCGCATTCACGCCGAAAGGCGGGTTTCGCATCTCTGGCCGCGGTCGGAGATGCGAAACCCGCCTTTCGCGCTTATTCGTGATGACGGGGGGCGCCGGGAGGCCCGCTACGCCCGCCACTCCCGCTCGTAGACCGTCTCGCCGCCGAAGAGGGTGAGGTCGACGCGCAGCTCGGTGAGTCGCTCGGGCTCGACGGACCTCGGATCGCGGTCGAGCACCACGAGGTCGGCGACCTTGCCGGGCTCGAGCGATCCGCGCCACTGCTCCGCGAAGCTCTGCTTCGCCGCGTTCGTCGTGTACGCCCGCAGCGCGGTCTCGAGGTCGACGCACTGCTCGGGGCCCGAGACCCTGCCCGTGGCCTTCGAACGACGGGTCATCATACCGGCGACGCCCGCGAGCCAGTCGGGCGCCGTCACCGGCGCATCCGAGCTGGCGCAGAAGGTCGCGCCCGATTCCGCCGCGGATCGGGTGGGCCACTGGCGCGCAGAGAGCTCCTCGCCCACCACGGCGTCCATGAGGTCGGTGATCTGCGCCTTGATGCCGGGGTTCATGTTGACGCCGTAGCCGCGCTCGCCGAGCTGCGCGAGGCGCTCGTCGGAGATGAAGTCCCCGTGGATCACGTAGTGCCTGGCGTCGTCGCGGGGGTGCTCGTCGTTCGCGGCGACGAAGGCGGCGACGGTGATGTCGATGCCGTGATCGCCCGTCACGTGCACGCCGGCCTGCAGTCCCATACGATGCACCGTTGCGATCGCGCGGCGCAGCTCGGCCTCCTGCAGCGGCTCCGAGGCGCCGTGCACGCAGAGCGCGCCGTGGCCCTGCGACGGCCCGTAGGGTTCGTACATGTAGGCGGTCTCATTCGGCGGCACCCCGTCGGCGAACAGCTTGACCCCGATCACGTTCACGAGTCGCGGGTCGACGTCGCCGAGCCCCGCCTGCTGCTCGCGCACGCGCGGCTCGAGGCGATCCGCCGTCTCCCCCATCGCGAGCGGCAGCAGCAGCACCGAGACCCGCGCGGTCAGTTCCCCGCTCGCGACCAGCTCCTCGTAGGCGCGGATGGCGTCGCCGCCGAGCGCGCCGCCGAGTACGCCCTCGCCTCCCGGGCCGAGCCCGGGTTCCGTGTAGGCCGTGATCCCGCGAGCGTTGAGCCGGCGCACGGCGTCGGCGATGGCCCGCTTGCGGGTCTCGTAATCGGGGCGAGGGATGATCGACTGCACGAGATCCTGCGCTCCCTCACGCAGGATGCCGGTGGCCTCGCCGCTCTCATCGCGGTCGATCACCCCGCCCGCGGGCGCGACGGTGTCGCGATCGATGCCGGCGAGGCGCAGCGCGGCGCTGTTGACGAGCACCATGTGGCCGGAGAAATCGGTGAGGCAGACGGGATGCTCCGGCGAGACGCCGTCGATGTCGGAGCGGTGCGGGATCGCGCGTTCGCCGTCGAGGCACTCGCTCAGATAGCCGACATCCCAGCCCTGACCGACGATCCACTCTCCCGGCGGCGCGGTCTCCGCCGCCCCGCGCACGGTCTCAGCGATCTCGGCGATCGAGCGCACGGCCGGGAACGACAGGTCGAGCGAGTACGGCGGGCTGCCGATCCCCCACGCCGCGGCGTGCAGGTGGGAGTCGTCGATGCCGGGCAGCACGGCCCGCCCCGCGAGCTCGATCACTCGAGTGTCGGGCCCGATCGCCTCGGCGACCTCCTCGTCGGAGCCCGTGGCGAGCACCTCGCCGCCGCGCAGGGCGATCGCCTGCGTGACGGTGAAGGCCTCGTCGAGGGTGTAGACGCTGCCTCCGCGCAGCACGAGATCGGCAGTCTCCATGGTGTTCCCTCCGGTCAGTCGGTTTCGATGAGGATCGGCGCGGGATCCGCGTCGCTCACATCCCGGCGTGCTCGAACGCGAGCGTCGGGAGGTCGACGATGTGCGCGCCGCCGTCGGCCATGATCACGGCCCCGGTGATGTACGACGACTCGTTCGAGCCGAGGAAGCGCACGACCGATGCGATCTCGTCGGGCTCGCCGACGCGCTTGAGCGGGACGTCGCGGGTGACACGGCCGTACGCCTCGTCACGGCTGGCGATCTCGGGTACGTGCCCCATGAACTCGTCCATCTCGGCGTCGGCCATCGGCGTGCGGGTCCAGCCGGGGCAGACCGCGTTCACCCGCACGCCGTGCACGCCGTAGTCGCGGGCCAGGGAGCGGGTGAGGCCGATGAGCGCGTGCTTCGTCGTGGTGTACCCGGCGACCTTCGGGCCGGCGAAGACGCCCGCGAGCGAGGAGATCACCACGATCTGACCGCGGCTCTCGATGAGCGCCGGCAGGGCTTCGCGCGACATCGTGAACGCGGTCGTCAGGTTCACCTTGATCGACGATTCCCAGGTATCGTCGTCGGTCTCGCCGACCGCGTTGAAGCCGTGGCCGCCCGCGTTCGCGACGAGCACGTCGATGCGGCCGAACTTGTCGACGATCTGCGCGACTGCGGCGCGAGCCGATTCGCCGTCGGCCGCGTCGGCGGCGATCGCGGTGCCGCCCAGCTTCGCCGCGACGTCCTCGATCGGGCCGATCCTGCGTCCGATGAGCACGACGTGGGCGCCCTCGCCCGCGTAGCGCTCGGCGATCGCGGCTCCGATGCCGGTGCCGCCGCCCGTGATGACGACCACTCGCCCCTGAACGCCGTCGTTCTTGTCTGCCATTGAGGTTCCTTTCGCCGGAGGCCTGTTCCGCGGATCGCCATGACCCGTCCACTCACATCTTCTCGGCTCCGGGCGCCTCCGGGGAGGGTGTGGGCACTCGCAGCGCAGCACTCTTCCCGCAGAGTCAACTGCTCGACTGTCCAAATGCCAAGCCGCTTGGGATACTGAGGGGAACTCCCCAACGTTCACCACGACGAGGATGATTTTCAATGACGCAAGCCGCAGGCCGCCAGCATCGACCCGACGCCACCCACACCCACGGCAAGCGAGTGACCACTCCTGAGACGGTCGAGCACCCGCTCGACCCGCTCACCGGCGACGAGATCGCCGAAGCGCGGCGGATCCTCGCGGACGCGGGGCACTTCACCGGGCACACGCGAGTGCCGCGCATGCTGCCCGTCGATCCGCCCAAGGCCGACCTCGCGGCGTGGCAGCCGGGAGATGCGCTCGACCGCCGCATCAGGGTGACGCTGCTCGATCGCAGCACCGGCGTCGCCTCCGAGGCGATCGTCGCTGTGACGCGCGGCGAGATCGACAGCCTGCGGGTGCTGCCGAACGGCGAGGCGCCCTACGGTCAGCCGCAGTACCTCTTCGAGGAGTACGAGGATGCGGCCGCGATCGTGAAGGCCTCCTCGGAGTGGCAGGCCGCTATGAAGCGCCGCGGCCTCGAGGACCGCATGGAGCTCGCATTCTGCTCCCCGCTCGCGCCCGGCTTCTTCGGCCGTGAGGACGAGGTCGGCAAGCGGATCGTGCGCTCGCACACCTACCTGCGCGACTCCGAGACCGACAGCCCGTGGGCGCACCCGGTCGAGGGCCTCGTGGTGCACGTCGACCTCACCGAGCGCCGGGTGATCCGCATCGACGACGAGGGCGACATCCCCGTGCCCGAGGCGCACGGCAACTACACGCTCGACGTGCAGGGCCCGGCCCGCACGAGCCTCAAGCCCATCGAGATCACGCAGCCGGAGGGGCCGTCGTTCTCGGTCGACGGCAGCCTCGTACAGTGGGAGAACTGGAAGTTCAGGGTCGGATTCACGCAGCAGGAGGGTCTGGTGCTGAACCAGATCAGCTTCCGCGACGGCGACGAGGATCGCTCGGTCGCGCACCGAGCGAGCGTGCCCGAGATGGTGGTGCCCTACGGCGACACCTCGGTGAGCCGCTACTGGATCAGCTACTTCGACGCCGGCGAGTACCTGCTCGGCAAGAACGCGAACTCCCTCGCGCTCGGCTGCGACTGCCTCGGCGTGATCCACTACTTCGACGCGTTCGTGCCCGACGACCGCGGCAACCCCGTGAGCATCCCCCAGGCGATCTGCATGCACGAGGAGGACTACGGGATCCTCTGGAAGCACACCGACCTCGACGGCAACGCCGAGGTGCGCCGCAGCCGCCGCCTCGTAGTCAGCTACTTCGCCACCATCGGCAACTACGACTACGGCTTCTTCTGGTACTTCTACCTCGACGGCTCGATCCAGGTCGAGGCGAAAGCCACCGGCATCGTATTCGCGGGCGCGGGGGTCCCGGGCAGTGAGGACGCGCACCGCACCGAGATCGCGCCCGGCATCTTCACCCCCGTGCACCAGCACCTCTTCTGCGCCCGCATCGATGCCGCCATCGACGGCGAGGACAACACGCTGCACGAGGTCGAGGCGGTGCAGATCCCGACCGGCCCCGACAACCCCTACGGCAACGCCTTCACCTGGTCGGACACGCAGCTGAGGAGCGAGCAGGAGGCGCAGCGGATCGCCAACGGCCTCACCGGCCGGGTGTGGGAGGTGCGGTCCGCGCACCGCAAGAACCACGTGGGCAAGCCGACCTCGTACTGGCTGATCCCCGAGGGCAAGATGCTGCTCGCGGCGCAGCCCGAATCGACGGTGCACGGGCGCGCCAACTTCGCCACGAAGCACCTGTGGGGCACCCGGTACGATCCCGAAGAGCTCTACCCGGCCGGCTTCTACCCCAACGCCCACGCGCCCGGGGCCGGGCTGCCCGAGTGGACGAAGGCCGACCGCTCGCTCGACGGCGAGGACATCGTGCTGTGGCACGTCTTCGGCCCCACCCACATCCCGCGCACCGAGGATTGGCCGATCATGCCCGTCGATTACTCGGGCTTCTGGTTCAAGCCGCACGGCTTCCTCGACCGGAACCCCGCGATGGATCTCGCCTCCGACGCGCGCGCCGGGGGCGGCGCGTGCGCCTCGGACGGCGCGGGATCCGGCTGCTGCGCGGGATCCGGCTGCGGATGCTGCGCGGGCGAGACCTGCCGCTGCGGCAACGAGCGCTGCGCCTGCGGCAAGTAGCCCGTTTTCAACTCACCACACCCCACGAACGGAGTCAACGATGACCACACAGCCCGATCTGATCCTCACCAACGGCCGCGTCTACACGGTCGATCCGGCGAACCCGCGCGCCGAGGCGATCGCGGTAGCGGGAGGACGGATCGTCGCGGTCGGATCGGCCGATGAGGTCGGCGCACTGGCGGGCCCTGATACCGAGGTGCGCGATCTCGCCGGGGCCTTCCTCATGCCGGGGCTCGCAGATGTGCACAACCACTTCTTCCTCGCAGGCAAGGAGGAGCTGTTCGAGCTGCGCGTGCCGATCGGGGCCCACCTCGACGGGATCCTCGAGGCGGTGCGCACCCACGCCGCGGAACTGCCGGCGGACGCCTGGGTGGTCGGCGGCCCCTGGGCGAGCGACCGCCTGAACGAGGTGAACACGGCCGACGCGCTCGCGCAGCTCGACGAGGCTGCGGGCGGGCGCCCGGTGATGCTCTCCGACGACTCCCACCACAACCGCTGGGTCAGCACCCGGGCGATGGAGATCGCCGGGATCGAGGCCGGGCAGCCCGGTGTGGTGCTCGATGCCGACGGCCGGCCCACGGGCGTGCTGCTCGAGGCCGCGGGGCTGCCCGTCGCGAAGGCGCAGCAGGCGGCGGGCGGGCTCGAGCCCGAGCAGGAACGGCGCGCGGCGCAGCGCGGCGTGGAGATCCTGAACTCCTTCGGAGTGACCGCGTTCCAGGACGCGGGCGTCTCGAACCACATCATGGAGGCGCTGCGCTCGCTCGACGCGGCAGGCGAGCTCGACGCCTGGGTGATCTCGTCGATGCTCATCAACGACGACATCTTCGGCTTCACCGAGATCGGTGACGGCCTCGTGTTCAACGGCGAGCAGTACCGCACCGAGCACCACCGCCCCGACTTCGTGAAGATCTTCCTCGACGGCGTGCCGCCGACTCGCACGGGCGCGTTCCTGGAGCCCTACCTCCCCGACGACGTGCACGGCGACCATCACCACGGTGAGACCCTGCTGAAGCCCGAGGAGCTCACCGACTGGCTGCGCCGCGTCGCGAAAGCCGGCCTCTCGGCGAAGATCCACTGCACGGGCGACGCCTCGGTGCACGAGGTGCTGAACGCCGTCGAGACGCTGCGCGGCGAGGGCATCACCGAGACCCGCTACCATATCGCCCACGGCCAGTTCGTGCACCCGGACGACATCGAGCGCTTCGCGAAGCTGGGCGTCGACGCCGACATCTGCCCCTTCATCTGGGTGCCGGGTCCGATCGTCGAGGCGATCCGCGAGGTGCTGCCGCGCGAGCGCGCGGACAAGATGCAGCCGAACCGTGCGCTGCTCGACGCCGGCGCCATCGTCGCGGGCGGATCCGACTGGCCCGTCGCGGCCTCGCCCAACGCGTGGGAGGGGATCCACGGCCTCGTCACCCGCGAGGACCCGAACGGCCAGTACCCCGGTACGCTCTGGCCGGAGCAGGCGATCACCCTCGAGGAGGCGATCTCCGCGTTCACGATCGGGGCCGTCACCGCGATGGGACTCGCCTCGGAGACGGGCTCGCTCGAGGTCGGCAAGTCGGCCGACTTCGTGCTGCTCGATCGGGACCCGTTCGAGCACCCCGCGAAGGAGCTCGTGCAGACCACCGTCGTGGAGACCTGGTTCACCGGTCGACGCGTGTACGCCCGCGACTGATCCGGCGCTGCCGCCGAACCGCCATAGTTTCAAGGAGAACCCCATGCACAAGCTCACCGTGCTCTACCCCGAGCCCGCCGACCGCGCCGCGTTCAGGGACTACTACCTGAGCACTCACCTGCCGCTCTGCGCCAAGCTCCCCGGAGTGCAGGAGATCACCTATTCGCTCGACATCTGCGAGCCCGGCGAGGGCCCCTACTACGGCATCTTCCAGGCCACGTTCGCCGACGAAGCGGCGCTCGGCGCGGCGCTCGCCTCCCCTGAGGGGCGGGCGGTCGAGGCCGACGTGCCGAACTACGCCACGGGCGGCGCGGTCGTGTTCCCGTTCGCGGTGGAGACGCTGCCGCTCGGCTGAGGCTGCCGCTGATCCGCCCTGCCCTCACCCCGCCCTGCCCCGCCCGCTCCCGCCCGCCCCTCGCGAGCCGTCCCATTTATTGCGAGCCGGCCCATGATTCGCGCATATTCCGGGCCGACTCGATACGAATAGGCGGTCTCGAGGGAGCGGGAGCGAGGGAGCGTGCGGGAGCAGGAGCAGGAGCGCAGGCCAGGAGCGCGCGCCTCAGTCCGCGAGCTCTGCGACGGCCTCGCCGATTGCGCGCAGCACGGTGGGGTCGTGCCGCGAGCGAGCGCCGGGCACGTAACGCAGCCGCGAGATCCTACCGCCTGAGAAGCGGAACGCCCGGTGCCGCTCGTGCAGGTCCCAGTCGACGGGCCCGCCGTAGTCGTAGCCGACGCTGATGCCGGTGAACGGGGCCATGCCCAGCAGCATGGGCACCGCGGCGATCTCCGCGGACGGCACGCCGTCGACCTCGAGCCGCAGGCGCCACCGCAGCCCCTCCAGCTCGTCGACGCGCAATACGAGCTCCCGGATCCCGGGCTGCAGCGCGGCCCCCCGGGCGCGATGCATGTCGCCGTAGGCGTTGTAGGAGATGATCGGCGCGCCGTCCTCGATGGCCAGCAGGTATCCTCCGCCCTGGTCGCCGTGGGCGACGAGCACACCGGCCGCACCCTCCTCGAGCTCGAGTGAGGCCTCGACGACGAACGACTTCAGCACGGTCAGCTTCGCCGACCTGAACCGCTCGAGCGGCGGGCGGAACGGCACGAGCGACACCGGAGCCTCGAGTCGCGCCTCCGTCTCCGGGCGATTGCTGTGCAGCGTCCCGTCGTCGTCGAGAGGCAGCACGGCGTTGTTCCAGGCCTCATCGAGCCACCGATCGGCGAGGGCGGTCACCCGCTCGGGGTGGGAGGCGGCCAGGTCGCGGGTCTCGGTCGGATCGTCGGCGAGGTGGTACAGCTCCCACGATCCGCCGGCGGCGCCCTCCTCGCGGCGAGGCGGCAGTGGGGACACGGCCTTCCACTCCCCGTCGACCATCGCGCGGCGCCCGACGCACTCGAAGTACTGGGCCTCGCGGCCCTCGGCTGAGGGATCGGCGAGCACCCCGGCGACGCTCCTGCCGTCGGGTTCCTGCGTCGGCCTCCCCCGCAGCTCGGCGAGCGGCGGCACCCCGGTCAGCTCGAGGATCGTCGGGGCGAGATCCGACACGAATACGAACTGATCCCGAATCCCGCGAGCCCGCGCGGGAGCCGCCGGCCACGAGACGATGAGCGGCGCGTGCACGCCGCCCTCGTACGTCGACGATTTGAACGATCGGAACGGGGTGTTCGAGACGCGCGCCCAGCCGGTCGGGTACTGGCTGAAGAGCCTGGGGCCGCCGATATCCTCGGGATCGCGGGGCACGTCGCGCACCCAGCCGTCGGGCACGGGAGCCGAGTGCCCGAACTGGGCGAAGTAGCTGCGGGTGCCGCTCGGGCCGCCCTCCGCGGTGCCGCCGTTGTCGCTCGCGAGCACGACGATCGTGTTCTCCAGCTCGCCGAGCCGCCTCAGGTGCTCGACGAGGCGGCCGACGCTCTGGTCGACCTCGTCGACCGCGGCCGCGTACACCTCCATATGCCTGGCGAAGAGCGCGCGATCCTCGTCGCTCAGCGACTCCCAACTCGGGATCCGATCCCCGTCGGCGATGGCGTCGGCGGGCAGCTCAGCCTGCGGCGGCACCACCCCGAGCTCCCGCTGCCGCGCGAATCGCGCTTCGCGCAGCGCGTTCCACCCGGCCTCGTAGCGCCCGCGATGGCGCGCGATGTCGGCCTCCTTCGCCTGGATCGGCCCGTGCACCGAGGTGTGCGCGTAGTACAGGAAGAAGGGCTTCGACGGGTCGTTGACCCGCAGCTCGTCGATCATGGCGAGCGCCTCGTCGGTGAGCTCGTCGGTGAGGAAGTAGCCGTCGGGGAACTGCTGCACGTCGACCACGGAGTTGTCTCGCACGAGGCGGTGCGGGTGATGCAGCGAGGTGAAGCCGTCCATGCTGCCGAAGTAGCGATCGAAGCCGCGCTGCAGCGGCCAGGACGACTTGTCGGCGGCGTCGTGCAGGCGCGACTCGAGCGTCAGGTGCCACTTGCCGACAGCGAAGGTGGCGTACCCGCCGGCCCGCAGGGACTCGGCGAGGGTGGGGGCGTCCTGCGGCAGCTCGCAGGTGAAGCCCGGGTACCCGGGATCGGTGTGCGCCACGTAGCCGAAGCCCGCGCGGTGCGGGTTGAGACCGGTCATGAGGGCGGCGCGGGCCGGCGAGCACATGGGGGCGGTGCGGTAGTTCGTGAACACCCATCCGTCATCGGCCAGCGCGTCGATGTTCGGAGTCGGGATCTCGCTGCCGAACGGACCGAGATCGCTGAAGCCGAGGTCGTCGACCAGCATCACGATCACGTTCGGGGCGTCATCGCGAGCGGTCGGGCGCTCGGGCCACCACGGCACGGAGTCCGAGACGAACTCGGCGGCGCGGCCGCCGAACGACTCGTATCCCCGCCGCGAGAGCTCGGGTTGCGCCGGTCGATCCCCCACCTCAGTGCGCCTTTCGGATGAGTTCGAAGATGTCGGTGCGGTGTTCGGCGAACGCGGGGGTGGCGCGGGTGGTGATCTGGTCGCGGGGTGCGGGGAGGTCGATATCGACGATGCGGGTGACGCGGGCGGGGCGTTCGCCGAGCACGACGACGCGGTCGGAGAGGTACACGGCCTCGTCGATGTCGTGGGTGACGACCACGATCGTCATGCCGAACTCGTCGCGGATCTTCAGGCAGAGGTCCTCGAGCTCGAACCGGGTCTGCGCGTCCACGGACGCGAAGGGCTCGTCCATGACGAGCACCTCGGGACGGTACGCGATCGCGCGGGCGATCGCGACGCGCTGCTGCATGCCGCCAGACAGCTGCCACGGGTACTTCGTCTCCGCGCCGGCGAGTCCGACCGCGGCCAGCGCGGACCGGATCCGCTCTTCCCGGTCCGCGGCCGACAGGCGCAGGTGCTTCAAGGGGAGGCGCACGTTCTTCTCGACCGTGAGCCACGGCATGAGCGAGCGCGTGTACTCCTGGAACACGAGCGCCATCTCCTCCGGCGGCCCATCGATCTGCTTGCCATCGATGCGCGCCGAACCCGACGTGATCGACTGCAACCCGGTCAGGCACTTCAGCAGGGTCGTCTTCCCGATCCCCGAGGGGCCCACGATGCACACGATCTCCGCGGCCTGCACCTCGAAGGTGAGATCGGCGATGACGGGCACCGCCCCCTGTTTCGTGTCGTACGTCTTCGCGAGGCCCTGCACGCTCAGGCGGGGCGCGGTCGTGGTGGTGGTCATAGGTTCTTCTCCTGCTGTCGGATAGCGATGTACCAGCGCAGCACGCGGCGCCGGAAGATGGCGAGCAGAGCGGTCGCGGCATAGCCGAGCACGCCCAGCACGAGGATCCCGACCCACATGTCGGCGATCATGAACGACTGCTGCGCGAGCAGGGTGCGCGCCCCGAGCCCGACCGAGGCGCCCAGCATCTCGGACGCGATCATCACCACGAACGCGGTGATCAGGCTGACCTGCATGCCCGACAGGATGCGGGGGCTCGCCTCGGGCAGCGCGACCTGGAAGATCCGATCCCACACCCCCAACCGGTAGATGCGGCTCACCGACCGGCGATCCGGATCCGTGGCATGGATCCCGTCGATCGTGGAGATCAGCACCGGGAACACCGCCGACAGCGTGATCGACAGGATGCGGGTCTCGTTGCCGAACCCGATCAGCGACACGAAGATCGGCACCAGCGCCACGGGCGGGATCGCGCGGAAGAAATGGATCGTGGGCTCCACCAGCCACGACAACCACCGCGACAGGCCCAGCACGATCCCGAGCCCCACCCCGATCACGCAGGCGAGCGCGAACGACAGCAGCAGGTTCCCCACCGACGACCCCACATCGCCCCAGAACGCGGGGGTCGCCACCAGCGCCCCCATCCGCTCGAGAATCGTCTGCAGGGGCGGGAAGAACGTGTTCGTCGAGTTCGCCGACGCCACCCACCACAGGCCCAGCAGCAGGATCGGGACGAGGATCTCGGCCCCGATCAACGCCCACTTGGGCAGCCCGCTGCGCTTCTGACGGCGCGCTTCCTTCGTGCGGATCAGCACGGTCGAGGTCACCGACATCACACCACCTGCTTCCGGTACTGGGGGTGCCAGTGCAACAGCCTGCGCTCGCCCCACTGACTCACTCCCTGCACGATCAATCCCAACAAGCCCAGCACGAGCACGTACGCGAACAAGCGCGGCTGATTGCCCGCGATCTGCGTCTGCACCAGGCTCTGCCCCAGCCCCGGGCCGCCCCCGATCAGGCCCGCGACCACGGCCACGATCAACGCGGTCGGCGCCGCGACCCGCACCGCCGTCCCGATATACGGCAGCGCACTCGGCAGCACGATGCTCCACAGCACCTCACCCCGACTCAACCCGTACGACTGCCCCGTCGCCCGCGCCACCGGATCCGTATCGAACACACCCGCCGACGCCTGCACCACGATCGACACGAAACACCCGATGAACACCAGGAACACGCCCATGCCCGCCGTAGGGCCGAGCACGAGCACCACCACCGGCAGAATCACGATCGGCGGGATCGGCTTCAAGAACTCCAACGGCACCCGCGTCGCGTGCATCGCCAAAGGCGACACCCCGATCCCGACACCGAGCAGCACCCCCGCCACCGTCGCGATCACCAGCCCCAGCACCGCCATCGCCACCGTGTCCCACACCGCGGACCACATCTCCAAAGTGACGACCAGCCCAGCCAGCTCCCCGATCGCCTCACCCGCGGTCGGCAGAGGCGAACCCGCGAGCGGCCCCGCAGCAGCCACCTGCCACACCCCGAGCACGACCAACGCACCCAGAGCACCGACACCCCACCTCAGCAGTCGAGAATCTCGCACGGGATCACTCCGAGACGATCACGTCGGTGAGATCCACCGGCTCGGGCAGGAAGCCGAGAGAGACCATCTTCTCGTTGGGGCGCTCGAGGTCTTCAGGGTTCACCACGGTCGGCCACACCGGCACCTTCACCTGGTCGACGGTGAGCTGCGAGTCGGTGTAGTCGAGACCCGCCTGAATGGCCTCCTCCGGGTTCTCGGTCGCCCACTCGTTCGACTTCACGATCGCCCGCTGGAAGGCCGCGATCGCGTCCTTCTTCTTCTCGACCGTGGTGGCTCCCGCGGTCCACAGGCCGGTCGCGCCCGTTTCGAAGAAGCCGATCGACGGGGCGGAGAGCTGCTCGGCTCCCGCGGCCTCGGCCTCGGTGGTGAAGGGACTCACGAGGCCGGCTGCGTCGACGGTGCCGTTCTGCAGCCCGGCCACGGCCGAGGTGAAGTCGAGCACGACCCAGTTCACGCCGGACGCGGGATCGATGCCCTCCTTCTCGAGCTCGCCGGCGATGACCACCTCGAGCTGCGCCTTGCGAGCCGGCACGGCGATGGTCTTGCCCTTGAGGTCCGCGACCGAGTGGATATCGCTGCCGACCGCGGCGAACAGCCCGGTGTCGTCGAAGTCGGCGGGATCGTCGATCTCCGAGGGATCGGCGGGGTATCCGTCGGCGGCCCCGATCACCTTGATGCCCACGCCCTGCCCGAGCGCATTGAGCAGCGGAATACTCGGAGAGTAGGCGATGTCGACCTGCCCGCTCTGCGCTGCGGCGAGGCCTGCCGGCGGGTTGGCGACGATCGAGGTCTCGATCTCCAGCCCCTCCTCTTCGAAGAACCCCTGTTCGATGCCGCCGATCAGGCTGCCGTCGGAGGTGAGGCCGATCGTCGCCACCTTGAGAGTCGTGACGTCGCCGCTGCCGCCGGACGGGGCTTCGGCGCCCCCTCCTCCCGACGAGCAGGCGGTGAGTGCCAGCGCGGCGGCCGGAATGAGAGCGAGCGCACCCCACAGGCGGTTGATCTTCTTCATGTGTTCGACTCCTTCGTCGGCGGAGATCGACGCATTCGCCGAGCTCACTTTAATCACCATTCGGTGACTAAAGAATAATCTCCAAGTGGTTATTTTAAGTAACGCTCCGGTAACGATTAATCACCAATTGGTGACGAAACCCCGCCGCACAGGTCGAGACTGGATTCCTCCCTAGAATTCAAGGGACGAACGGAGACACATGCCGAAGATCGTGGATCATGACGAGCGACGATCCCACATCGTCGAAGCCGTCACCCAGATCATCATCAGGGACGGCTTCGACCGGGTGACCATGCGCGAGATCGCCGCCGAGGCCGGATACGCGCACGGGGCGATAGCCCGCTATTTCCCCGACAAGAAGAGTCTGCTCACCGCGGCCTTCCTCGAGGTCTTCCAGAAGTCCCACGAGTACACCCTTCGGCGCACCGAGGGCGTGCGCGGTCTCGAAGCGCTCCGCCAGATGTGCCTCGAACTCATGCCTCTGGAGGCCGACGGACCCCAGCGGTCCAGGGTCGTCCTCTCGTTCTGGGACCGTGCCGCTCAGGACCACGAGCTCTGGGAGATCCACCACGAGAACATCACGCGGCGGCGCGACCTGATCCGAGGCTTCCTCACCGAGGCCCGCGAGGACGGCGAGCTCGCCGAGGAGGTCGACATCGAGGACGCGGTGAACCGGGTCTCGGCGCACAACGCGGGCTGGCAGATGATGGCCGTGCTCGTACCCGAGGCCGCGAACGACGCCAGTATCAACACCAGCGTCGACTCCATGATCGCCGATCTGCGGGGTTCCGTGTGAGCGGGCGCGACGCCGCGGGCAGGCGGTGCTGCTGCCCAGCGCGAGAAGTGCGGAACCGGCGGCCTCCCCGATGCGCTTCGCAGGGAGACCGCCGGAGCGCTCGATCACCGCTCCGTCACGCGGCGGGCTGGATCTGCCTCAACGTCGGGAACATCATGCCGGTCACCGGAGTCAATTCGATGTCAGGGGTGGTCACGTAGGTGTTCGCCGACTGATACCAGACGACGTTCCACGCCTGCTCCGTCACCATCTCGTTGAGCTCACGGATCTCGGCTTCCTGCTCTTCGCCGCGCGGCGCCTCGAGAGCCGCGTCGACCTGCGACTGCAGTTCGGGGAACTCGGAGATATCGGGTTCGGGCATGTACCACTGCGGCACCGTGAACTGACGGGCGATGGTCGCGACGGGATCCGAGTCCACGGCGAGCGAGACGATGAACATCGGGTAGTTCGGAGCGTTCGACTGGTAATCGGTGAACTGATATTCGTCCCAGGTGACCCGGATCCCCAGCTCCTGGAACACCTGCTCGACCGTGGGCTGCCAGGTCTGGAAAGGTCCGGACATCGGCATCGCCACTTCGAAACCGTCGGCATATCCCGCCTCCGCCATCAGCTCTTTGGCCTTCTCCATGTCGTAGGCGCACCGGTCGTCGAGAGCGGGATCATTACCGGGAAATCCGACCGCGAAGACCTGGTTGGTGACCTCGCCCCGGTCGCGTCCGAGCGAGGACAGGATCTCTGCACCGTCGAACGCGTAGTTGAGCGCTTGCCGAACACGCACGTCGCCGAGGGGTTCGAGTTGCTCGCCGGTGTGGTCGTTGATGCGCAGGCCGATCCAGGCTGCGACCTTCGATTCCGTCGACCAACCGTTCTGCTCCGCCATCTCCACCGTCGTGTCGTCGGCGAAGGTCACATTGATCTGGCCGGCCTCCATGGCATTGTTCCGAGCGCTATCGTCTTGGATCGGCAGCACCGAGACCTTCTCGAAGCGGAACTCGTCGGCCGCCCAGTGGTCGGCCACCCGGTCGAAGTGATATTCGGCGCCGGGAATGCTGCTCTCCGACAGCGTGTAGGGTCCGGATCCGACGGGGGCTTCGGCGAGAGTGCCGGCCTCTATCGCCGACGGCGCGGCCATGTAGCTTCGGCCGAGCCCCATGAAATAGAGCAGCCGATCGTCACGAGCGCTCAGGTCGATCTCCACGGTATCCTCGTCGACCGCCGTGAAACTCTCGACGTTGAGATATGCCTCACGGGAGACCGCTCCGTCTCGCAGGTACTCGAGGTTCGCGACGGCAGCATCGGCATCGAACTTCTCGCCGTCGGAGAACACCGCGTCGGTGCGCAGCTCCAGCGTGACCGTCAGAAAGTCTTCCGAAACCGTCCAGTCCGTGGCGAGCGCCGGAACGGGCTTCCCCTCCCCGTCGAGCGCGATGAGCGGGTCGTAGACCGCAGAAAGGTAAGGGCCGTTGAACCCGATATCGGCGACAGCGGTGTCCCACGACGTCAGATCCATGAAGTTGCCGATCTTCAGCTCGGTCGGCGAAGTCGATGAGCCCTCGTTCGGCGATCCTTCTCCCGAGCAAGCGGTCAGGGTGAGCGCGACGGCCGTGAGCCCGGCGGCCACGGCGAGTGTTCGTTTCATGATGTTCCTTTCAGTAATACTGCGAGTCGTTCTTCACGCTCGACCGCCTCGTCAATCCGCGACGGCGAGCGCGGCCTCCCCGATGCGATGCAGCACGGTGCGGTCGTGTCGGGAGCGCTCCCCCGGCAGATAACGAAGCTCGACGATGGCTCCGCGGGTGAACCGGAAACCGTCGGCATGGCGCTCCGCGAGCTCCCAATCGACGGGACCTCCGTAGTCGTAGCCCACGCTGATACCGGTGAAGGGCGCCATTCCGAGCAGCATGGGCACCTCGGGGATCTCCGCCGCCGCGCGACCGTCGATGAGAAGCGTGATCCTCCATCGCAAGCCTTCGATCTCCGCGAAACGGAGCTCGACACGGTGAGCGCCCTGCTCGAGAGGGGCCGCCCGCACCCGTCTCATGTCACCGTATGCGTTGTAGGAGACAAGAGGTGCACCGTCCTCGATCGCCAGTAGATACCCGCCACCCTGATCCCCGTGCGCGACGACGACTCCCCCGGTGTCGCGCTCGACCTCGAGGTCGGCGATCACGGTGAACGACCGAAGCACGGTCAGCTTCGAAGCACGGAACCGTTCGAGAGGAGGCCTGAACGACGTGAGCCGCGTTTCTCGAGAGAGCGCGCCTTCGCTCTCCGGACGAGTCGAGAACAGGCTGCCGTCGTCGTTCAAAGGAAACACGGTGTTGCGCCAGGCCTCGTCCCGCCAGCTCTCCGCCATCTCTCGAACGGTATCGGGGAACTCGGAGGCGCGATCCCTCGTCTCGGTCGGGTCGGAGGCCAGGTCGTAGAGCTCCCAGCGACCGCCGGTCGCGCCTTCAGCAGGGGTCGGCGGCACGGGGGAAAGCGCCTTCCACCGGCCGGAGAGCATGGCCCGCGACCCGAAGGCCTCGAAGTGCTGGAGATCACGGCCGGGAGAAGCGGCGTCCGCGAGCGCCGCGGCAAAACTCCGACCGTCGAACTCGAGGGCCGGTTTGCCGGAGCGCGCCGGCAGCGGCGGGATACCCGCGAGATCGAGCAGGGTGGGCGCGAGGTCCGAGACGAAGACCGATTGACCACGCAGCCCTCTGCCCCGGAGCTCCTCCGGTGCGGCGGGCCACGACACGATGAGCGGAGCGTGCACGCCGCCCTCGTAGAGGGTTCCCTTGAACGCCCGGAACGGCGTGTTGGAAACCCGCGCCCAGCCAGCGGGATAGTGCCCGTGCACCCGAGGACCGCCGAGCAGGTCGAGTTCTCGGGGAACGTCTCGCACCCAGTCCTCCGGGAGCGGGAGCCCGGACACGAACTGGGCGAAGTAGCTTCGAGTGCCCCGCAGACCGCCCTCCGCGGTACCTCCGTTGTCGCTCGCGATCACGATGATCGTGTTGTCGAGTTCACCCAGCTCTCGGAGCCGTTTCACGACTCGCCCCACACTCTCGTCGACCTCACTGACACACGCGGCATACACCTCCATGTGGCGCGCGAAGAGTTCTCGCGCCTCCTCGTCGAGGTCGTCCCACGCTGGGATCCGGTCCTGGTTCTGCCCCGATTCCGGGAGCGCCGAAAGATCGGCGATGATCCCGAGCCTTTTCTGCCGCTCGAAGCGCTCTTGCCTCAGGGCATCCCATCCCGCGGCGTATCTTCCTCGATATCGGCGGATATCCTCGCTCTTGGCCTGCACCGGCCCATGAACCGCGGAGTGAGCGAAGTACAGCAGGAACGGCTTATGACTATCGTTGGCGCGCAGATCGTCGATCATGCCGATCGCCTCGTCGGTCAGGTCGTCCGTGAGGAAGTAATCTTCGGCGAACCCGGTCCGATCCACGACTGAATTGTCACGCACGAGCCGATGCGGATGGTGGAGCGAGGTGAACCCGTCCATGCTGCCGTAGTAGCGATCGAATCCCCGCTGCAGCGGCCATGACGACCTGTCGGCCGCGTCGTGAAGTTGGGATTCGACGGTGAGGTGCCACTTCCCCACCATGAAGGTGGCGTATCCGCCCGCTCGGAGCGACTCCGCGAGGGTCGGGGCATCATCGGGGAGGGTGCAGGTATAGCCCGGATACCCGGGATCCACGTGCGCCACCGTGCCGAATCCCGCTCGGTGCGGGTTCAGCCCGGTGAGGAGCGACGCCCTCGCGGGCGAGCAGACCGGCGCAGTGCGATAGTCGGTGAAGACGCAGCCGCTCTCCGCTACGGCGTCGATGTTCGGGGTCTCGATCTCGCTGCCGAACGGACCCAGATCGCTGAAGCCGAGATCATCGACCAGCACGACGACCACGTTGGGAGCGCCTTCGGGCGCGACGTCCCGAGGTGGATACCACGGGCTCGACGCCGAGGAGAACTCCTCCACTCGGCCGCGAAAGCTCTCGTATCCACGTGCATCAGCTCCTGCCATCGCATCCTCGCCATCTTTAGAGACCAATTGGTCACTAACGATAACCGCGTCGCGATGCCCAAAAGTTACAAATCAATAACTTTCTACAAATGGAGAATAAAGTAGGCTGGGAACACCGGTCGCAAGACACTTCCGCGACCCCTGGCCCCTGCCGAGCGCGGAGAACCGAGAATGCCCAGAGTTATCGATCACGATGCGCGTCGCGACGAGATCGCGGAAGCTGCATGGCAGGTCATCGCACGCGACGGCTTCGACCGACTCACGATGCGCAATATCGCAGCGGAAGCGGGTTTCACGCACAGCGCGTTCGCCCGCTATTTCCCCGACAAGGAGAGTCTCCTCACAGCCGCGTTCCTCCGCACCCGCAATCTCGCAGACCAGAGCATCGAAGAGATGACCGCGGGCAAGCACGGGCTCGAAGCGCTGCACAGCCTGTGCCTGGCCGTGCTGCCTTTCGGGGAGGATGGGAGCCGTCACGCACGCGTCGCCCTCGCGTTCTGGAACCATGCTGCGCAGAACGAGTCGTTCTGGTTCACGCAGCGTGAGCACGCACGTCGGTGGAGGGCTCGAATCCTCCGCTTTCTCGAGGAGGCGGAGGACGCGGGCGAACTCGCGCCTGGCGTGGACCTGACCACGGCGTCCGACGAGATCGCCGCCGCGAACATGGGCTGGCAGACCCTCCGTCTCCTCATGCCCGAGTTCGCGACCGATCAGCGCATGCGAGCCTCTCTCGACTCGCTGCTGGCCAGCATCAGCCGCGAAGGGAGCGGGGCATGAACGCGGGTGCGACGCCGACCGGCCAGCCGCACTGCTGCGGTCCCGCCCACCGGGCGGCCGCTCCCCCGGCGAGGGCCGACAGGTCGATGACGGGTTCGATCCCCGGCGCGCACGACCCCGCCGGCACACAGGTGGCCGCCTCGGGCTCGGGCGAGCACCGGATCGAGCAGTGCCGCATCCCGGCGGGAGCCTTCACGATGGGCGACGCCTCCGGCGACGGACTCGCCGCCGACGGCGAACTGCCGCTGCACACCGTCGAGATCGACGCCTTCGAGATCGACGCGACCCCCGTCACCAACGAGCAGTTCGCCCGCTTCGTCGAAGCCACCGGCTATCTCACCGATGCCGAGCGCACCGGCGCCTCGGCGGTGTTCCATCTACTGGTGGACGCTCCCACCGCGGACATCATCGGCCCGATCGCGGGCACACCGTGGTGGATCGGCGTGCGCGGAGCCGACTGGCGGCATCCCGGCGGTCGGGCCTCGTCGCTCAGCGGACTCGAGCAGCACCCGGTCGTGCACGTGAGCTGGGCCGACGCGCTCGCCTACTGCGAGTGGACCCGACGCCGCCTGCCCACCGAAGCCGAGTGGGAGCGTGCAGCCCGAGGCGGCCTCGAGGCGGCGACCTACCCGTGGGGCGATGCGCCCATCGACGGCAGCGACGGGACCTGGCGCGCGAACGTCTGGCAGGGATCCTTCCCCGCTCACAACACCGCCGCGGACGGCTGGATCGGCACGGCCCCCGTGCGCTCCTTCGCTCCGAACGGCTATGGACTGTGGCAGGCGGTCGGCAACGTCTGGGAGTGGTGCGCCGACCGATTCGATCCTCGCTACTACGGGGTCTCCCCGCGCAAGAATCCCGAGGGCCCGACCGCGAGCAACGGAGCGGAGCGGCGGGTGCTGCGGGGCGGCAGCTATCTCTGCCACCCCTCCTACTGCAACCGCTACCGCAACTCGGCCAGGTCGAGCAACACCCCCGATTCGACGATGGGCAACGCCGGCTTCCGCACGGTCGGAGTCTGACCCCGCTCCGGCGCTCGGGCGGAGTACATCCCTCCGTTCACCTATCGAGAGTCACCGAGGGCAACTCGCCGAACTCCTCGCGATACTGACCCGAGAATCGTCCGAGGTGCGTGAAACCATGGCGAAGCGCGACTGCTCCGACCTGCTCGCCAAGCGGGTCGGAAGCGAGGAGCTCTTTGCGCACCCTGCGCAGTCGCTCTCGACGCTGCGCTCGCATCGGGCTCTCCCCGATCACCTGCCGGAACGCCGATTGCAGGGTACGGCCGCTCACACCCGCATACTCCGCGATCACCCCCAGCGACAACGGCGGGCCTTCCGCATGCATGATGGCTTCCATCGCCGACGCGACCACCCGATCGTCGCTGCGCTTCCCGTCCGTCTCCTCTCCTTCCGACCTCAAGACGCTCACGATGAAACCGTCGACGCAGCGCTCGCCGAAATACCGCACGATCCCCGCGTCGAGATCTGCGAGCCGTTGAGTGGTGCGAATCGTCGACCGTACCGCGGTGATCCAGGCACGCCCGACTCCCCGCGACACATCGAGCTCCGCAGCGTCCCAGGGCCGCTCCCCTGAAGCAGCCAGCTCATGCGCCAGGCGCTGCTCTACCAGCTCACGATCGAGCTTGATAGCCAACATCACGCACGGCTGCTCCCAACCGCTGATCGCGGTCGAGACATCCGGGGTATAGAGCGCTGCTCGAGAACTCGTGGCCTGCAGGTGCTGATCACCGATGGAAGTACGGAGCGTACCCTGCAGAGGAACATTGACCTGGAAGGCCGTCTCATACGGATCCGTATCGATTCTGACGGCCGTGGAGTACCGGAGCAGACCTGCTGTCACCGGGCCGAGTCGCGCCGCCGTGAGCGTGAGAGTCAACTCATCCGAGGCAGTGCCCGCGATCAGCGGCGTGAGACGGTGGCGATAGTAGAGTCGCTCACCGAGCGCCTGGGCGGCGTGAAGCGATCGTGCCTGCGCGGAGACGCCCACGGCTCTCAGCGGAGACTGGCTGCTCGACACGCCTCCTGGCTCCCCCGGGGCCGCCACCGTTCACGCTCCAGTGCCGACAGTGTGGAATGAACGACTGTCATAGACGAGCGCACGGGCGTCCGCGCGAACGCGGATCCCTTCGACCCTCACGAAGAACACCGTGTGCGTGCCCTGCTCGAGAGTACTGGAGATACGGCCCGAAAGCGCTACGCGCGCGTCTCGAATCGTCGGGATCCCCACCAGATCCTCCCAGATGTCCCACGAGAACCGTTCCTCCATCGGGACTTTCGTCTGCCCCGAGAAGTGGCGCGCCAGCTGCTCCTGCTCTCCGGCGAGCACGTTCAGGGCGAGCCGCCCGTTTCCGACGAAGACATCGTGGGCGGCGCTGCTGCGATTGATGCAGACCAGCAGAGTCGGCGGGTCGTCAGTCACCGAGCAGGCGGCGCTCACCGTGATACCGAGCCGGCCTCGCGGGCCGGCAGTGGTCACGACATGCACCGCGGCGGCAAGATTCGCCATCGCCTGTCGGAACTGCAGCTGCTCAGGGCTCAACTCAATCATGATGCTTCTCCTCCCGTAATCGTGTAGTCGAGAACGACCGCCCCACCCGTGGCGTAGTTCGGCACATCGGCTGCGACAGCGCGCCCCGCTTCCGAGCTCATGGCCAGCCGGAAGGCATCGGCATCCGCGAACTCCGCCTCGAACACCGCGAAGTAAGGGGCCGGGGCGCTATCGGGTCCTGGCTGCACGTCTATGGAGTAGCGCCAAGCGAGCATTCCGGGCAGTTGCTTCGCGAGTTTCAGGTGCGTCGTTTCGTAGTAGTCGATGAAAGTTCGGCGGTCCGCAGGTTCTGGATAGAGCACAGTGAGCTTGTGCATGGAAGTCTCCTTTCGGTTCTTCGCGTCACTCGCCGGTGGTCGCCGCGATCGCCGCAGCGACACGCTCGGGGGAACCGAGCAGATCGATCTGACGGATGGGGTAGTTGAAGTTCTCCGTGAAGCGGTTCGCCAGCTCCTGGTTGTGCACCATCTCGGTGAAGAGGAGAGGGATCTGCTCGGCGGGAGGGTTCTGGATGATGATGTTCACCCAGTCAGTGGACGCCTCAAGACGTTCAGCACGGCGCCGGGCGACCTTGCGCATGAAGCGCTCGTCGAAGACATGATCCTCTCGGATCACATCGGCCACCACTTTCGCGGAGTAAGTCGCGGAGTTCGCACCCTGTGCCTGCACGGGGTCGACTGTCATATGCACGTCTCCGAGCGCGAGCAGATACCTGCCGTTGGGCAGCAGCACGTAGTCCTCCCGAAGCACCGGGGTGACAGCGCCCTGCAAGATGTCCTTCGCACCGTTCTGCAGTTCGAACGCGCTTTCGTCGATCCTTTCGTAGACGGTGGGATGAAACTCCTTCAGCATCTCCAGTGTGAGAGCCCGATAAGCCTCCGGATCCTCCTCGTAGCGACGGTCGGTCAGCACTTCCTGAGGACCTCCGGGAACGCTCTCGAATAGCAACGCGTTAACCTTGCCCGAGAACGACCACATCGGCAGCACGAGCAGCTCTCCCGCGGGCGGTGCAACGCTGATCTCTACGCCACGAGGATCCCGTTCTGCAACGCCTTTCCAGAACCCCACGGCGAGTTTGCGCTGCGGACTCGTGTAGGGGGACTTGCCCTCCCGTCGCGGGAACAGCGCACCGATCTCGCCCTTGCCTGTCGAGACGACGACGAGGTCATGTTGTTCGGTGAGCGCCTCGATCTCGGCCACCGAGAGGTCGCGGATCTCGAGTCGTCCGCCGCGAGCCTCGAACTCTGCCATCAGTCGAGGGAGATAGATGCGGTAGTCGATGATGCGCGCGGGTTTCTCGAAGACGCCTTTGAAACGCCGATCATCGCCCCACCCGTTGTAGTGGTAATGATATGAGTATTCCGCGTCGGTGCCCGGCCATTCCCCGATGCCGAGCTCGTGCTCGATATCTATCGTTGCACTCATGTGCGCGACGCTATTCATGATCCGACCGTCCGCGACCTGTTCGGCTGTGCGGTTCGTGTAGATCGTGACGTCGAGGTCCTGCTGCCGCAGGTGAAGGCCGAGGTGCAGCCCAGCGACCCCCGCGCCGACGATACCGATACTGGTCATGTTCTCTCCGTTCTCGTGAAGGGACGCCGACGGAGTCGCCCGCGCCATTGCGTTAGCAGCTCGATATAAGAGCTCATATCGAGCAAATGCTCGATATTTGAGCACCATGCTACGCTTGGCGCCCCGCAGCACAATAGGGGCTTCGCAAAACGGATAGTGTGAAGAACAAGATGCGGAGCTCGGAGCAGCCGGAACTCCGGTTCGGTCTCAGCTCGACCACACCTCGGCAGGCCGCTCGATACGGAGCGCCGCATGCTGCAGCGGCTGCGCGACCTCGCGGGAGCGATGCTCGCTCGTCGGATACACCACGGCGAGACTGCCTCCCTGACTATCGCCCATCCTGACCGGCCGCGCGACCGCATCGAAGCCGGGGAACGGCCCTCCCTTGGTGTGCACATATCCGATCTTGCGGGCGAGCTTGACCTCATCGGAGTCATCTTCGCTCAGCGGATCGAGCGCGAGAATCGCCATTCCCGGCGCCCCCGAACTCAGCGGGAATCGAGTACTGCGGCGGATCGATACCGCCGCCGTCTGCGAAGAGGGCCTCGCGGAGAAGAGCACGACTGCGTGGTCCTTCTGTGCGACGCAGAGAATCGCGGTCGCCTGCGTCGCATTCGCGAGTTCATCGAGAATGTCTTCGACCCGCAGCTCAGAGCCGCTCAGACCGGATTCGGCAAGTGCGGCGATCCCGAGGCCGAGGATATAGCGACCGTCCTGCGCACGGCTCACGAAATGATAATCCTCGAGGGTTCGCAGAAATCGGTAGACGATGGAGCGGTGCAGGCCGAGTTCGGCGGCGAGTTCACCACTGGCGCGAGGCTTTCCGTCAGCCAGGATCCCGAGCGCATCGAGCGCGCGTTCGAGCGTCTGCGATCGGCTTCCCCGAGCACCGCCCGCGGGCCGCCGAGAGCCCGACGCGTCGGTAGAGGACTCACCGGGACGCTCGGACATGCGACTCGCGCTCCTTTGCTCAGACGTTGTATTCCTCTCATGCTATCCGAGCGCTCAGACAGGACAACGCCGAGCAGGTGCTCGCTCACTGACGATGAGCGTGCCGGTCTCCGCGGTGGCGTAGGCGCGGATCGCCGAAAATCGCGTACGGGATTCCAGCTGAGCGATCCACGGGCCCACGCAGGATAACGATTTCAAGAAGACTCGGCTCCTCCGACCCCTCAGATCGCGGTGGTGAGGTACCCGCCGTCGACCGGCAGCACGGCTCCGTTGACGAACGATGCCGCGTCCGACGCGAGGAACGCGATCACCGCGGCGACCTCGGCGGCCGCGCCGAAGCGGGCGAGCGGCGTGCGGGAGAGGATCCGCTCCTTCGCCTGCTGGTCCAGACCGTCCGCGAGCGGTGTCTCGATCCATCCCGGCGCGACGCAGTTCACCCGGATGCCGTCGCCCGCCCACGCCTCCGCGAGCGACTTCGTGAGCTGCACGACGCCGCCCTTCGACGCGGAGTAGGCCACGCGCGATCCACCGCCGAAGTACGCGAACATCGAGGCGATCGTGACGAGGGATCCGCCCGACGCCGCGAGCAGCGGGCGCGCCAGTTCGGCGACGCGGTACACGGCGGCGAGCTGGATCGACACAACGGTGTTGAACGGCTCCCACTCGAGTTCGCGCTCCCCCAGGCTGATCCCCGCGGCGGGAACCAGCACGTCGAGCCGGTCGAGCCCGGCGATCAGAGCGCGCAGCGCTTCGTCGTCGGTGACGTCGACCTCGACGAGTTCGAGGTCGACGCCCTCCGAGACCTCCGCGCGCTCGGCGCCGAGACCCACCGCGAGCACGCGGGCGCCCAGACGCGCGAACGTCTCAGCCGTTGCGAGACCGATCCCCGAGGTGCCGCCCGTGACCAGCACGGTCTTGCCGGAGAACAGCCCGGGCGCCAGGGCGGGAACCGCGTGCGCGCTCATCGCCGATCCCTCTAGCGTTCGCCTGCGAGCACGAATTTCGCGCCCTGTTCGCCGATGAGGATCGCGGGAGCGTTCGTGTTGCCCGTAGTGATGCGCGGCATCACGGACGCGTCGATCACGCGCAGCCCGTCCACCCCGTGCACCGCCAGCCGGGGCGAGACCACCGCGAGCTCGTCGACGCCCATCTTGCAGGTGCCGACCTGGTGGTGGTAGGTCGCGAGCGTGTTCCGCACGTAATCGACCAGATCCTCGCCGTCACCCACCTCTGGGCCCGGGTACACCTCGGTCGCGCCCCACCCGCCGTCGGCCGGAGCCGCCGCGAGCGCGGCCTGGCTCCCGATCCTGCGGCACTGCCGCACCGACGCCACGAGCGACGCGACATCGTCCTCGTGCTCGAGCGCGTGCGGATCCAGCAGCAGCGGATCCTCCGGATCCGGCCCCGACAGGCGGATCTCGCCCCGCGACTGCGGCGTCACCAGCCCGGCCATCAACGAGAACCCGTTATCACCCTTCGGCTCCAGGAAGTCGCCGTACATCGGCACCGAGAAATGGATCGGCTGCGTATCCGGGCGATCCAGCTCCTCCCGGCTCTTCCAGAACAGATGCGACTGCGTCACCGACACGCCCTCGCGCGGCGGATCGATCGGGGTCTCCGTATCGAAGATCACCGGCGCCAGATAGTGATCGTGCAGATTCTTCCCCACACCCGGCAGGTCCACGCGCGGCTCGATCCCGACCTCCCGCAACTCGTCGGCCGGGCCGATCCCGCTGCGCAGCAGCACCCGCGGCGAATCGATCGCACCCGCCGCGAGCACCACCTCATCCGCCCGCACCTCCCGCAGTTCCCCGCCCTGCGAGAACCGCACCCCCACCACACGGGGACGCCCGCCCTCGCCGTCCTCGGCGAAGATCAACTCGTGCACATGGCACCCCGTCTCGAGCCGGATGCGATCCCGCACCGGCTTCACATACGCCATATACGTATTCAGCCGCTTCCCGTCGCGCACCGTGATCTGCTGCTGCGCCACCCCCTCGATCGAGGCGCCGTTGTAATCCGGGTTACGCGCGAGGCCCTCCTCGACCGCGGCCTCGATGATGGACCGCTGGATCGGCGACAACTCGTACTCGTCCGTCACATCCAGCAGGCCCTCGGCCCCGTGCAGGGCCGGCTCGCCCCCACCCCGATAGTGCTCGATCGCCCTGAACACCGGCAGCACGCTCTCCCAATCCCAGCCGTCATTGCCCAACGACGCCCAGTGATCGTAATCCTGCGGCACACCCCGCACCCAGATCATCGCGTTCAGCGAGTGGGAACCGCCCAGCACCTTGCCGCGCGGCCAGTGCAGACGATGCCCGTTCGCGCCCGCCTGCGGCACCGTGTAGTAATCCCAGTCATCCGGCGAGTGCCACAACTCGCCCATCCGGCTCAGATCATGGATCGCGGGATTCGTATCCTCACCACCGGCCTCCAGCAGCGTCACCTCGACCCCCGCATCGGCCAACCGACGCGACACCACCGACCCCGCCGAACCCGCACCGACAACGATCACGCTCTCCGGCACCGCCGAACCCGAATGCTCCGACATCAGAACTCCTCTCACACGTGCAGCGCCCTCGCCGCACCCGTCCTCCAGCCTGGCACCGCCGCGAATACCGGTCGAGAGCTTCCGCCCCGGTCGTGCTCCCAGGTGCAAGACCAGTGCCGGGGCGGTCAATCGGGGTCGGACGCGGGGCGGTGGATCCCTGACCTCGTGTCGGGCCGGCCCCTACCGGCGCACCGCCCTCGCACGCAGGCCGAGCACGGCGCCCCCGACGAGTACCGCGATCCCGGCCAACCCGAGCACGACGCCCGAACCCTCGGAGCCGGTGCTCGCGAGTCCGACTTCCGAGTCGCCCTTAGCGGACGGTGCCGGGCCATCCGAGGCGCCGCCGCTCTCCCGGCTGTCCGCATCCGCGTCGGATCCAGCGCCAGCACCCGCACCGGAATCGGCAGCCGCTTCGGATCCCGCCGTCGCCTGCCCGCTCGCGTCGGCATCCCCCGGCGCACTGCCGTCCGGCGATCCCGCACCGGCATCGCTGTCGCTCTCGGGTCCGCCGCCCGCGTCACTGCCCTCAGCGCCCGAGTCGGCACCGGCATCGCTATCGCCGGGCCCCGGGGTCGGCGCGAAGGCGATCCGCCCCTCGAGTTCGGGCGACACCGGGCTGTGCGCCCGCAGGTACGCCTCGAGCATCGGAGTCGCCGAGCCGTGATCCGCCACGGTCTCGGCGTCGATCGCACCGGGGAACTCGCCGCCGCCCTTCGGCAGCGCCACGAGGTAGCTCGTGTCGAGGCCGATGGGCTCACCGTCGACCGTCACACTGTGCACGCGGCGCTCGGCTTCGACGTCGATGGAGTAGCCTCCACCGCCCACGTGGATGAACTCGCCCGATTCCCTCGGATACTCCCGCACGCACCGCTCGATGTAGTCGAGGATCTGCTGCCCCGTCATGCGCTTGGTGATGATGCTCGTGTCGACCCGCGCGATCTCGAAGAGTTGACGGCGCGTGATGTCGCCCGGCTCGATCTGGCCTCCGACGTACCCGGCTGAGAGGAACGCGAGATCCGCCTCGGTCGCCTCCCTGACCGCGTCGGCGAACATGTTGGCGACGGCGGCCTCTCCGGTGCGCACGAGCGAGCGATTGCCGTCGAGCGGCACCAGCGTCGACCCGACCACCTCCGCGAACTGCTCATCAGCGCTCTGCCGCATCTGATCCAGCGCCTGCTGCGTATCGGGCTTCGGAGCGAGCCCGGCCAGATCCTCGAGACCGCTGAGCTGCGCCTCCACTCCGGTGACCCCGCCGTCGACGAGATCGAGATCGACCCGTCCGATGTATTCCGAGAATCCCCCGGCCTGCGCGATGAGCGTGCCGTTCACGACGAGCCCCTCGGGAAACGCCGTGTGGCTGTGCCCGTCGATGATCACGTCGAAATCGGGGATCGCCTCGGCGAGCTTCGGACTCGACATCTCCGCGTCGAGTTCGCCCAGGTGCACGAGGCCCACGAGCAGGTCGACATCCGCCGCGCGCAGCTCGGCGACGCCCTGGCGCGCCACCTCGATCGCGTCGACGTAGGCGAGATCGTCGGCTCCCATGAGCGCAGAGGAGGGCGTGGTCACCCCGACGATCCCGACGGTCATGCCGTTCGGCAGGTCGACCGTGGTGGTGGTCGGGGCGATCGGCCGCCGGTCGGCGCGGTAGATCATGTTGCCCCCGAGTGCCGGGTAGTTCAACGCGCCGAGCCGCTCCTCGAGCACGGACGAGCCGTAGGTGAACTCGGCGTTTCCCACCGTCATCGCGTCGAGATCGAGGGTGTTCAGCACCGGCACGAGGCCGGCTCCCTCGTCGATCGCGGAGTACGGGTTCCCCGCGAACACGTCGCCGGCGTCGAGGAAGAGCGTGTCGGGATTCTCCGCGCGCACCTGCGCGGCGTAGGCTGCGGCACGGCCGTAGCCGATGCCGGGCTCCCCCTCGAACACGTTCGAGTGCACGTCGTTGATGTGCACGATGCTGACGGTGCCCGTGAACGCGGGATCGGCGGCGGGTTCCTCCGCCACCGCTGCGGGTGCAGCCGCCAGGAGCAGCGCGGCTGCCCCAGCCGCGGTTCCGATGATCAGGTTCTGCGAGGTTCTTCTCCGTTGAAGCATCCCCTGATGCTAGGCCAGGGTGCGGGCGACCTCTAGGGTTTCGACGCACCGGCATTGCACTCCTGCGCACAGCGGGTGGGGGAGGCGCCCGTGATCGAGATCACGCCTGTTGCCCCCGGCAGCGCCCGCAAGGGGCCGTACGCGTCATCTCGATCGCAGGATCAAGCGCCTCGCTCACGAGAGGAGGGCGCGGATCCGGGGCGTTCCCACGCTCCGCAGCGCGCCGCCGTTTTCGTCTACAATGGAGGAGAAAACTCGAACTCGCCGGAGAGGTTCTCAATGCCGAAGATCATCGACCACGATCAGCGCCGCAAGGAGATCGTCGACGTCACGTGGCAGCTCATCGTGGAGGGCGGCATCGAGGCGGCCACCATGCGCGAGATCGCGTCGCGGGCCGGCTTCGCGAACGGCGCCCTGAAGCACTACTTCTCTGGCAAGGACGCGATCATCGAGGGCGCCTACGAGCGGTCGCTGTCGCGCATTCAGGGCCGTCTCGCCGAGCATGTCGCGGGCAAACGCGGCATCGAAGCGCTCGAGATGTCGATGCGTTACACGCTGCCCACCAACGAGGACGCCACCGCCGCGCGCGTGCTGCTCTCGTTCTGGGAGCGCTGCGCCTTCAGCAGCGAGATCGATCACGACTACGGGGAGCACCTCACCAGCTGGAAGGCCGGGTACATGCAGTACCTGCGCGAGGGGCGCGAGGACGGCGACATCGTCACCGAGACCCCCGACGAGCAGCTGGTCAGCGAGATCGTGCTCATGAACATCGGCGCGACCGTCACCCGCGTCGTGAGCCCCGAGCACCTCGACAGCGCCGTGCTCGACGCGCAGGTGACCGACTTCATCGCGCGGCTCCGCAAGCCCTGAGGGGCGGCGCCCACTCTCCTGCGGCTCGCGCAGCTCAGCGGCGCTCAGCCCTCGCGCGGCTCCCGGAACGTCAGCACTCGCGCGGGATTCTCGACCATCATGCGGTCGAGCGCCTCGGGGGCGACGCCGAACTCCTCGAGCGTCGGCAGGAAGTGGTCGACGATGTACCCGTAGCCGTGCCCGCCGTAGCGGCGCAGCTGCACCCTCTGGCACACGTCCCCGCCGAGCACGAGCTGCGATCCCCATCCCTCGGCGACGAGCTGCGCGAAGCCGCGCGCCACCGAACGGTCGGTGAACGGGAAGAGCGTGCCCCACGGGCTCCCGGTCGTGCCCAGGAAGTCCGCCTCGACGGTCACCCCGCGCGAGAGCAGCCGCCGCGCGAGATCCATGTCGTCGGCGATAGTGCCGGCGTGCCCGAAGACGACGGATCGCGGATCCGCGCCCTCCTCCTCGAGCGCATCGAGCACCCGAAGCTTCGCCTCACCGAAACCGCCCATGTGCAGCGTGATCGGCGCGCCCGTCAGAGCGGAGGCCCGCCCGGCGGCGCGCACGCTGCGCATCTCCTCGGGGTCGACGGGATCGCCCTCGGCGCCGACCTCGCCGATGATGCCCGAGCGGATCCCGGTGCTCCGACCGTCCGCGTCAGGGACGCCGAGAACGATGTCGCGCACGATCTCGGCGGCGAGATCGTCGATGCTGCGGTCGGAGAAGCCGGCCGGGTGAAGATCCTTCTGGTACCAGCCGGCGCCCATCACGATGTTGAGGCCCGAGGCGCGGCTGAGTCGCGCGAGCGCCCGGGCGTCGCGGCCCACGCCGTTCGGGGTGACCTCCACCATCGTGCCGCCGCCCTGGCGGGCGAAATCGCCCACCTCGTCGAGCGCCGTGTCGAAGTCGCCGAGCACGTCGTTGTCGATGTTGGGGCGGCCTCGGCGCACGGCGGCGAGCGCGTCGAGGGTGAGCGGATCCCGGGCAGCTTCGTCCCACTCCCCCGGCCGCGGGTTCGGCGTGTGCGCCGGGCGGCGGATGTCGAGGAAGATGTGCTCGTGCATGAGCGTCGGGCCGAGCTGCTCGGGCGGCAGCGGGCCGAGCACGGTCTGCACGAGACCCGAGAGGTTCGGGATCGGCGGCAACCCGTCCGAGTTCGGGATCGGGCCGCCGCCCGTGCGGCTCATGCCCGCGGGGCCGCCCCGGCCGATCGCGCCGTTCGCACTCATGCGTTCGCTCCCCGAGTCGTCTCGTCGTCGTGCTCCCCGGCCCGCGCGGGTTCGCGCGCGAGCAGGCGCAGAGCGTTCCCGCCGCCGACGGCGCGCACCAGCGCGTCGTCGGCGCCCAGCATCCGCAGATATGGCAGGAACTGCTGCGGCACGAACTCGAGCCCGTTGCCGCCGTACGACGCGAGGCGGTGCTTGTTGCGTATGCCGCAGCTGAGCAGGATCCGGCTCGCCGCTCCCCGCTCGGCGGCGCGCAGGATCGCGACCGCGATGTCGTGGTCCGAGACGATCGTGCGCACGTTCGGGATCCGCCCCAGCTGGTCGAAGCAGATCGCCGCACCGAGGTCGAGGAGCGCATCGAGGCGGCCGTGATCCGCGCCCGCCCCGGAGGCGTCGCAGACAAGGCCCGCGGCCCCGGTGAGGATGACGCGCGAACGGTCGAGGCCCGCGGATTCCGCGACCTCGAGAGCCTCCTCGAACAGGGCCACGGTATCGCGGGCCGCTCGCTCTTCCGTGTCGCCGACACCGCCGGCGAGCCCCTGCGAGACGGCCCAGGGATCGGTGCGCGGGGCGAGCACGAGCGCCGCCCCGGCTCGATGCGCAGCGGCGGCGGCCGCGGCGAGGAGCGCGCGATCGGCGTCGGGTGCGGCCGAGGAGGCGCCGGATCCCGAATCCCCTCCCTGCGCCGCCCCGGGCAGCGGGATCGCCCCCACGACGCCGGCGTTGAACTCCTCGAGCTCGACCGCGATCCTCTCCCCCGCGGCCTCTGGGTCGTCGCGGGGTGCGAGTCCGCCGTGGGGCGCGGTTTCGTCGTCGCGCGCTGGTCGGCCGTCGGCCCCCGCGGCTCGACCGTCGACGCCCCGCACGATCGCGATCCCGCTCGCGCGGCTCAGGCACGCGAGCGAGGCGCGGTCGGCGGTCGAGCCGAATCCGGCGAGGGCGATCACCGCGGTCGCGGCGGCATCGCCGCCCTCGTCGCCGTTCTGCCCGCCCGTCGCCGCTGCGAGCGTGTCGAGCGCGCCCTCGGCGTCCGCGGCGACGAGCGTGCGGTCGTCGATGTTGGGCGCGCCCAGCATGAGCCGGCCGAGCATCGGCATGCTCACCGCCGCACGCGCGAACTCCGCGTCGGTGGCCGGCAGACCTGCGTTGCCGCGTTGCTGCGGCGGGGCGCACAGCAGGGTCTCGGCTGCGAGCACGGTGCGCAGCGGTGCCGCGTCGACGGCTCCCAGCACGGTCTCGATGACGGGCATCCGCGATCCTCCATTGCGTTCACACCCCGGGTCATGCACGCCCGAGCCTCATATCCCGCTGCGAGCATGCGCTGCGAGCTCGCGGCGCATGCCCGCTCCCGCGTCCGCGCTCAGACCGCGGTCGCGACGAGCACGCGCGGGCTGCCGGGCAGCGCGACGAGGCGCTCGGCCTTCCAGCCGGTCTCGGCGAGCCAACCCTCCACCTGCGCGATCGGGTACACGACCGTGCCATCGATGTTGAAGTACTCGCCGGCGTGCAGCGCGTCGATGGGGCGCTGCGTCTCGTCCTCGTCGAGGAAGAAGTCGAGCAGCATGAGCGTCGCCCCCTCGGCGGCCGCGCCCCGCGATGCGCGCAGGATCGCGCGGTTCTGGGCCTCGTCGAAGCGGTGCAGCACGTGGGTCAGCAGCACGAGGTCGTGCTCGCCGCCGGGCTCGGTCGACTCGGTGGCGCCCTCCTCGACGGTCACGCGGTCTGCGAGCCCCGCTGCCGCCGCGGCCTCGGCGATGCCCCCGGACATGTCGGGGGCGTAGACGAAGCGGGTCTTCAGCTCGGGATTCTGCTGCATCGCGACGATCGAGAAGCCGGCCGCGAGGCCGCCGAAGTCGAGCGCATCGCGGTACTGCGAGAAGTCGAACGCCTCGCCGAACTGCTCGGCGTGCAGGGCGTTGTAGGTCATCACGCCGTTCAGGAAGAACGCCCAGCCCGCCTCGTCGAGGTCGAGGGTGCCGGCCTCGTCAGTGTCGACGGTCTTGTCGTAGCCGAGCCACTGCTTGTAGCTGATGTCGCCGAGGAAGGCGATGAACGGGGTGAGGTCGATCTCGCCCTTGCCCGAGAGGTACTTCTCGGCGTCTTCGGCGAGGGAGTAGACGCCGTTCTCGCGCCCGAGCAGGCCGAGGCTGTTCATGGCGTCGGCGAGGGTGCGCACCTGGCGCTCCGCGTGCTGCGTGGCGGCGGCGAGCTCCGAGAGACTCTTGGGCCCGTCGGCGAGCGCCTTGAAGAGGCCGATGCGAGCCGCGGCGTCGAGCTGCTTCGCGCCCATGAATCCGATGGCGATGTCGACGATGCGGGAGGGGGTTGCGGTCATGCGAGTCGTTCCTTGCGATTCAGGGCCGCCCCGCGAGCGGGACGACGGTGTCCGTGGTGTGGCCTGCGGAAACTCTACAGACGTAGACATAAAAAGTCCAGCGCCCGATGGCTTATTTTCTACTACCATAGAAAATAACGGGGTTCGGGATCGCCGACTGCCGCGATCCCGAACCGTGCGATGCGGGATCGCGCCGATCGCCCCGGCCCGCTCCCCCAGACCCCACCCTTCACCGTCGAAAGGCTTTCCAATGGTTCTCGCAGCCCACCACTTCCCCGTACCCGAGAGCGACCTGCCGCCCGTCGTGCTGGTCCACGGCTTCGCGTCGAGCGCCGCCGAGGACTTCCTCGCGACCGGCTGGCCCGAGACACTGAACGCGGCCGGGCGCTCGGTCATCGCGATCGACCTCCCCGGACACGGCGAGAGCCCGGCCGTCGAGTCCTCCGCCGAGGCCACCACCTCGGCGGTGGTCGCCGCGATCCTCGACAGCGTCTCCGGCATCGCCCCGGAGGGCGCATTCGACGTGATCGGGTATTCCCTCGGCGGCAGGCTCGCGTGGGAGCTGCCTGCGGCCTCGCCCCGCGTGCGGCGCATGGTGCTCGGAGGGGTGAGCCCGCTCGAGCCGTTCACCGCGGTGGATCCCGCCGAACTCGACGCGGCCCTCGCCGGCGCCGAGCCCGGCAACCCGCTCGTCGGGATGATGGCCGGCATGATCTCCGCGCCGGGCCGCGACACCGCGTCGCTCGCCAGGCTGATCCCGGGCCTCGCCAGCGAACCCTTCGCGCCGCAGTCCGCGGCCCCCGCCGTGCCCACGCTGCTCGTCGCCGGCAGCGACGACCAGATGACGCAGGGCATCGAGGATCTCGCCGACGCGCTGCCCGACGGCTCCCTCACACGCGTGCCCGGAGACCACCGCGGTGCACTCGACAGCACGGAGTTCAGGGAGGCGGCGATCCGCTTCCTCAAGGGATAAGCGCAGTACCCTTACACATCTCCCTCACCTTCCCCAGTCATCCTCCCCCGCCCCCAGGAAACGCGGAGTCCCGAATTGCGGGATCACCACCACCCGAACCCGCAATTCAGGACTCCGCGTTTTCTCCGGTGGGATACCAACCCCGTGAGCGCAGCGCCCGGCGCGCCTGCCGCAGCTGACTGCTGAAGCTGTCGTATCGCGTGAAGCACACCGGCAGCCACCCCTCGGAGCCGAGCGCGTTGAGACGCCTCGCGTCTCGCCCGCGTTGGGCTTCCTCCCCGTGATACTCGCCGTCGTATTCGAAGACCAGCCGGTACTCGTACAGCACGAGATCGCCGTAGAACACCTCACCACCCACGAGCTCGATCCGCCCGTTCGGAACACCCGTCGGCACCCCGTCGTCCTCGAGACGAAGCCGCAGCCGCGTCTCCCGCGGTGAGTGCGTACCCGGCATCATACGGACCCTGGCCGCCCTCAAACGAGCGATGCCCTTCCAGTTGCGCAGGTCTCCGAGCATGGCATCGACGGCATCGACCGACACCAGCGGCTCGAATCGATCCCACAGTCGCTCGCCGGCGACGAGCAGTGCCACGTCGCTCCACACCAGCCCCGCCAGCGATGCCCAGGCA